>DAOPIR010000015.1:0-27567 GCA_035399245.1 Candidatus Limiplasma sp.
TCACGCCCGCGTTATACTGCACGGGCAGCTCGTACCCCGCAAACGGCACCATTTTGCCGCCATAGTACACATGCTTGTTGTACAGCGGGGTTTTGCTTAGGGATCCGGTCATCGAAACACTCCTTTCCGGAAACAGAAAAGGCCACAGAACAGGCTGTTCTGCGCCTCTGTATCCTTACCTGAAAGTTTCTCCGCAAAGCGGATTGCCTCTTCGGTGCATCCGTATATATTACGGATGCTTTCCAGAGTTTCGTCGGGCGTGGGTCCTTTTGCCTGAGAGCTTATGCGGTTTTGCACCTTCGGCGGCGGCGATGCCGTTCTCTCCCCAAGCCTTCAACCGAGATCCGGTATTCTGTTTTCATGATCAGTATAATTACGTACCGCGGCCTTGTCAATCAAAAAAACATAATGTGCAGATGGCTTGTCAATCCATGGTTTTCCCGATATAATACGATGGTATCAAAACTGGGAAAGGAAGGGAACAGTATGGAAGCACCCGTAAACAAAACGAATTTCATCTGGGATTTCATTGATGAAGACTTGGAGAGCGGGCGTTTCCAAAGCGTTCACACCCGTTTTCCGCCGGAACCCAACGGATATCTGCACATTGGCCACTGTAAGGCACTTGCCGCGGACTTTTTAACGGCGGAGCACTACGGCGGGCTGTGCAACCTGCGCTTTGACGACACCAACCCCGCCAAGGAAGAAGTCGAGTTTGTGGAAGGCATCAAAGAAGATATCCACTGGCTCGGGTTTGACTGGAAGGGCGGATTGTTTTTCGCGAGCCAGTATTATCAAGCGTGCTATGACATCGCCGTGGACTGGATTAAGCGCGGCTTGGCCTATGTGGACGAGCAGACCGCCGAAGAGGTGCGGGAAAACCGCGGCACGCTGACCGAGCCGGGCAAAAACAGCCCGTATCGCGATCGCTCCGTGGAAGAAAACCTGCTTCTGTTCGAAGAAATGAAGGCCGGTAAGCATGCCGAGGGCAGCATGATACTGCGCATGAAGATCGATATGGCCAGCCCGAACATGAATATGCGCGATCCGGCCATGTACCGCATTTTGTTTAAAGAGCATCACCGTACGGGCAAGGAATGGTGCATCTACCCGATGTACGATTTTTCCCACCCGATCGGCGACGCGATTGAATGTGTAACCCATAGCCTGTGCTCGCTGGAATATGAAGATCACCGCGTGCTGTACGAATGGGTAGTGGAGCATGCCAAGGATATGCTGCCCGGCAGGCCGCGGCAGATCGAGTTCAGCCGCCTGAACCTGACGCGCACCATCATGTCCAAGCGTTATTTGCGCACGCTGGTAGAAAAGGGCATTGTTGCCGGTTGGGACGATCCCCGCATGCCTACGCTGTGCGCCATGCGCCGCCGCGGATATACGCCCGAGGCGATCCGCGATTTTATCGACCGCATCGGGCTGGCAAAGGCCGACAGCGAAGTGGATTTCGCGCTGCTGGAGCATTGTGTGCGCAATTCCCTGAGCGAGACCGCGCCGCGCGCCATGGCGGTGCTGCACCCCCTGAAGGTGGTGCTGACCAATTGGCCGGAGGATAAGACCGACGAGCTGGCGATTGAAAACCATCCCGGGCATCCCGAGATGGGCGAGCGTACGGTAACCTTTACCAAAGAGCTGTATATCGAGCAGGAGGACTTCATGGAGGTCCCCGCGCGCAAGTATTTCCGCCTGTTTATCGGCGGCGAGGTGCGGCTTAAGAGCGCATACATTATCAAAGCCGAGCGCTGCGATAAGGATGCGGATGGCAATGTAACGTGCGTATACTGCACGGTGGATCTGTCATCGCGCAATGGCAGCGAAGGCGCGCTGCGCAAGGTAAAGGGCACGCTGCACTGGGTGAGCGCGACCGATAGCCTGCCCGTGGAAGTGCGTATGTACGAGCCCCTGCTGATGGAGGACAACGAAGAGGAAACCGAAGGCAAGAAGGATTTCCTTGACAAGCTTAACCCCAACAGCCTGGAGGTGTGCCGCGGCTATATGGAAAACTCGCTGGCCGATGCCAAGGCAGGCGATAAATTCCAGTTCCTGCGCATGGGATACTTCTGCAAAGATAAGGATTCCACCGATGTCCTGCCGGTGTTTAACCACATCGTGGGGCTGCGGGATACGTTTAAAAAAGTGGTGAAAGGATCAAACAATGGCTGATATTCGAACGCGCTTTGCGCCCAGCCCGACTGGCTATATGCACTTGGGCGGGCTTCGCACGGCGCTTTATGCGTACCTGTTTGCCAAGCAGCGCGGCGGCAAGTTCATTTTGCGGATCGAGGATACCGATCAGGAGCGCGAGGTGGCCGGCGCGGTGGAGCTGATCTACCAAAGCCTGCACAAGGCGGGGCTTGACTATGACGAAGGCCCGGATGTGGGCGGATCCTTCGGGCCGTACATTCAAAGCCGGCGAAAAGATTTATACCTGCCCTACGCCATGCAGCTGATCGAAACCGGCGCGGCTTATCCTTGCTTTTGCACCAAGGAAGAGCTGCAAAAACGCCGCGATGACGTGACCGCGCAGGGCGGGCAGTTTAAGTACGACAAGCATTGCCTCAATATCCCCAAGGATGAAGCCAAGCGGCGCATGGAAAACGGAGAGCCTTACGTGATCCGCCAGAATATCCCCACAAAGGGCGTGGCCAGCTTTGAGGATCTGCTGTTTGGACATGTGGAAACCGAGTGCGCCATTCTGGACGACAATGTGCTGATCAAGGCCGACGGCCTGCCGACGTATAACTTTGCCAATGTGATCGACGATCATCTGATGGCAATTTCGCATGTCATCCGCGGGGTGGAGTACTTGAGCTCCACACCCAAGTACAACCTGCTGTATGAGGCGTTCGGCTGGCAGCCGCCCATCTATATGCATCTGCCGGTAGTGATGAAGGATTCCACGCGCAAGCTTTCCAAGCGGCGCGGGGACCCGGGGTTTGAAGACTTGCTCAACGAGGGCTATGTGCGCGACGCGATCATCAACTTTATCGCGCTGCTCGGCTGGGCGCCCAAGGACGACCGTGAGTTTTTCACCCTTCCCGAGCTGGTGGAAGCGTTCGACGTGGACGGCCTGTCCAAGTCGCCCGCGATCTTCAATACCGACAAGCTGGTGTGGTTCAACGCCGAGTATATCAAGAAGATGGATTTTGAAGCGTATTTGACCGAAGTGACCCCGTGGTTTGATCAGGTGCTTCAGGGTAAAAACATCGACTATCGCTATTTGGCCGGGCTGATGCAATCCCGCACCGAGGTCTTTAACCGTGTGCCGGATATGGTGCGCTTCCTTGCGGAGCTGCCGGTATATCAAATTGATCTGTATTCCCATAGGAAGATGAAAACCAATCCCGCGCTCAGCCTTAAGGTGCTTAAGCTCGTCCTTACACCGGTGGCGGCCCTTGCGGACTTTTCCGAGGCATCGGTCAAGGAATGTCTGATGGGGTTGGCCACCGAGCATGGGCTGAAAACCGGACAGGTGATGTGGCCGGTACGCGTTGCGCTTTCGGGGCAGCCGTCCACGCCGGGCGGTGCTACGGAGATCGCATACCTGCTGGGCAGGGAAGAAACGCTGGAGCGCCTGTCCATCGGCATCAATATGCTGGAGCAGTATGTGAGCATGATGCAGATTGATCCGGAATAACGAAGCTATAGCGATGTGAGGAGTTTTTCAAAATGCAAGATACAGAATTCCAACCGTATGATCCTGCAGCCATTGAGGCAAAATGGCAGAAAAAATGGGCGGAGGAAGGCACGTTCAACGCTGTTTATCCGTCCGACAAGAAAAAGTTTTACGGCCTGATCGAGTTTCCGTATCCCAGCGGTGCAGGGCTGCACGTGGGGCATCCGCGCTCCAATACGGCGATGGATATCATATGCCGCAAGCGCCGCATGGAAGGCTACAATGTACTGTTCCCCATCGGGTACGACGCGTTTGGCCTGCCTACGGAAAACTATGCGATCAAAAACCATGTGCATCCCGCCAAGGTAACCAAGGAAAATATCGCGCATTTCCGCACCCAACTGCAAAAGCTCGGGTTTTCCTTTGACTATACCCGCGAGGTGGATACGACCGATCCGAAGTACTATAAGTGGACGCAATGGATTTTTCTCAAGCTTCTGGAGCACGGCTTGGCCTACAAGCAGGAAATGCCCATCAACTGGTGCACCAGCTGCAAATGCGGCCTTGCCAACGAAGAGGTCGTCGGCGGCGTGTGCGAGCGCTGCGGCGGCGAAGTGGTGCGCAAGGTGAAGAGCCAATGGATGCTGCGCATCACCGAGTACGCGCAAAAGCTGCTCGACGGGCTGGATGATGTGGACTTTATCGAGAAGGTTAAAACCCAGCAGCGCAACTGGATCGGGCGTTCGGAAGGCGCGGAGGTCGATTTTCAGATCGTGGGCAAGGACGAAAAGCTGCGCGTGTTTACCACGCGTCCGGATACGCTGTTTGGCGCAACCTACATGGTTGTCAGCCCCGAGCATCCGCTGATTGACACGTACAAAGCGGACATCAAAAACTTTGATGAAGTGATTGCCTATCGTGACGCCGCCGCCCGCAAGAGCGACTTTGAACGCACCGAAATGAACAAGGACAAGACAGGCGTGGAGATTAACGGCCTGTATGCGGTCAATCCCGTGAACGGGAAGAATATCCCCATCTGGGTCAGCGATTACGTGCTGATGAGCTACGGCACCGGCGCGATCATGGCCGTGCCTGCGCATGATACGCGCGACTACGAATTTGCCAAAGTGTTTAACCTGTCCATTATCGAGGTCATCGCGGGTGGCGACATTACCAATGAAGCCTATACCGACGTGCAGGACGGTATTCTGGTCAACAGCGATTTTTTGAATGGCCTGAAGGTAGCCGACGCCAAGAAAACGATCATTGCCTGGCTGGTGGAAAAAGGCCTGGGCGAGAAAAAGATCAATTATAAGCTGCGCGACTGGGTGTTCAGCCGTCAGCGTTACTGGGGCGAACCCATTCCCGTGGTGCATTGCCCGCATTGCGGCGCCGTGCCCATCCCCGAGGATCAGCTGCCGGTGGTGCTGCCCACGGTGGAGGATTACGAGCCTACCGACACCGGTGAAAGCCCGTTGGCCAAGATGACGGACTGGGTAAATACCACCTGCCCCAAGTGCGGCGGTCCCGCCAAGCGCGAAACGGATACCATGCCTAACTGGGCGGGGTCGAGCTGGTATTTCCTGCGCTATTGCGACCCGCATAACGACAAAGTGTTTGCCGATTACGACGCGCTGAAATATTGGATGAATGTCGACTGGTACAACGGCGGAATGGAGCATACCACGCTGCACCTTCTGTATAGCCGCTTCTGGCATCAATTCCTTTACGACATCGGCGTTGTGCCCTGCAAGGAGCCCTACCAAAAGCGTACCAGCCATGGCATGGTGCTGGGCGAGGGCGGCGAAAAGATGTCCAAGTCGCGCGGCAACGTCATCAATCCGGACGAGTGCGTGGCCGATATTGGCGCGGACGCGACCCGCTTGTTTGAAATGTTTATGGGCGCGTTTGATCAGGCCATCCCGTGGAGCACCAACGGTGCGCGCGGCTGCCGCCGCTTTTTGGATCGCGTATGGCGGCTGATGGATATGATCAAGGACGGCAAAGGCTATCAAAAGCCGCTTGTACCGCTGATGCACGAGACCATCAAAAAGGTCGGCGACGACTACGAAGCCATGAAGTACAACACCGCCATCGCGCAGATGATGACGCTGGTCAACGAATTTTACGCTCAGGGCGGCTGCACAAAGGACGAACTGCACACGCTGCTGCTGCTGCTCTATCCCGTGGCCCCGCATATCTGCGAAGAGATGTGGGAGAAGATGGGCTTTGGCTGCGGTATGACCTTTGAGCCATGGCCCACGTACGACGAAGCGGCCATGAAGCGCAGCGAGATTGAAATTGCCATCCAGATCAACGGCAAGGTGCGCGGACGTATCATGATTGATCCTGACATGACCAGAGACCAGGCCGCCAAAGAGCTGCCCGACAACGAACAGGTCCGGGCGCTGGTGGGGGACAACAAGATCGTCAAGCTGATCTTTGTGCCCGGCCGCCTGTGCAACCTCATCGTCAAATAATCTGTCCCCCATACGCAAAGGGAGAAACGAATGGATACGAATATTTTGCAGGTCAGCGGCGTCAGTCGGTCCTTTGGCAAAACACAGGCGCTCAAAGACCTGGACGTTGCCATCCCCAAAGGGAAGATCGTCGGCCTGCTGGGGCGCAACGGCGCGGGAAAATCCACGCTGCTGCGCATTGTGGGCGGCATGCTCAAGCCCAGCACGGGCAGTGTGCGCATCAACGATCAAAAGGTATGGGATCATGCCAAAGCGTTGGGGCAGCTGTGCATTATCGGCGATACGCCGGATTTTGGCAAGCTTGCGAAAATCAAAGATATTTTCTATGTGTGCGGCGGTCTGTTTCCCGCATGGGATAACGCGCTGGCGCTGGAGCTTGTAAAGCGGTTCGAGCTGCCGCAAAACCGCAGGGTGAAAACCTTCAGCCGCGGCATGCAGACCGGCCTGATGCTTGCTATGGGGTTGGCAAGCAACGCGCCGTTTACGATTATCGACGAACCGAGCCTTGGCCTGGACGCGGTAATGCGCGAACGGTTTTATGATCTGCTGCTGGAAGAAAAACAGAAGGATCCAAACCGCACCTTTCTCATTTCCACCCATCTGATTGACGAGGTGGCACGGGCGCTGGACTATGCCGTGATGATTGACGACGGGCATCTGCTGTGCAAAGGCACGGTACAGGAGCTGCAGGCCGGCTATTTAAGCGTATCCGGCGACGCCGACGTGGTGCGGGAGCTTACGGCGGACGGCGATCTGCTCAAGGAAGAAGAGCTGGCGGGTACGCTGGTGCGGCACATGAAGCTGGACGCGGAAACCATTGCGCGCATTCAGGGTGACGCACGCGTACGCACCGCGCCCATTGGGCTGCAGCGGCTGTTTGTGTTTCTTACCGAGGCAAAGGAGGCGGAGCGCAATGGCTGAATGGGTGCGCGATTCACGCCTCAAGGGCGTGCTGCGCTATCATATAAAGTCCGTCGGCAGGCTTGTGATCTGGGCGATGCTGATCGTGCTTGCCACGCAGCTATTATCGCTGCTGACACCGGCCATTACCGGCGGCCAGTATCCGTTTGACGGAATCCGTGCAAATTTCGAGATCGTGTTCTTTGCGGCGCTTGTGACGGGCATCCTTACAGCGGGGCGTTCGTCGCGGTTCCTGCTGCGGTTTGGCACATCGCGCACCGCGGTGTGGCTGGGCAACGAGCTGGGGCTGCTGGCAGGCATGGTAGGGCTTTTGCTGTGCACGATGCTGCTGAATATGGCGATCGCCGCGCTTTTGTTTCCGCTGGCAAGCCTGATTCCACAGTATTTCAGCATGTCTTCCTCTGTGTACGCCACCGAGCTGACCGAGGGGCTGAAAAGGCTGCCCAATCTGCTGTTGTACACGGTGGAGTGGACGTCCATCCTGTACTTCTATGCGTGTATGCTGCGCCGTTTTCGGGCGCTGACCATCAGCTTGACCATCGGTATTCCGCTGCTGTTTATCATCCTGATGCTGATCCCCACCGTGCGTGACGCGCTGGAGGTAATCAACAGCAATAATCAGGGGCAGATTATGCTGCTGGGAATGAAATGGCTGCAGATTATCAACGATATTCTCCGCTTTATCGAAAACAACTGGGACGCGCTGCAGCTCACCGCCGGCATTGCCAGCCTTCCGCTGAGCTATCTGGTGATGCGGGGCACGAAACAGCCTTGATGCATCCTAATATCGAAGCCGCTGAAAACCGCCTGTGATAAGGCGGTTTCAGCGTTTTTGCAGCGCAGCAAACGGCCGCGGGCGCCTTGCATTGTATGCAACAAATTCAATCGGGGGTGTACGCTCATTTCCCGATATGGTATAATGCACTGTCAAGCTCTGCGCTTTTATGGAAGGGGATAGGGTATGAAAACAGCGCTGCCGAAGGCGCGGATCATTCTGGCATCGGCCTCGCCGCGCAGGCGGGAGCTGATGGCATATTTCGGGATTCCGTTCACGATTATCCCATCCACCGCACCCGAGGATGCGCAGGGCAGCGGTATGGAGCAGGTGCGGCTGCTGGCCAGGCAAAAGGGACTGGATGTGTTTTCCGGCCACCCCGGGTATCCGGTGCTTTCGGCGGACACGCTGGTCTGCCTGGACACGCTTATTCTCGGTAAGCCGAACACCCATGCCGAAGCCGCCCAAATGCTTAAAACCCTGTCGGGCCGATGGCACCAGGTACATACGGGCGTTTGCCTGCATACGCCGGACGGTGCGGTTCGCCAGCAGGTGGTGACGACCAATGTGCTGTTTCGCACGATCGGCGATGCGGAGCTGGCCCGCTATGCTGCCTCCGAGGAGCCTATGGACAAGGCGGGCGCCTATGCCATGCAGGGCACAGGCAGCATTTTTATAAAACGGATCGACGGCAGCCCGACCAATGTGATCGGCTTGCCCCTGTGCACGGTGGCCGAGCTGCTGCAAGCCGCCGGCCTTTACGAAGCTTAATGATTGATTGATTGATTGATTGATTGATAGAACGGAAGTGTAGCGGATGGGATTTGTGGCGCGTGATTTGGGCATCGATCTGGGCACCAGCAATACGCTTGTATATGTAAAAGGCAAGGGAATTGTTGTCAATGAGCCAACCATCGTGGTGGTGACCAGCGATCACAAACAGCGGCCCCGCGCGGTAGGCGACGACGCCAAGATTATGCTGGGACGTACCACCGAGGGCATTACGGCCATCCGTCCGATGCGTGAGGGCATCATCAACGATTTTGAGATGGCACAGATCCTGATCCAGTATTTTATCCGCAAGGCGATCGGCTCCAGCTATCTGCTCAAGCCGCGTACCTTTCTCACCTGTCCGACGTCCATATCGCCCATCGAACGCCGCGCCGTGCTGGAAGCGGCCAAGGCCTCCGGCGCGCGAAAGGTATATCTGGTGGAAAAACCGTTTGCCTCGGCGCTTGGCAGCGGGCTGCCCGTGTTTGACGCCAACGGCTGCATGGTGGTGGATATCGGCGGCGGAACGACCGATATCGCGATCATCTCACTGGGCGGCGTGGTGATCAGCCACTCCATCCGCGTGGGCGGCATGAAGATGGATGAAGCTATCATCAACTATATCAAGCATGAGTTCAACATATTGATCGGCGACCGCACCGCCGAGGAAGTAAAGCTGGACCTGGGCGCGGCGCTGCCCATCAACGAGGAGCGCAAGGCGCGCATCCGCGGCCGTGACCTGATTACCAACCTGCCGCAGACGACGGAGATCACCTCGGCACAGATTTACGAAGCCATTCACGATCCCTGTATGGGCATCCTCAGCGCCATCAAGTGGCTGCTGGAGCGAACCCCGCCGGAGCTGACCGCCGATGTGATGCACAACGGAATCTACCTCACCGGCGGCGGGACGCAGCTGTACGGCATGGACCAGATGATTGCCAGCGAGCTGGGTATCCCCGTGCTGCTGGCCAAGGAGCCGGCCGACTGCGCGGTGCTGGGACTTGGCAATATTATTGAGAACTTTGATGTGCTCGAACAGCTGGGATTTTCGAGCTTTCTGAAAGAAAGTTAAGTCGGAGGACGATGCATGGACGGCAAAAAGCCGGAAACCAACAGGCCGGAAACTAAAACACCTAACCGCAATCCCCGGAAATGGCGGTTTTTTAAGCGCGCCGTGATCGTTGTGGTGGTGTTTGGTCTGCTTGTGCTTGCGGGTATGCATTTATTCGCGCTGATTACGGGCAACGAGGTGCTGCAGGTGCCGGAAAACTCCGTAAGCACCGTGCTTACGCCGCTGCAAACAGGGGTAGCCAGCGTGGTGGACTCGATTGTGGATTATCTGCGCACGCTGAAGCTGCGTGCCAATCTGGAAACCGCATATAACGAGATCAAGCAGGAAAACGAACAGCTGGTGTACCAGGCGATGCTGGCGGACGAGCTGGAATATAAGCTGTCCGTATATGAAGACCTGTATGATGAGATTTCCGTCAATGAAAGCATGAACCCGATTGTTGCAACGGTCATCGGCTGGGACGGCGGCAACTATTTTTCCGTTTTTTCTGTCAACAAGGGCACCAATGACGGGGTAACCGATTTTATGGCCGTTACCATGGACGGCGCGCTTGTGGGGTATACCTACAACGTTACCGCTTCCAAGGCAAGCGTGCGCAGTATTATCGACAGCGACGCCAGCATTGCCGCGCTGATTTCCTCGTCGCGCGATCAGGGCACGGTGCGCGGCACGCTGGATGTGGACGGCACCGCAATGTGCCGTATGTATTATCTGCCGGAGGATACCCTGCCGCGTCCGGGCGATACGGTGGTCACGTCGGGTGTCGGCATGTCGTTCCCCAAGGGCATCCCGATCGGCACGGTGCTGGAATCCACCCGCGGCATGGAAAGCAATAAAAGCTATGTTGTGGTGGAACCGATTGCTGATTTTGAGCATATCGAGTATGTAATCATCCTGCGTTACCAGCCCGATGCCGAGGCGGTGCAGGCGCAGGATACCAGCGAGGATTTGGAGCTTGTGGCGCTGGAAACGGCGCGCCCGATCCCGACGGTTCAAATCGGTTCCGACTTCTTCCAGCTTGCGCCTACGCCAGAGCCTACCGAGGAAGCGACCCTTGAGGTTGTGCAGGAGGACGGCAGCGTGATCTATGTCACGGCTACACCTTCGGGAGATACGAACTCCATAGAGTATAACGTACCCGACAGCGGCGACGAAGAGAATACCAATACCAACAGCTACACCCTTCCGCCCACCGCAACACCCACGCCCACGCCGCAACCGCTGGACCTGACCGTGGAGGATGATGCTGATTGATTAAAAAGGGCATTCAGTTTGCCATCCTTACGTTTTTGGCATATCTGCTGCAAACAACGGTGGCGCATGCGATTACCATCGGGGGCGTGGCGCCCAATATTGCCATTGCCCTGATTTCGATAATCAGCATTGCACTGGGCCGCAAATATACCTTTGTGATGTCACTGGCAGTGGGATACCTGATGGAGATCATGGTGCCTTCGCTGGATTATATCTACCTGATTTTGTATCCCGTTTGCGCAATGCTGGGCGCGCTGGCCTTTGCGGATAAAAGCGAGCGCAGGCTTGAGGAAGAACGTACCTCCGGCAAAAAGATGCTGCTGCTGCCGGCGCATATCCGCACCATGCTGTGTGCCACGGTGAGCGCCGCCGTGTTTGAAAGTGTTAATCTGCTGTATGTATATTTAAGCGGGATCAGCATGAATGCGGGGCACTACAGCCGAGCACTGCTGTCCGTGCTTTACACCGCGCTGCTGGCAGGAATCTTGCAATTTCCCATTCGCGCATGGTTTGGCACCAATAAGCTGAAAAAAGCGGTACGCCTGCGATAGCTGACGGGGAAAGGACACATAATGGCCGGAAGAAGCAAACGGGATATATCAAGGCAGGGTTACAATCTGCCTGTGCGATACCTTGCGTTTTTAGGTATCGTGATTGTGATGTTTGTGTATTTGCTTACCGGATTGGGAAACCTGCAGCTGAACTCGGGGGATGATTATACCGAAACTGCGGAAACGCGCAGAACGACCAAAATTTATCTGCGCGGCAGCCGCGGCATGATTACCGACGCCGACGCCGTAATCCTTGCCAAGGATGAAAAAATCTATAACGTGACGTTTTATCGGGATGCTTCGCAGAATTCTTCCTCGGATTATGCGGACTTTACGCAGGCAATCTCCGACGCCATTGATATTATCGAGGCAAACGGAAGCGAGCTGTGTGTGGACTTTGTCATCCGCCGTGCGGAGGTTACGGATCCGGAAACCGGCGAGGTGATGGAAGGCGAACAGGGCGACTGGGAGTTTAACTTCGGCTCCGGCGTATCGGAGGCGGTGCTGCAGACCCGCGAAACGCAGTGGCGCGACAACAACTATTTTACCGTTGCCAGCGTGCCCAACGCGGCGGCCGCTATGGAAAAGCTGATCAAGCGCTATCAGATCCCCGACGACATGGACGAGGAAAAGATGCTCAAGGTCATGGCAGTCTACTCTGAAATGCAGATGAACCTGTATCTGTCCCAACCGGTTGTTATCGCCGAAGACGTGCCTTATGAAACGGTTATCGAGATCGAAACCCGCTCCATGAACCTGCCGGGGCTGGAAATCGCCGTGGGTACAAAGCGTGTGTACCCGCGCAGCACCCTGGCGGCGCAGGTGATCGGGTATATCGGCTCCATACCGTCCACCGCCAAGTGGGAGGAACTGGAACCGCAGGGCTATAAGTATTCCGACACCATCGGCCTGGACGGAATCGAGTCCTCCATGGAGGACTGGCTGACGCAGAACAACGACGCCCGTCAGGGCTACCGTGTGGTAGAGCGCGATAACGTGGGTAAGATTACCCGCGAGCTGGAGTATGTGGAGCCGGAAGACGGCAACAACGTCAAGCTGACGATCTATGCAAGCTACCAGCAGCAGGCGGAGCGTGCCCTGGCGGAAAACGTGGAGACCACACGCGAAGCGGAGGAGGATAAGCTGATGCTTAACTCCTGGCTGGAGGAAAACCGCGACGTGATCGAAACCCGAAACTGGGAGAAATATCCGTTGGATCTGGCTGACCGCGCCGCTATGATGGTTATCGATATGGACGGCCGCGTACTGGCAATGGCCAACTACCCGACCTATGACCTCAACGCGCTGGTGGCGGGCGGGGAAGAGAGCCTGGAAATCCTGTCCGACGACCGCAATATTTTGATGAACTACAATATCCATGCCCGCGCCATGCCGGGATCGATCTTCAAGATGGTTCCTTCGCTGGCCGCGCTGATGGAGGGCGAGCTGCTGCCGGACGAGACCATTGACGACGGCGGGCTGTTTATGCTTTATACCACCGACGCGAGCACCGCGCCAAAATGCTGGATCTCTGCCTCGCTGCGCTACAAGCACCAGAATCAGACCATCGTACAGGGCATTTCCAACAGCTGCAACTTTTTCTTCTACACCCTGGGCGCAAGGCTTGGCGAGACAAGGCTGTACCAGTATGCCTCCGAATTCGGGCTTACCAGCCGCACCGGCGTGGACTTGCCGGGTGAGGAGCGCAGCGTGGTCGGCAACCAAACCAGCCTGTATGATCCCACCAAGTCAATGGACGAGGCTTCACAGGATACCGCACTGCCTATCATCGTGTTTAACCAGGTCAAAAAGCACCTGAAAAACCAGGGCGCTATCCGCAATATCACTTACGACGACGAAAGCCTGAACCGCTGCGTGAAACGCCTGATGGATATGGCTGTCAACACCGCGCAGTCCGATTGGGTTGTATCCATCCGCCCCATCCTGATGGAAGAGCTGAACATGACGCGCGAGATGGTGTACCTGCAATCGGTGGTCGGTGATATCTACACATACCTAAACGATATCAAATGGGGCGGTGCGCAGACCATCCAGGTTGCCATCGGCCAGTCCATCACCTCGGTAACACCGGCGGCTGTCAGCCGCTATGTTGCGGCGCTTGGCAACGGCGGCGTGGTGAACAACCTGATGATCGTGGACAGCATTACGTCGCCCGAAGGCGATATCCTCAGCCAGCGCACGCCCACGGTATTCAACGAATTTGAGGACGCGCAGGAGTACCTGGATCTGATTTTGGAAGGCATGAAGGGCGTTGTTGACGAAAGCGGTACCGCTGCCAAATACTTCAACGGCTGGAAATATGAAGATCAGGTCGCCGCGAAAACGGGAACCGCCGAGGTTACCACCATCGACCTGGAGAACAACTCCTGGTTCGTTATGCTGGCGCCTTATGAGGATCCGGAGATCTGCGTGGTCGTGTTTATCCCGTCCGGCTTGAGCGGCGGCATGGCAAGTATTGCCGCGCGTGACTTTGTGGAGTGGTATCTGGACCAGAAAACGCTCCGTACGACCGATGTTGATTTCCCCGGCGGCAACATGCTTGCACCTTAGGCGGTGGTACGATGAAGCAGACATGGATGATCGCCTCCGGCAAAGGCGGCGTGGGGAAAACTACGCTGGCGGCCGCGCTGGCCGTGGCGCTGGCAAGGGCACAGCAGGAGACCGTACTCGTGGATATGGATATCGGGCTGCGAAGCCTGGACATTCATCTGGGGATGGAAAATAACGTTGTATATGATGTACTGGACTATGTGCACGGGGACTGCAAGCTGATGCAGGCGGTGCTTGCGCATACCTCCCAGCCGCATTTAGCGCTGCTGCCGGCGGCGCAGCTCGGATCGACCGCGGAAATCGATTCGGCGTATATGCAAAAGATCTTTCGCAAACTGGCCAAGCATTATGCGTATATACTCGCGGATGCGCCGGCGGGACTGGAGAATGGCGTGGAGAAGATTCTGCAAGGCACGGAAAACATGCTGCTGGTGGTAACACCCGACGATGTATCCATCCGGGATGCGGAGCGGATGATCGCCCTGTGCCGCGAAAAAGGGAAACCGTCGCCTATGCTGGTGGTCAACCGTGTGCACCCCGCGCTGGTGCAAAGCGGAGATATGTATACCCCGCAGGTGGTGGCCGACACGCTGGACACCCCGCTTTTGGGTTATGTTCCCGAGGATACCGAGGTGCTTCGCGCGCTGGCCCGGCATCAAACCGTGATGGATACGGATTGTCCCGCACGCCATGCCATGGACCGGATTGCCCGGCGGCTGATGGGCTATACGGTGCCCATGCCGGACGTATGGCAAAAACCGCAGGAGAAAAAACGAGGGTTATTCAAAAGACGCGAGAGGAGAGGTGAGCAGGCATGATGAATGATTCCCGCCGCTCCAAGGCGCACTTTGATTATATTCTCGCAATCCTTACCTTTGCATTGGCGGGGTTCGGCGTGCTTGCCGTTTCCATCGCTACGTTTTCCACGTCGGCGGAGACCGAGGATACGCTGCTGAACTATATCGTGGACTCACACTATGGGCTGCGGCAGGCGATCTTTTTTCTGATCTCGCCGATCATCATCGGCGCGGTTACGTTTTTTCCGCACGATTTTATCCGCAGACGATCGCAGGTGTTTTACCTGCTTGCCTGTGGGCTGCTGCTTATCGCGCTGGGCGGCCAGGCGGCCGGCGTTAAAGCATGGATTGACGTTGTGTGGGGCTACACCCTGCAGCCGTCGGAGTTTGTTAAGCTGGCGTGTATTATAACAACTGCGCGATATCTGGAAAAAACCGATAATCCGATGGGTACCATGAAGTCCACCATGCGGCTGGCACTGCTGATGGGTATTCCGTGGGTGCTTACGCTGGCACAGGGCGAAACGGGCTCGGTGCTGGTTATGATTTTCGTGTTCGGCGTTATGATGTACTTCGGCGGCATCCGCATGAAGGTCATGGGTGGCATTATCGCCGTAGGCGTGCTGCTGCTGGTGATTTTGTACGGCGTGATCATGGCGTCGGGGATCGACGACTATCGCATCACGCGTATCCTCTCGTTTGTCAATCCGGAGCTGGTGGACGAAGACGCAACCTATCAGGTAACGCAGTCCAAAACCGCTATCGGTGCAGGCGGGCTGAACGGAATCGGCATGTTTGTACAGGGCAGCTTTAGCCAGCTGGACTACGTGCCCGAGGACTGGACGGACTTTATCTTCTCCACCATCGGCGAAGCCTTTGGCTTCTGGGGCTGCCTGGCCGTGCTGGGTGCGTATTTCCTGATGATTCTGAGGATGGCATATCTGGCGTATTTCACGCAGGAACGCTTCGGACAGATGGTGATTATCGGCGTTATGGCGATGATGCTGTTCCACGTGTTCCAAAATGTGGCTATGACAATCGGCCTGATGCCGATCACAGGGATACCTCTGCCCTTTTTGAGCTACGGCGGCAGCAATCTGGTGACCAATATGGCCGGTATCGGACTTGTGCTCAACATGGTGATGAACCGCAGCGTGACTAGCATGCAGGGCTTAACGCCGCAAACGCGGATCAGGGGGCGTTATACGGGATGATGCGGCTGTTTATCGGGATAGGCTTGTCCGACGATGCGAAGGAACTGCTGGCGGCGGAGGTTGCCGGCATGAATATCGACGGGCAAATGACAAGCATAGAGAATTATCATATTACGCTGGCGTTTCTGGGTGCGCGCGAGGAAGAACAGATACCGCAAATTGAGCAATTATTGGATAATGCTGCGGCAAAACGAGCGCCAATCCCGCTGGCCGTGCGGGGCATGGGTCATTTCGGCAAGCCGGAAAACGCGCTGCTGTTTGCGGCGCTGGCACCGTCAAAGCCGTTATATTTCCTCAATGCCGCACTGCGTCAGCTGCTCAAAAAAGCGAAGGAGCCCTTTGATACAAAACCGATGATGCCGCATGTTACACTGGCACGCAAGGTGGATGTGACGGATATTGATCTGGAAAAACCGATCCCGCCGATCACCTTCACAGCGGATCGCTTGACGCTGTTCCACTCCACAAGGGTGGAGGGAGAGCTGAGATATATCCCGATTTACGATGCAAAGTTCCAAAAATAAAGTGTAAAAATGCCGCGCAATGCGCGGCACTTTTGTTGAAAGACCAAAAGAAACAGTTTCTAGGCATAGGAGAACATGGATTCCTGCGTCTTTATGCCTTTGTTCCCCGTACGTTTTGGATTGCCTCGGCAGCCTGTTGGGGCGTAAGCACGCGGCCTGTGGCGACAACCTTTTCATCCACCACCAGCGCGGGCGTGCTCATTACGCCGTAGGCAACGATAGCGGCGGGATCGGTAACCAGATCTACCTGCGTATCCATGCCGAGAGACTTGAGCGCTTCCTGCGTGTTTTCCTGCAGCTTGTGGCAGTTGTTACAGCCGCCGCCCAGTACCTTTACGGCGCTGACAGCAGGGCTTTCCTGCTTGTCACAAGCACAGCAGGAGCAGCAGTGCTTGGGTTCGGATTTTTTACCAAAGTTGAAAAATGCCATGTTGATCATCCTTTCGTGTTACACTATCAATGCCTGTATGGCATTAAATACATATCCAACCAGTATGATGCCCACTGTGCAGATGGCTACAAACACGCCCAGCAGCTTGGGCTTAACGGCCTTGCGCAGCAAAATCAGCGAAGGAAGCGAAAGCGTGGTGACCGCCATCATGAAACTAAGCACCGTGCCCAGCTGCGCGCCCTTGTACAGCAGCGGCTTGGCAATGGCGATGGTGCCGAAAATATCCGCGTACATCGGTACGCCGATAACGGTTGCCAACGGTACGCCGAAGGCGTTTTGTGAACCCAGCACGGCTTCCACCCAGGCTTGCGGAATCCAATTATGGATGACCGCGCCGATTCCCACGCCGATCAGCACATAGGGAAACACCTTTTTGAAGGTAGCAACCATCTGCCCTTTGGCATACAGCATCCGGTCCTTTACATGCAGGGTCGGGATGTCCGCATCCTCGGTCTGCACGGCACGGATAAAGCCCTCCACCTGGTCCTCCATATGCAGATGCTCAATCAGCCAGCCGCCGACCACAGCGATAATCAAACCGAAAATCACATAGAGAATGGCGACCTTTGCCCCGAAAATGCCCATCAGCAGTACCAGCGAAGCAAGGTCTACCATCGGCGAGGAAATAAGGAACGAAAAGGTAACGCCTACCGGCAGCCCCGCCGAGGAAAAACCGATGAACAGCGGGATGGACGAGCATGAACAAAATGGCGTTACCGTGCCCAGCAGCGCGGCGATGAGATTGGCAAACAGGCCGTGAAACCGTCCCAAAATCCGGCGGCTGCGCTCCGGCGGGAAAAAGCTTTGGATATAGCTGATCATAAAGATCAGCACACAGAGCAAAACACCGATCTTGGCCACATCAAATATAAAATACGACAGGCTTGCAACCCAGCGATTGTCCAGCGGCAAGCCGATACCATTCAAGGCTGCGTTAATCAGCGCTTGCAGCCATGCCATGCCTAAAATCTGTTGCTGAATAAAGTTCCAAACCATCGTTATCTGCCTCCGCAAGCGCAGTCGGAGCAGCAGGGCTGCGCACCTTCATGTGTAGTCGTCAGTTGACGCAGGGTATCAATCGCCGCAAGGCTGCCTTCGGTGCTGATGCGGTAATGCGCCCATTTGCCTTCCTGCCGGTTAATGACAATTCCCGAATCACAGAGTATTTTCATGTGGTAGGAAAGGGTGGACTGGCTCATGTTCAGCTTGGGTATCAGCTGGCAGGCGCATAGCTCGCCGTTTTGCAAAAGCGCGATGATTTTCAACCGATTTTCATCGCAGAACGCTTTAAACATCCTGGCATCCGCTGCATATTCCGTCATATCGAAACCTCCTCATATCTAAAAGTGTCGATCTATATTATATCTATAGAATTAGATATGTCAATATGTAAAACAAACAAAATCCCACCCTGCATACCGGTATTTTTGCAACAAGGGTGGGAAATGTACAGACCTTACAATCAGCGGAAGATATTCTCCAGCTCGTCATACTTCGCATGTGTTATCAGCGCATCCTGCTTAATGCCGTCCATGCGCACCACATAGGTCCAACGGCCGTAAGGCGTGATATCCTTGATATGGTTGAGATTGATAATATAGCTCTTGTGGGAACGGAAAAACACGTCGGCAGGCAGCCGGCTTTCGATCTCGCTTAAGGAATCGGTCACCGCATAGCGTTCGCCGTTTTTGGCATAGAGCACGGTAGCGCGATCCTCCCGCTGCACCAGCAGCAGATCATTGAGGTCGATAAATGTGCTGCCATCGCGCTGCCGGAGCATCAGCCGCCCGGAAAGCGGCTTGCGGTCTGCATTGACGGCCTTGGTAAATGCGGGCGCGGCGGAGGAAAGCGTCAGGCTGTCGTGTACACGGGACAGGGTTTGCAGCATGCGGTCAACCTTAAAGGGCTTGACCAGATAATCAAACGCGTATACCTCAAAAGCTTCGCTCATGTAGGTATTGTGGGCCGTGACAAAGATAATGACCGTGGCCGGATTCATATCCTGGATCTGGCGGGCGCACTCCACGCCGTCGAGCTTGGGCATTTCCACATCCAGGAGTACCACATGCGGCTTTAGCGCCTCAAACTTCTGCATGGTTTCCTCGCCGTCGGCCGCCTCGCCGACCAGCGTAAAGCCGTCCGCCTTGTCAATCACATGGTGCAGCACCGTACGCATCGCGGGTTCATCATCGGCAATCAGTACCTGAAACGGTTCTTTGGTCATCGGCATGCCCTCGGGCGTTTGAGAATTTCACTCATCACGACAGCCTGCACCAGCGTATCGCGGGTAAAAGGATCCGGCAGGACCTTCACGCCGACCTTCGCATCTGTGCTATAGACGACAGGGATGGGCTCATAGGCTTCCGCATGGTAGCCGGCGCCTTCGGACGCGGGCGTACCCAAGCTGCCCTGATAGTCCGAAAATTGGTTTTTGAGGTCGGAAGAGGGCGCAACGGTGCCTTGGTAATTGGAAAACTGGCTTTCCAGATCCTTGGATGGCGAGATCGGCGTATAGGTATGCAGCTCGGCATCGGGATCGCGCCCCTCCTGTATGATGGGCTGGGGCGAAGCGGTAGATAGGGAAGGGAAGCGGATATCCGCTTTTTTCTTGGTAACCGGCGGCTTGATCGGCGCCCGCTTGGTCGCCTCAACCTTGGCCTGATCTTCTTTGGCTTTATTAACGGATCGGACCCGCTTGATAATAAGGTTGAAAACAAAGTAGAGAACGACGAGGATAATAATGCCGTCCATTGCGTTCACCTCACTTGCGAAGGGAAGGGGGAACGTACCCCCTTCCCCAAGTTGCATTATTATTTCTTCTTATCTTTGTCCGGCACCGGTTGTGCGGGCGTGGTTGCTTTGGCAATGCCGTCGCGCATATCGGTATCGGCAATCACGTTGCGCATCTGGTAATAATCCATGACGCCCAGCTTGCCTTCACGCAGCGCCTGCGACAGCGCCTTGGGAACCTCGGCCTCGGCTTCGACTACGCGTGCGCGCATCTCCTGCACGGAGGCTTTCATCTCCTGCTCGCGGGCCACAGCCATGGCGCGGCGCTCTTCGGCGCGTGCCTGCGCGATGTGGCGGTCGGCCTCGGCCTGATCCATCTGCAGCTGTGCGCCAACATTGCGGCCCACATCCACGTCCGCGATATCGATGGAAAGGATTTCAAACGCGGTACCGGCATCCAAGCCCTTGTTAAGCACGGTTTGGCTGATCAGATCCGGATTTTCCAGCACCTGCTTGTGCGTTTCGGCCGAACCGACGGTGGTTACGATACCTTCGCCGACGCGGGCGATAATTGTTTCCTCGCCGGAGCCGCCGACCAGGCGCTCAATGTTGGTGCGTACGGTAACGCGGGCTTTGGCGCGCAGCTCAATGCCGTCTTTGGCGATGGCGGCAACCACGGGCGTTTCGATCACCTTCGGGGTTACGCTCATCTGTACGGCCTGCAGCACGTCGCGGCCGGCCAGGTCGATGGCGCTGGCTTTTTCAAACGGCATTTCGATATTGGAGCGCTGCGCCGCGATCAGCGCGTTGATCACGCGGTCCACATTGCCACCGGCCAGATAGTGGGTTTCCAACATCGGAAGCGTGATGTCCAGGCCGGCTTTTCGTGCCTTGATCAGCGGATCCACCAACCTCTTTGGCGGGATACGGCGCAGGCGCATACCGATGAGCGATGAGATGCCCACATGCACGCCGGACGCCAGTGCGGTAATCCACAGCCCAACCGGCACAAAGCGCAGGAATACGGCAATCAGGATCAGTGCTACGGCAATAATAACGAATACCAAATACGCGGAATCCATTGTAACAACCCCTTTCAATATATGCGGATATGATTATGCGGGTGGATTGATTTTGCGAACGATGACGCGCAGCCCATCCACACGGGTAACGCGTACGGGTGTGCCCTTGGGGATAAACTCCCCGTCGGAATCCACGTTCACCTTCACGCCTTCAATTTCGGCCATGCCCACGGGGCGCAGCGTGGTGACGACAACGCCCTCTTTGCCGATGAACACATCCATGTCCTTGTTGTTGGTGGCGGAATAGCCATCGGAGGATGTTTCGCTCTTTTTGAGCACAAACGGCGAGTTGGCCAGCCGCCCCTTGGTGGCGGAGCGCAGCGTGATGGAGATCACCACGCCAATGAGCGCCAGCACCAGTATGGTCAGCCCCAGCGCGGCAAACGGGCCATGCTGTGTAAACGTCAGCACGATGCTGATAACTTCCAGCACAATGCCGGAAATCCCCGCGATGCCAAACCCGGGCATGAATACCTCAACCACGAGCAGAATGGTGCCCACAGCGAAGAACAGGATGATGGCGAGGTTCATCGCTAAAAAATCTATCATATGGGTTCCCTCCCGGTATTATTTTGGATGGAAACATTGTAGCATGCGCGTATAGGGATTGCAGCAGTATGCGGACAAACACCGCGTTTTTTGGATTGAAATGTCATTGCGTGCGGGCTGATGACAGCCAGGATTCCGAGAAACCCTCAGGGGAGCAGATCGGCATAGAGCGACTGTGCCTTCAGCTCGTCGCGTACCATCTGCAGGTCTGCCCAGGTTTCGTGCTTGCGGCGCGGATCGCGCAGCAGCGCCGCGGGGTGGAAGGTGGCTATTATCTTCATGCCGCCGCGCTCAAACCACTGCCCGCGGCACTGGGTAATGCGGTAGTTGGGGCCAAGCATTACGCGCACCGCGGTGGAACCCAGCAAAAAGATGACCTTGGGCTGCACCAGCGCAATCTGCTGCAGAAGAAATGGCTGGCAGGCCTCCAGCTCGGCGGGCTTGGGCGTGCGGTTCTTCGGCGGGCGGCATTTGACGGTATTGCAGATGTATACGCGGTCACGCGGGAGATGGATGGCGGCCAGCATCTTGGTCAGCAGATCGCCCGCGCGGCCGACAAAGACCAAACCCTGCAAATCTTCCTGTTCCCCAGGGCCCTCGCCGATCAGCATCAGCGGCGCCTTGGGGTCCCCTTGTCCCATGACTTTTTGTGTGCATCCCTCGCACAGCGGACAGGCCGTGCAGTCGGAAACCTCCCTGGCAAGCTGTGCCCATGAGGTGTGCATGAAGTGCCTCCTTCGGTCGTGCGTTTTACAGAAACGGTGCGGTGAATACGGACAGTGACTCGGCAATGTCACGCTGCACCCAGTGGATCAGGCTGAACAGCAGCCCCGTCAGCAACAAAATGACGGCCAGGCCGACCAGCGTGCTGATCAGGTCAAACACGTTCATCGCGATGCGAAAATGGTGCTCGCTGTCAAGCTCCTGGTCCAGATCAGAATCCTCATAATCCTCGTAATCGTCATAGTCGTCGTAATCGTCGTAGTCCTCGTAATCGCCGTAGCCGTCGCCGTTATAGGGCTCATAGGTGTCGTTATCATCCCAGGGCTCCTGCTGATAGGACTGGTCATCGTTATGTTTTTTCATAAACAGCCCTCCTGTTTACACGGTATCCATCCAGGGTTCACAGTCGTCGTTGCGCCCGGTAAGGCTGCCCTGTGCGGCAAAGGACGGAAAGCCAAGCTGGCGAAGCGCCTCGTAGGCGACGATCGCCACAGAGTTGGAAAGGTTCAGGCTTCGCGCGCCTTCCACCATGGGGATGCGGATACAGCGCTCATACACCCGCTTGAGCAGGCTTTCGGGCAGGCCGCGTGTTTCGCAGCCGAATACCAGAAAATCGTCCTGTTGGTAGCGTACCTCGGCATAAGTTTTTGCGGCTTTGGTGGTCAAAAAGTGGAAATTTGCTTCCGGATAGGCCTCAAGCAGCTCTTCAAACCCGTCGTAGGTGCGATAGGTCATCATGTGCCAGTAGTCCAGGCCCGCCCGTTTTAAGTACTTGTCCGCCAGCGAAAATCCAAGCGGCTTGATCAGGTGCAGCGTGCTGCCCGTGGCCGCGCAGGTGCGGGCAATATTGCCTGTGTTTTGGGGTATCTCCGGGTTATAAAGCACAATGTGCATTGCATTCCTCCGTGCTCATATTGTACATCGTTTGCCTGGCATAGGTCAACTGACGGATACATCCCGCAGCGAGCGCCTGAGCAGGGTTTCCGCCTGCTGTGCCAGCGCGCGGTACGCGGGGGTGCCGGCTTCGCTTTGGGCAAGTGCCTGCGCGCAGGCCGCCGCGTCGTGCACAAGTTTGACATTCATTAAGTCCGCGCTGCCCGCCCATAGTGCTGCGCCATGCTGCTGCGTGCCCAGCAGCTCGCCGGGGCCGCGCAGCTCAAGATCCTTGCGGGCGATCTCGAAACCGTCGTTTGTATGTGTCAGCGCGCGCAGGCGTTCGTTTTCCTGCCCGACGAGAAAGCAGCGGCTTTCCTGCGATCCCCGGCCCACACGGCCGCGCAGCTGGTGCAGCTGTGCCAGACCGTAGCGCTCGGCATCCTCGATGATCATCAGGGTGGCGTTTGGCACGTTCATACCGACCTCGATCACGGTGGTGGCGATCAGCACCTGCAGCCTGCCGCCGGCAAACGCGTCCAGCACCTCGGCCTTTTCCGCCGACGGCTGCCGCCCGTGGGTGATTCCGATGGGGATGCCCTTAAGCACACCCTTGGCCAGCGTCTGGTGCAGGCTTTCCACGGCTTTCAGCTGCGCCTTGCCTTCGTCTTCCTCGATCAGCGGGCATACGATGTATGCCTGATGCCCTTGCTCCAGCTCGTTTCGCAGGTAATGGTACATATCGCCGCGCTTTTCGGGGCGCACGATGCGGGTGATGACCGGCGTGCGGCCCGGCGGCAGCTGGTCGACCACCGAGACGTCCAGATCGCCGTACATCATCAGCGCCAGCGAACGGGGGATGGGCGTGGCGGACATCACCAGCAAATGCGGCACGGCCGTGCCGCTGCCCTTGCGGATCAGGCGGGTGCGCTGGCCGACGCCGAAGCGGTGCTGTTCGTCGGTGATGCACAGGCCCAGGTTGTGGTATTGCACACCCTCGGAAATCAGCGCGTGGGTGCCGATCACCACCTGCCAATGCCCGCTTTGGATGGCGGCAAGCGCATCCCGCCGCTGCGGTGCGGGCATGCCGCTGAGCAACAGGCCGCAGCGGATGCCCTGTGGCGCTAAGAGCTGTTTGGCGCTTTCTATATGCTGGCGTGCCAGCAGCTCCGTAGGCGCCATGAAAGCCGATTGCACGCCCGCCTTGGCACACAGCGCCATAGCGCCGAACGCGATCGCGGTTTTGCCGCAGCCCACATCGCCCTGCACCATGCGTGCCATGGCGGTCGGTCTGCGCAGATCGGCGGTGATTTCCAGCAGCGTTCTTCGCTGTGCCGCGGTGGGGGAAAAGGGCAGTGTATGCCAAAACGCCTCCTCCGCGCCGCGCGGGATGGGCAGCGCGGTGCCCTCGTGCCGCCTGTGCTTAAACTGCCGCACGGCAATCTGGTAGAGCAGCAGCTGTTCAAACGCGATACGCCGCTGCGCCTGCGCTACGTGCGCCATAGTATCCGGCTGGTGCAAAACGCGCACGGCGTCTGCGGAGGACATGAGATCGTAGGTTTTAAGCACCGCTTCGGGCAGCGTTTCCGCACAAATGTTATCCGCACAGGCGAGCGCCTGGTGGATGAAATTCTCCCGTGTTTTGTTGGGAATTCCCTCAATAGCACGGTATACGGGCACAATGCGCACGCTGTCTTCCATGCGCGGGTTCATCAGGCGCACGCTGCTTTTGGTACGCTCCACCCTGCCGTACAGCAGAAAGCTGTCCTTTTTGGAAAGCGCGTCCCGCATCCACGGCTGGTTGAACCAGCAGCCGGTGATTACGCCCGTATCGTCGCCAAGCGCGCAGGTAACGCGCGCCAGCTTGCCGTGGTAAAACACCTTGGGGGTTCCCCGCTTTTGCAGGCAAAACGCCTGCTCCGCGCCGTTGCGGGCGTCGGCGACGCAGGTTAAAACGCCCATGTCGCGATAGCGGCAGGGTACGGTGTATAAAAGATCACGCAACGAGACGATACCCGCTGCGTGCAATGCGTCCAAACGTTTCGGGCCGATGCCCCGAAGATCCCCAAGCTCCATGGCTATTCTACGGAGATCAAATAATAGTACAGCGGCTGGCCGCCCTTATGCATTTCCACATCGCAGTCGGGGAACTGCGCGGCAAGCTGGTCGGTCAGCACCTGCGCGTTTGACTCGGATACGTCGCTGCCGTAGTACACGGTAATCAGCTCGTCGTCCTCGGTGACAATTTTCTGCATCAGTTCCTTGGCGACAATCTGGGGCTGCTCGCCCTTGGCTTCCACCTTGCCGTTGTGCAGGCCGATGATATCGCCCTCTTTGATCTGCAGATCGTCGATTACGCTGTCGCGCACGGCGTAGGTAACGGTGCAGGTGCGCACGCGCTGGGCGGCCTCGTTCATGTGCTCCACGTTTTCCTCGTCGCTGGCGCCGTCCTGAAAGCCGATGATACCGGCGATGCCCATAGCCACGTTTTTGGTGGGAATGACGTACACATGCTTATCCTTGGTCAGCTCGGCGGCCTGCTGGGCGGCCAGGATCACGTTGCCGTTGTTGGGAAACACAAACACGCTCTCGGCGTTGATTTTGGCAATCCCTTCGCTGATATCCTCGATGGAGGGATTCATCGTCTGCCCGCCCTCTACGATCTGATCCACGCCCAAATCGTGGAAAATGGCGTCAAACCCTTCGCCTGCCGATACCGCCAGAATACCGGTGGCCTTGGGAGGATCGTTTTTCTTTTGCTCTTCCTGGGCGGCAATACGGTCACGGCGCTGCTGCACCATGTTTTCAATCTTCATGCCTTCCAGCTCGCCCATGGCAACGGCGTAGTTGAGCGCCTTGCCCGGCTCGTTGGTATGCACGTGGATGTGGAGCAGCGACAGGTCACCCACCACCAGCACGCAGTCGCCGATGCGGTTGAGCCGGCGGCGGAACTGGTCAACATCCTCCTGCGTCACTTCGGGGTGCAGGTTTTGGATGAGGAACTCGGTGCAGTAGGCATATTTGATTTCGCCCAGCAGATCGTGATTGTCTTCAAACACCACTTCGCCGTCGGCGGAAAAATCAATGCTTTCCTTGGGCACATCCTCGCCGCGCAGCGCGGCGGCATAACCCATATAGATCAGCAGCAGACCGCGTCCGCCGGCATCCACAACGCCGGCCTGCGTCAGCGCGGGCAGCATTTGCTGGGTCTTTTTGAGAATCGTATCGCCGGTGGTCAGGATGTTTTGGAACAGCGCGTCAAAATCATCCGGCGTTTGATCCGCCTGTTTTACGGCTTCCTCGGCAATTACACGCGCCACGGTGAGGATGGTGCCTTCCTTAGGCTTCATCATGGCTTTATAGGCGTATTCCGAGCCGCTTTGCAGCGCGGCCGCAAACTGCTTGGGGGAGATGCGTTCCACGCCCTCCAGCCCGTGCGCAAAGCCGCGGTACAGCTGCGAGGTAATGACGCCGGAGTTGCCGCGCGCGCCGCGCAGCGCACCTTTGGCCAGCGCGTCGGCCGCATCGCCCGCGTTCAGGTATTCCTTTTGGCTCAGCTCGCGGATCGCCGCCGTCATGGTTAATGACATATTGGTGCCCGTATCCCCGTCGGGGACGGGGAAAACATTTAACGCGTCTACCGCATCGCGGTTATTATCCAGCATCGCCGCGCCCGCTAAAACCATATCGCGCAGCAGAAGGCCGTCAATCATCTTTATCTGTATCAAAAATAAATCCTCCCGAGGCCGAACTTACACGCGAACTCCCTCAACGGAGATGTTCACACGGCGAATTTTGATGCCTGTCATGCTTTCCAGCTTATAGCGGACGGTTTCGGTGAGCGTATTGCATACCTCGCCAATTGATATGCCGTATTCTACGATAATAAAAAGATCGACATCCAGCATATCGTCTACCATGCGAAGCTGTACGCCTTTGGTGAGGTTTTCACGCCCCAGCCACTGTACAACGCCATCCTTGAGGCGCTTGCCGGACATCGCAACGATGCCGTAGCACTCCAGCGCTGCGTAGCCGGCCACCTTCAGCATGACATCTTCACTGATATACACAGTGCCAATATCATTGTTGATCTTGCATTCCATACTCCACATGCCTCCTTGGTGCGATCTGCCCGCACACAGTCATGTTGATCGCAATCGGACAAAACTGTTTCCGTGCTGCCTGCCTGTAAAACAGGACATACGGAAAAGCATGATCATTATACATGAACGCACTTTTTTGCGCAACTGTCACACCGCATTGTATAAATTATGATTTCTTTTATACGGCTGTGACTGTGAAGAAACGGAGTATGTTACAATACTAACAAACTTCGGGTTTTCTATGGGTTTGCGGTCCAACAATTCCAGGATCAATGGCGCTCCTGGAGATCGATATAGAGGTTGGAGAAAATTGCAAAAGGAGAGGTGTTATGTCCAGCTATTCTAAGACCAATGGCGTTCTTGGAAGTGGAGGTGCTCCCTGAGAATTGGGGGCTCTATACACTACGCAGGGCGAACGACAACGAAAAATGCGAAGCGGCGGCTTACAATACCCGATAGGGTATAGCTGCTGTATCTGTACAGCCTGAACGG
>DAOPIR010000016.1:0-25882 GCA_035399245.1 Candidatus Limiplasma sp.
CGGCGCGGAAATATTCCGCTTCATCTATATAGTAGCTGCGTTTGGAGCTGATATCCACTTCCTGCAGCAGCACCAAATCAGCCTGCTGGCTGTACAGGGCGCTGAGAATGCCGGATAGGTTATCCTCCACCACATCCTGGCTGTCGGGCATAACATCGTCCCCGCCATCCATAAAGAAGTCGCTGTCGCGCCCCAGCGCACCGTAGCCGATGTTCAGCGTAACCATATGGTACGTGGTTCCGATCTCCACAAAATGATGTTTGACGCCCATGGTAGCCGTTACCGTTTCCGTATCGGCAGGGCGGTATTCCGTAATTGAGAGAAATGCCAGCACTGCCACGATCACAACCAAAACAATCGCAACGAAAGTAAGCAACACCCGAAGCAAGCCGCGCATACGATCGCCCCTTTCTGTTTTTATCTCTGTAACAATAATTATAGTCAAAATGGAAGCGGGAAGCAAGCCGTGCTATGCTTCTCCGCATTATTTCATTTTTTTCGTCAGCGAACAGCCCCTGCAAGCCTTTGTCCAAACGCAAAGGCATCCCGCAGCACCTGCGGTCGATTTTGCAGATCGTCTTGCGTATCGATGCCCTCTACGGTAAAGAAATCAAGAAGCGGAATCTCCAGGTGCCCCAGAAAATGCCCGATCGTGTGTACAAGCTGCAGGTTTTCCTGTTTGCTGCTTCCGGCCCTGATCGCAACCGCCGCACCCTTTGCCGCTGTCGTTATCGCCCGCCTTGCTGCATTTTGATTGCAGTACGGCGTGCATCGGTCGATAAACACCTTCATCTGTCCCGTTACGTCGCCCCAATACGACGGTGAAGCAACGAGTACCAGATCGGCAGCCAGCATCGCGTCCACAACACCGGCCACGTCGTCTGACTGCACACACCGGCCGGTTTGATAGCAGGCTTTGCAGCCGCGGCAGTACCCGATATTAAGCGTGCTCAGCTGCACAAGCGCCGTTTGCACGCCCTGCGCTTCCAGCCCGCGCAGGATTTCCGCCGCGATCGCCGCGGTGTTTCCGTTTTGCTTCGGACTTCCCAGGATGCAGATTGCCCGCAAAACGCTCTCCCCCCTGTGTGTACTTTATACGGCAAATTCATGATACATCATTTCTGGAACGATCGCTGGATTCCTTGTGCAAATTCCATTCAAATCCACCCCACGCCGATTAACTACGTTCGAGCAATCTCGATGACGCCGCTGTAAAAGGAAAAGGGATGGAATGAGGCGGCAAAGCCTTCCGGTTGTTGCCACAGCTTGGCATAGACGAAGTAGTTCTCCTCATCGTCCCAGCCATCGCCGCATGCCTGCCGGCATTGCCGGAGCGCTTCCTCTGTGGGGAAGCAAACATCACCGATCAGCAGCTTGCCCTGCGGCTTAAGCAGCTGTAAAAGCGCAAGCACGAAATCCTGCTGCTCCCCCTCCGCAAGGTGGTGCAGCGCATAGGTGCTGATGATGAAATCAAAGGTTTCGCCCGCCACCGCAGGCGGCAGTCCCTGGGTGAAATCCCACTGCAGCAGCCTTGCCTTGGGCATTTTCGGCTGTGCCAATGCGATCATCTCGTCGGAAAAATCGATGCCCGTAATCTCACAGCCCGCGTCATACAGCTTTTTTGCAAGCAGCGCGGTACCAAACCCGACATCCAACACCTTTGCCGGCACATGCCGCCTGACCGTGCCATATACCGCATTCATCAGGCGGGAGTACCCCGCGAAGGGGTACTGATCATTTTCCTCCGCATGTTTGACGGAATCATCGTACGATTCCGCCCATAGATCAAATCCACAGTTGTCCAGCATGCCAAACCTCCGCAAAAAGGCTGAAGGAAGCAAGCCGATACGACTTGCTTCCTTCATATAAAGAAAGGAGAAAAGAGGAATTTACTTTGTAAGACGTTTGAAAGCTTCCTTCATATCGGGATACAGCGCTGTGTACTGCTTGTAGCACCTGGCATAGGCCGGCTGATTGTCTTTAACGGGCAGCTGTTCGCCGCCGGTCTTGATCATCGAGTCGCAGGCTTCCTTTACCGAGGGATACAGCCCCGCGCCGACACCCGCAAGGATCGCTACGCCCAGGGCGGGACCTTCCTTGCTGTTGGTGGTAACCACCTTGCAGTCAAATACGTCCGCCAGCATCTGCCGCCAGAATTCCGATCGGCCGCCGCCGCCCGTTGCCAGCATCTGTGCGGGCTTGACGCCCATATCATCCAGAATATGCAGGCTGTCGTTGAGCGCATAGGTAACGCCCTCAAACAC
Organism: Candidatus Limiplasma sp.; assembly: GCA_035399245.1. Lineage (GTDB taxonomy): Bacteria > Bacillota > Clostridia > Christensenellales > Aristaeellaceae > CAXXOK01. Next base: position 2,265 of record DAOPIR010000016.1, read on the forward strand.
CGCGCGCATCAGGTCGCGCTTTTGATGCATCGCGGACAGACCGAAGAACACACCGCGGCAGTCCGGATCCAGATGCGGGGTACGCTCGCCCATAAGGTAAGGCAAATACAGCAGCCGGTTGGCGCCAATCGGGCTCTTAGCCGCTTCGATATCCATCAGCTGATAGGGGTCGACGCCCATCTGTGCGGCGGTTTCCATTTCAGATGTGCAGAAGGTATCGCGGAACCATTTAAGCGATAGGCCTGCCGATTGCACAACGCCCATCACATGCCATGCGCCGGGCACCGCGCAGCAGAAGGTGTGCACGCGGCCCTTGGGATCGATGGCAAGCTTGTCGGTATGCGCAAAGACCACACCGGAGGTACCGATGGTGGTAAAGGCGCGCCCGTCCGCCACAACGCCCGTGCCGACGGCCGCCGCGGCATTGTCGCCCGCACCGCCGACCACCAGCGTTTTTTCGGAAAGACCGGTCAGCTTCGCGGCTTGCGCGCTGATGTGACCGGTTACCTCCGGGCTTTCGTAAACCTTAGCCAGATAGGACTTGTCAATACCAAGCTTCGTCAGCATTTCGTCGCTCCAGCAGCGTTTAGGCACATCCAGCAGCTGCATGCCGCTGGCGTCGCTGACCTCGGTGGCAAAGTCGCCGGTAAGCATATAGCGCAGATAATCCTTTGGCAGCAGGATATGGCGGCACTTTGCATAAATCTCCGGCTGATGCTTTTGCACCCAGCGGATCTTACCTGCCGTGAAGCCTGTGAGCGCGGGATTTGCCGTGATCTCGATCAGGCGCTCGGCGCCGATGATCTCGGTAATCTCCTCACATTCCTTGCCGGTGCGCTGGTCGGCCCAGATAATGGACGGGCGCAATACGCTGCCCGCTTCATCCAGCATGACCAGGCCGTGCATCTGGCCGGAAATACCCAGACCCGCGATAGCTGCGGGATCAACGCCGCTTTTTTGCAGCACCGAAGAGATGGTTTGCACGGCGGCATTCCACCAATCCTCGGGGGCTTGCTCCGCCCAGCCGTTTTCCGGTTGGCTCATGGGATACTCAACTGTGGAAGATGCAATCACCGAACCGTCCTGATGAAACAGGACGGTTTTGGTGCCGCTGGTGCCCAGGTCGATACCCAGCAGGTATTGATCGCTCATGATGTTCGTCTCCTAGCCAGTTTTATATGCTTGATTGACGATGTGCCGATGAAATCGCGGCCGCGGTGCTGCAGCGGTCTACTGAAACATAATCTGATTAACGACGCTCTCCAGATACTCCTGCTTGCCGCTGCCGGGCAGCTCCGGCGCTCCGTTCTTAACGGCAATCGCGGAACATTCTTCCAGCGTGGCTTTGCCGGCGCGGATTTTCTGCCCGATTTCGGTGTTGGCGTAGCTTTGATAGCGATCCTTGACAAACGTGTCGATACGGCCGTCCTCAATCAGCTCCGCAGCCTTGATCAGGCCAAGCGCAAAGGTATCCATGCCGAGGATAAAGGCGTGGAACATATCCTCCAGCGTATACGAGGGGCGGCGATTTTTCGCGTCGAAGTTGAAGCCGCCGGTCAGGCCGCCGGCCTTCAGCACTTCGTACATGCACATCGTGCTTTCGTACACGTTGAAGGGGAACTCGTCGGTATCCCAGCCCAGCAGCAGGTCGCCCTGATTGGCGTCGATGGAGCCAAGCATCCCGTTCATTGCGGAAATGCGCAGATCGTGCTGGAAGGTATGGCCGGCCAGCGTTGCGTGGTTGGCCTCGATGTTCATTTTGAAATCCTTGTCCAGCCCATACTGGCGCACAAAGCCGATCGCTGTTGCGGCATCAAAATCATACTGGTGCTTCATGGGCTCTTTGGGCTTGGGCTCGATGTAGAAATCGCCCGTAAAACCGATGGAACGGCCGTATTCCACAGCCATCTTCATCAGCGCGGCAATGTTTTCCTGCTCAAACTTTACATCGGTGTTCAGCAAGGTTTCGTAGCCTTCACGCCCGCCCCAGAACACATAGCCGCGGCCGCCGAGCTTCACCGTGCAATCCAGCGCCTTTTTCACCTGCCCTGCCGCGTGGCAGAACACATCTACGCTGTTGGAGGATCCCGCGCCGTTCATAAAGCGGGGATTGTTGAACATATTGGCGGTGCCCCACAGGCACTTGATGTCGGTACCCTTCATTTTTTCCAGAATATAGTCCGTCAGCTCGTCCAGACGGGCGTTGGTCTCCTCCAGCGTATCGGCCTCGGGCACCAGATCCACATCATGGAAGCAGAAGTACTTCAAGCCGAGTTTCTTCATGAATTCAAAGCCGGCGTCCACCTTGGCCTTTGCGTGGGCCATGCTGTCCATGTCGCTGACGCCGAAGGATTTGTCCGCCGTACCATCGCCGAACATATCCCTGCCCGCATTGCCCAGCGCGTGCCACCATGCCATGGCAAAGGGCAGATGCTCACTCATTTTCTTGCCGAGGATCACACGATCGGCGTCGTAGAACTTAAAGGCCAGGGGATTCTTGGAATCAGCGCCTTCATAGTTCACCGCAGGTAGATTTTTAAAAATTTCCGTCATTGTGTTTTCCGCCTCTCTCTTATGAAAAAGAATGTATCTTCTGGTACATTTGCGATAATTGTGCGCGAGCACACCCTGATTGAATTGTACAGCAACCGTATCATTTTGTCAACGAGAGAATTTCTGATCGGCGGATGCCAATCGAATGTTTGACCGCAAAACAAGCCCTATCCCCCTGAAAATACGGATAAGCCGCCTGTTTTGCGATGTTTTTCTATTGTTTTTCGGAAAATGAAACGTTTGCAAATCCGGCTTCGTTTGCGTATGATGGTATCGAAAGTATCGTTGAACGTAAAAATACATATCTGCAATTTCGGGGGAGGATTTTCGATGAAGAAATTTATATATTTTGTTGCCGCGGCGTTGCTGCTGAGCGCAGTGATCTGCCCCGTATCGGCAAAAGAGGCCTGGCCGGCAAACGGCGAAATCTACGGTAACAGCGCATACTCCCAGGAGCAAACGCAGCTGGATATCGTGATTGAAAACCAGAGCTGCGGCTATGCTTCGCTGGTCAAGCTCTATACCGCAAGCGGCGACCTGGTTCGCTGCCTGTTTGCCGGGCAACCGTCGGACGGTTCGGGCTCTATCCATATTGCCGCCCTGATCCCGGGCGGCGACTATGTGCTGAAACTCGGAATCGGGCAAAACTGGTATGGATTGGCGGAATCTTTTGGTGCAGCGGGCGCCTACAGCACGCTGTTTATAGACGAAAATACGTCCGTAATCACACTGGACGCCGGTTACAGGTATACGTTGTACATCGATGCTTCGCTGGGTACCGCGGACGCGCAGGACGTGGAAAGCAAAGCGATCCCCTATGCGGATTTTTAACGATAGATACCAATAAAGCGCTGCCAAACGCAGCGCTCCAGCCTGACCGCAGAAAATAAATTTACAGGTTTTCCAGTATTTTGATCTGGTGCTCCATAATGATCCGGCTGCCCTGCTTGGGCGCGCCGGAAAGCAGAATATCAAACGCGGCCATAACCGATTCGTAGCCCTGACGCAGCGGCTGCTGGCAAATCACGGCTCGCACCAAGCCCTTGCGCATCATGTTGACTGTCGCCGGCACGGTATCAAACGCCACGATCCGGATGCTCTCCGCACGGCCCAGCTCCACTACCGCGCGGCATACGCCCTCCGCGCCTGCGGCCACGATAAAGATCGCGTCAATCGACGGTTTGCGCTTAAGCATATCCATCGTCATGCGGTAAGAGTGCTCCGCGTCATCCATCGCGCTTGCATGCTCCACCACATTGATGTCCGGACAGACGTCCGCAATGTGCCGTTCAAACCCTTCGCGGCGCTGATCGTGGCCCAGCAGCATGCTAACGCCGGTCACGATGCCGAGGTTTGCCGTACCGCCGGTTACAATGCGCATTACGCCGGCCGCCGTTACGCCGCCCGCCGTATAATCCGAGCCGACATAGCAGCGCCGGGATGAATTTTCGATATCGGTATTGACTGTCACTGTCGGGATGCCCTGCTCCGCCAGCGCATTGATCTTTTTGCGGATTCGCCCATCATTGATCGGCTGGATCACCAGCGCCGCGATGCCCGCCGCCACAAGCTCATCCATCAGGGCAAGCTGGCGATTTACATCATAGCCGCGCTGGGTTTTCAGGATCAGGGTTACGCCGTAATCCACCAGTTCCTTTTCCGCCTTCTGAAAGCCCTCGATTACATCGTCAAAAAACGGGTTCCCTTCGCTGGACACCAGCACACCGATTACCGGTGTGGTTTTTTTCAGGGTAAGCGCTTTGCCGGCGATATTTTTGGTATAGCCAAGCTGGCGAATGGTGCGGAGGATTCTTTCCTCCGTTTCCGGCTTCACCTTGCCGCGGCCGTTGAGCACGCGGTCCACCGTGCCGCGGCTGACGCCGCAAATATCGGCAATCTGCTTAATGGTCACAAAGTAACACTCCCTGTCCATACGAATGTACCCATCATATCGTTATCAACCATAAATGTCAATCTGGCGCATTTGGCAGCATTTGGCTTTAGTTTGGCTTTATCCGGCCCAAATAACTTGCTGATTCTCCGGTCGTTCCATCCGGTGTTCCGCATTGTATACAATGCCGTATTTCCACACCCGATGCCCACGGCCGTCATGTATGAACAAACGCTTTTTTTGATGGTCGGCGGCGCCGATTTCAATTTCCTGTACAATTCGTGCAAGATCAAAAATATTTTTTGTATGCTATTGACAACGATTTACCGATGGTCTACAATACGGTTGCATACTTCTGATCGAACTTGTATAAAAATACGCAGATTTGTCTTTCGTGTTCACCATTGATTGCAACGATTTCTCTGTCAACACAGTACTTTACGAACGTTAATTTGCTATGTTTCCAAATAATGGAGAGGTCTTGTATTCATTTATTCCGTTTTCCGGACTGACATACTGATATGTAAGTCAGTCTTGAAATAAAAAAAAAGGAGTGTATGCAACAATGAAAAAGGTTCTCGCACTAGTATTGACCCTTGCTCTGTTACTGTCTGTGGTCGGCACAGCCATGGCAGCCAGCAAAGTCGGTGTGGCAATGCCCACACAGAGCCTCCAGCGCTGGAATCAAGACGGCGCCTACATGAAGGAAAAGCTTGAAGAAGCGGGCTATGAAGTAGACCTCCAGTATGCCAACAACGAAGTTGCCACGCAGGTATCGCAGATCGAAACAATGCTGCTTAACGGCTGCGAAGTACTGGTTATCGCATCCATCGACGGCAGCGCGCTGGGCACCGTGCTTGCAACCGCGGCCGATATGGATGTCCCCGTGATTGCATACGACCGTCTGTTGACCGCAACGCCGGACGTAAGCTACTACACGACGTTTGATAATTACGGCGTGGGCACCATCCAGGGCACCTATCTCAAGGATGCGTTCGATCTGGATAATGCTGCCGGCCCCTTCAACATGGAAATCTTCTGCGGCGACCCGGGCGACAACAATGCCGGCTTATTCTTCCAGGGCGCGATCGACGTGCTGCAGCCCTACATCGACTCCGGCGTTATCGTAATCCCCAGCGGCCAGGTCGAGTTTGAGCAGTGTGCCACCGCAGACTGGGATTCCGCCAATGCACAGTCCCGCATGGACAACCTGATTGCGGCCTACTACACCGGCGACACCAAGCTTGACATGGTGCTGTGCTCCAACGACTCCACCGCGCTGGGCGTAACCAACAGCTTGATTGCTGCCGGCTTCGACCTTGACAACTTCCCGGTCATCACCGGCCAGGACTGCGACAAAGCCAACACCATGAACATGATCGCCGGCTATCAGGCGATGTCAGTGTTTAAGGACACCCGTACGCTGGCTGAGCAGACGGTTGCTATGGTATCGGATATTCTGGCAGGCGTCGTGCCCGATACCAACGCCACCTATAACAACGGCGTGTTTGATGTTCCCAGCTATAACTGTACGCCGGTCTTCGCCAATGCGGACAATTATGAAGAGCTGCTCATCGACAGCGGTTACTACTCCAAGGCTGATCTTGGCTTGGAATAATATCTGAACCAATCATCCGGTAACAAAGGCGACAGGAGGCGGGCGATCTCTACGCCCGCCTCTTTTTCGAAATCAGGAGGAACATCGGGTGGATACATTAATCCTGAAAATGCGGGACATTACCAAGCTTTTCCCCGGCGTAAAAGCATTGGACAACGTCAATATCGAGGTAACCGAAGGGCAGATCCACGCAATATGCGGTGAAAACGGCGCCGGAAAATCAACCCTGATGAACGTGCTGTCGGGAATTTATCCCTACGGCACCTACGCAGGAGATATTATCTATCAGGGGGAAACCTGTGCGTTTCACGACATCAAGGATTCGGAAAAAGTCGGCATCGCCATTATCCATCAGGAGCTGGCACTGGTACCGTATCTAAGCATCGCCGAGAATATGTTTCTAGGCAACGAACAAGCTACAAGCGGGGTTATCAACTGGGACTTAACCAACCAAAAGGCCGCGCAGTACATGAAAATGGTCGGCCTGCACGATAATCCGCGAACGCTGATCAAGGACATCGGCATGGGCAAGCAGCAACTGGTTGAAATCGCCAAGGCGCTGGCCAAAAACGTGAAGCTGCTCATCCTGGATGAGCCAACTTCCTCGCTTAACGAAAGCGACGCCAAGAAACTTCTGGACTTATTGCTGCAATTTAAGAAGGAGAAGGGAATTACCTCAATCCTGATTTCCCATAAACTCAACGAACTGGTCTACTGTGCAGACAAAATCACCATAATCCGTGACGGTCAAGCCATCGATACCCTCGTCAAGGGTGTGGATGACTTTTCTGAACCGCGCATTATCAAAGGCATGGTCGGTCGAGAGATGACAAATCGGTTTCCGCCCCGTGAGCACAATATCGGCGATGTGGCGCTGGAAACGAAGCAATGGACGGTTTACCATCCCCTGTATGCAGATAAAAAGGTGGTGGACGACGTATCCATCACCGTTCATCAGGGCGAAGTGGTGGGCATTGCGGGCCTGATCGGCGCCGGACGTACGGAGCTTGCAATGTCACTGTTTGGCAAGGCATACGGCAAACATATCTCCGGCGAGCTGCTCCTGCATGGCCAACCGGTTGAACTGCATTCCGTTGCGCAGGCCATCTCAGCAGGGCTGGCTTATGTAACCGAAGATCGCAAGGGCAACGGGTTGATCGTTTCAGACAGCATCAAGCACAATATTACCTTGGCGCGTCCCGAGTTCATCTCCACACACGGGGTTTTGGACAAGGACCTGGAAACGCATAAAGCCAAGGAAATCAAAGAGAAGCTCAACATCAAAGCGACATCGGTTGAGCAGCTGGTGAATAACTTGTCAGGCGGTAACCAGCAAAAGGTATTGGTAGGCAAATGGATCTTTGCCGAGCCTGAAATCCTGCTGCTGGATGAGCCGACCCGCGGCATCGATGTCGGCGCGAAGTTTGAAATCTACCAGATTATCAACCATCTGGTAGCGCAGGGCAAAGCCGTGCTGATGATTTCTTCTGAGCTGCCGGAACTGCTGGGCATGTGCGATCGCATCTATGTGATGAACGAAAGCCGTATTATTAACGAATTGCCCATCCAGGATGCTTCTCAGGAAAAAATAATGGGATATATCATGCAAGACAGCAACAAGGGAGAGATCAGCGCATGAACAAAGTAGCTAAACTTAAAGGAACAGGCAAATCATTCAAGGGCAACATCCGCCAGTACAGCATGCTGATCGCACTGGTCATCATCATTATCTTCTTCCAAATTCTTACCGGCGGGCGGCTGCTCTACCCGATGAATGTCTCCAACATCGTTTTCCAAAATGCATATGTCGTCATTCTGGCCACAGGCATGCTGCTGTGTATCCTCACAGGCGGCAACATCGACCTTGCTGTTGGTTCTGTTGTGGCTGTGGTCAGCGCATGCGCCGGTACCTTTATTATTACCTGGGGATGGAACGTATACCTTTCCATCGCGCTGTGCCTGCTGATCGGTATATTAATCGGCATGTGGCAGGGCTTCTGGATTGCGTACGTCAAGATTCCGCCCTTCATTGTTACACTGGCAGGCATGCTGATCTTCCGCGGATTGTGCCTGCTGATCCTTAACGGATTAACGCTGGCGCCGTTTCCCGATGAATACCTGATGTTCTCCACCGGCTTTTTCGCAAAGGATGCAAAGATCCTGATCTGGGGGACCAAGGTGAATATCGTCTGCTTGATTTCCGGCGTGGCCATTGCGCTGATCTTCTGTATCCTCCAGCTGATCACACGCAAAAACCGTATCCGCAAGGGATATGCGGTGGATCCGGTCTGGATGATGACAACCAAGATGATTATCATTTCCGCGGCACTGATCTTCTTCTTCACACTGTTAGCGCAGTACCAGGGCATCCCCACGGTGCTCGCACTGCTGGGCATCATCCTGGTGGCCTACTCGTTCTTCACCAACAACACCGTGATGGGGCGGCATATCTATGCACTGGGCGGCAATGAAAAGGCTGCGCGTCTGTCCGGCATCAAAACCCAGCGACTTATGTTCTTCGCCTACACCAACATGGGCTTTCTCGCCGGCGTAGCGGGCCTCGTATTCGCCGCACGCCTCAATTCCGCCAGCCCGCTGGCCGGTAAAAGCTTCGAGCTGGATGCCATCGGCGCGTGCTTTATCGGCGGCGCCTCCGCCTACGGCGGCACCGGCACCATCGGCGGCGCTCTCGTAGGTGCGCTGATTATGGGCGTGCTGAACAACGGCATGTCTATCATGGGCATTAACTCCAACACCCAGCAGGTGGTAAAAGGCATGGTTGTGCTGGCCGCCGTTGCCCTTGACGTTGTCAGCAAAATGGACTTTTCCCTGTTCAACCGCAGAAAAAAGAACATTGCGTTTGAGGCAAAAAGCTGACGTTATGCGAAATCGAACCTCTTAAAAATTCTACTGCCGCTTCTCAGGAGGCGGCAGTATTGCTGTATCTATGGTATACTGGATGCACGTGCCTGCCTCATAAGTTGTATTGCTGCCGGGTACGCAATCCCGTATGCGTTGAAAGGACCCTGTTTTATGGAGAATAATATAACCCGACTTACGTATCAGGATAAGGAAATCCTGTTGATCGGCACAGCGCATGTATCCAAAGGCAGCGCTGCGCTGGTAAAAAAGGTGATTGAAGAAGAGCACCCCGACAGTGTGTGTATCGAGCTTGATAAAGACAGATACAACAGCATGCGGGATCCGAAAGCCTGGGAGCGCACCGATGTGGTGCAGGTAATCAAATCCAAAAAAGTCGGGTTTTTGCTTGCCAATCTCGCGCTGAGTTCCTACCAGAAGAAGATCGCGAAAAAGCTGCATGTGTCGGTAGGCGGCGAAATGATACAGGGTATGAAAAGCGCTGAAGAGATCGGCGCGACGCTGGTGCTGGCCGACCGGAATATTCAAACAACATTTTTGCGCATTTGGCGAAAGTTGAACCTATGGGAAAAGTGCAAGCTGATTGTAAACTTTTTATTCGTTTCCGACGATGATACCGACATCAAGGACGAGGATCTGCAAAAGCTTTTGCAGGAGGATATGCTGGAAGCCGTGCTGTCGGATATGCGTAAATCGTTTCCTAAAATCGGGGATATCCTGATCAGCGAGCGCGACCAGCACCTGGCCGCCAAGATCAAGGAAGCGCCTGGGAAAAAGATCGTAGCCGTGCTTGGCGGCGCCCATGTACCCGGCGTAAAAAAAGAAATCTACCAAACGCAGGATCTTGCCGGCATTACAACCATTCCACCTAAAAAGCCATACGCGAAAATCATCGGGTGGACAATTTCGGCGCTGATTATCGGCCTGATCACCTATGGATTTATCACCAACACACAAACCGGCCTGCGGCAGCTGTCGTCCTGGATTATCTGGAACGGCGGCCTTGCGGCCCTGTTCGTAGCGCTGGTACTCCCCCATCCGCTGACCATTCTTACCGCGCTGGTCGCGGCGCCGATTACCTCGCTCAACCCCATGCTGGCCTGCGGCTGGTTTGCGGGTCTGGCCGAAGCGACGCTGCATAAACCCGCCGTGCAGGATGTGCTGAACGTACACAACGACATCACCAGTTTCAAAGGCTTTTTTAAAAACAGGTTTTTAAAGGCATTAATGGTGGTGGTGCTGGGCAATATCGGCAGCAGCCTGGGCACATATATTGCCGGAATCGATATTATCAAGAACCTCTTTTAGCATTAACGATCCGCTTCGATACGGTTGATCTAAAGGTGATAATAAAACAAAGCCCCTGTATGATGAAAATCCACTTCGTCTTCATACAGGGGCTTTGGTCTGCATTTGCTCACTCATCCACAACAGGATCAGCCTTTTCTTTGTTTAAGTAGCGGTCGATGATAAAGCGCGGACGATGCTTGGTTTCGTTGTAAATCTTGCCGATATATTCGCCGATCACACCCAGGCAAAACAGCTGAATCCCGCCGATCATCCAGATGGATGCCAGGGTGCTGGTCCAGCCGATTACAGCTTTGCCGACAATCCACGAAACCAGCGTATAAACGAGCATACAAAGCGAAACCAGCAAAATCACGATACCCAGTGTTGTGATCATGCGCAGCGGCTTGACCGAAAAACTGGTGATCCCATCGATAGCAAACGCCAGCATCTTTTTAAACGGATACTTGCTCTCCCCCGCATAGCGCTCGCTACGGTCGTAATACACCACGCCCGACTGAAAGCCGACCAGCGGCGCCAGTCCGCGCAAAAACAGGTTGACTTCTTTGAAGGCTGCCAGCGCCTCCAGCGCGCGGCGGCTCATGAGGCGGTAATCCGCATGGTTGTACATGATATCCACGCCCAGGCCCTTCATAAGCTTGTAAAAGAGCAGGGCGGTATGCCGTTTGAAAAAGGTATCGGTATCGCGCTTATTGCGCACGCCGTACACCACATCGCAGCCCTTATCATATTCATCCAGAAAACGGTCGATGGCATTGATATCGTCCTGCAGGTCCGCATCCATAGAGATGCTGACGTCGCAGTGCTTTCGGGCCGTCATCAGCCCCGCCAGCAGCGCGTTTTGATGCCCGCGGTTGCGGCTTAGTTTCAAGCCTTCGAACAGCGGATTTTGCGTATACAGCTTTTCAATGATCGCCCAGGTTTGATCCTTGCTTCCATCGTCCACAAGCAGCACGCGGCTATCCTCTCCGCAGCGTCCCGCGGCAATCAGCGCCTGCACTTTTTCGGTGATTCGTTTGGCAGTCTCGGGCAGCACCTGCTCTTCGTTATAGCACGGAATGACGATCATCAGTTTCATCGCCTGTTTCCCTCTTTCTATCGTGTAATCACAATGCGATTGCTCATGGCCGAAAACACAGAATCTCCTATCCATGCTTCCACACGGACGCTGTATTCTCCTTCGGACACTCGTTCGCCGCTTTGGTCGCAGCCGTTCCAGTAGTAGCAACTGCCGGCGGGCACAATGCCTAGCGGGCGTGTGGAGCCGCGATAGCTCAAGCGTTTCACGGTTTGCCCATCGGCATCCACCACCGTAACGCTCAGCGCACACGGCAGGGAATGCTGTACAAAGATGGGCATTTCCATGGTCTCCGCCGCCTGATAATCCGCAGGCGTCTGCACGCTCAGCAGCAGGTTGCCCTCCGTGGGGATCACGGTGATCACATGCCCCGTCTGCATGGTCAGCACATCATCCTCCAGTGACAGCACCTGCACCAGCACATAGCCGTACAGGTCGTCCTCGCCCTGGTTGAGCGATATTTCCCGAACCTTTCGTCCCGGCATCACCGCGCCCGCCAGATCGCCGAACGCCGTAAAACGTTCCGCGTCATCGTAAAGCAGCTCAGCCTCGTCAAACTGCCAGCGCCCGTCCCGAAAATACACAATCTGGTACGCTACGCGCACCGGCCGCACCGCCGTATAGGTCAGGGTAAGGATATCGTCCGCATTCATCACATCATCGGAAAACTCAACGTCCAAAATCGGCGATTGCTCCTGCGTGATCTCCGCGTCGGTATCATATGTAAAAAATACGGTTTCATCCTCCTGCGGGTACAGCTGCGGTGTGGACGCCCCATGGTTTTGCAGCAGATAGCGGTGCAGTTCGGTCAGCGTGACCGCGCCGTCGCGGTTGCGGTCGGCGGGATAATCCCATCGGGGGCTCAATCCCTGGGCCAGAATTTGGGTGAAGTAAAATGATCCCTGGGCCAGGCTGCTCTGTCCGTTCCAATACCAGCTTTCCTCCATCGCACCGGAGCTGGTAAGCACCTTAAAATCGGCGGACCGAAAGCAAACGGTATCCGGCTGTTCGCGCATACCCTTGCCGATGAACGCGCCGGAATAACAGGCGTCCAGCAAAATGATCTTCGTTCCCGCAATGCCATCAAACAGCGCTTCCAGTGCTGCGGCGGTCAAGCCGCACTCCGTTTGTCCGTCGCTGAGGAGCAGCACGGTTTCTCCCCTGGCGTCATGATCGCCGTGCGTGGAAAGGTACAGGTAGCTGACATCGTTTGCGTCGGCATCCCCGAACGCCTTTTGTATCCACTCCCCCAGCATTGCGGTGCTTATAACCGGTTCCTGCGGGATCAGCACCGTATCAAATACCATTGTTCCGCCCTGCAAGGCGGCTGCCATATCCTGCACATTATTGTCCGAGGAAAAATCAGTGCTCTCCTGGGAGAGAAACTCATTCACCCCCACCAGCAGCGCACGGTTTTGCCGTATCGTATCCTCCGCCAGGCCCGCAATCGGCAGGCAAAGCATGGCGACGATCAGAAATCCCGCAATGATCCGCATGCCGCTCCTCCCGCTTTATCCGCGCCGTTACGTCGCGGCTGTGATGTTGACTGAAGCTTTTGCAAAATACCAGATGCAGCTTGCCGCCCGCTTAATCACCGTCGGTCACCAGCCATGAATCCAGATCCTCGATATCCAGCTCCTCGATCTGATAGGCAATGGCGAGCTGGGTGTCCCGGTCCGCTACGCCCGTTGGGGTTTTTCCGGACATGTTCTGCTGGAACGCGGTTACGGCATTGCGCGTATTGCTGGCATAGGTGCTCGTAAAATTCCGCTCCGCCAGATAGCCGAGCCGGCCCAAATTCTGCTGCAGGGCGAGCACCTTGTCACCGGTATTGCCGTACTGCATGGTGGTATCCACCACATCGCCCCAGCAGCCAAAGCCCAGCACCTGTGAATTGTCCAGCGCATACACCGTACGCTGAACCTTATCGGGATTGTTGCCCTCGATAACATGGATGTTCACGCTGCCGTCCGCCGCATAGGCGCAGTATTCCACCAACGCCACATGCACCGTATCGCCATCCGAATTATAGCTGAAATAGACCAGATCGCCCGGCCGCGGTATATATTCGTTGGTTTCCATCAAGCCGGTGCCATTTTTTAGCCACTGCCGGCCCCAGCCGGGCTGGTAACCCTTGCGGTATACAAACCGTCCGCGGCTGATAAACCAGTCGCGCCCCGTATTTTGTCCCGTGTAATAGGGGTAGACCGTATTGAGCATATCATAATCGTACAGATGATCCGTCATATTAACGCACCAGCAAACGAACTCCGCGCACCATTGCGAATACGCGTCACCCGCCCATGCGCCGTACTTGTTGTATCCGTCGCTTTCCTCGGTGTAGCCGATCTCCCCGATTGCCGTTTCCAGCAGCAGGCGGATATTGTCGGGCAGTGTACCCGTATCAATCACCTGCTCCTCTTCGGCTTGCGTTTCCTGCGTGTCCAGCGTGATATCCTCAGCCTGTGATTGGGAATCCTGCGTATCCGGCACGGTTGCCCGGGTTTCTTCGGTCGCAAAGGCCAAGCCGTTCAGCAGTACGGTCATGCACAGCACGGCACACACACGTTTCCATCGGTTGATCATCATACAGCCCTTTCCGTCTTGCGTAAATTACCCTTTATCTGCCATAACGATTGAAATACGCATTATCGTCCAAAATCCTCAATTCCGCGCAAAAGCTCAAACTCGCGATAGTCGCCTACCGCGGAATACATCTTGCGGGTAAGCACCGCACCGGCACGGTAGAACAGGCAGATAAACGGAATATCCTCTGCAAACTGCTGCTGGATCGACTGCCAGGTAGCGGCAAACTCGGTCTGCGTTACGCATTGCCGCAGCGATTTGCACAGATCCGTCATCGTATCGGAGGAATATCGGCCGTAGTTGCAGGTATTGCCCGACATCAGCATAAAGCCGGCATCCGGCACCACGTCCATCTGGAAGGACGCCAGCACCAGGTCAAAGGAGTTCGCTTCCAGCTTCTGTTGCACTTCCTCAAAGGTCATCGTCGTAATGGCGATCTTCATATCCAGCTCTTCGAGCATATCGGCAATCATATTGGCGGTCTCAAAGCGCACATTATTATCCGGATCCTCATATACATACAGCCGCAGCCGCAGATTGCGCTTTTTGCCATCGATGATTTTATCCAGGATACCGTCGTCGTCCGAGTCGATCCAGCCTTCTTCCTCCAGCAGCTGTTTGGCCAGCTCCACATCGTACTGATAGATCAGCTCCTGGTCGTAGTACAGCCAGCTGTTGGGTGCAATGGGAGTATCGGTGTCAATGGTCATGCCCATATACACATTGCTGGAGATCAGTGCGGTGTTGATCGCCGCGCGTATAGCTCTGCGCACATTCAGGTTATCCAGCGGAATCTCGTTGAAGTTCATCAAAAGCGTTTCCAGCTGCCGTGAGGAATATGTGATCGACAGCGAGGAATTGCCGCTTTTGTACTGTGATGCCGATACCGAGCGCGTGAACACCGTATCCACGCGTGCGTACTCATATGCCGAGATCAGGTCACTGTTGCTGGAAAATGTGGATACGACGATCTCCTCCACCTGCGGCTGGGCCTGCCACCAGTAGTCGTTCAGCGTCAGCCATATATAGTTGTTTTCCGGCTCGAACGCCCCGAATTTATACGGGCCCGAGCCATATGGCGCGGACATATCCACCTGATCGGCGGGTACGACCGGAAATGTCATGGCATAGAGCAGGCCGTAATAGGGCCGGGATTTTGTGGTGGTTACAACCAGCGTGCGGTCATCCTTCGCCTCAAACTTGGAGACCATGTACTGCATGTTGCGGTAAAAACCCTGTTCGTTGATATCCTCATTGGCCGCCATGTCCAGAATATACTGTCCCGACGCTGCCACATCCGACGCCGTCAGCTCCGATCCGTCGGAAAAAAACAGGTTCTCCCGCAGGGTAAAGGTCCAGGTTCGGCCATCGTCGCTCACTTCCCAGCTCTCGGCCAGATAGGGCTCGGGCAGGCCGTCGTCATCAATGGTAATCAGGCTTTCGTACACCATATCATAGATGGATAAAATGTCTCGCTCCTGTGGATCAAACGGACGGATTTCGAGCGTTTTGGTAGAATAAATACCCAAAACCAGCGAATCTTCCACATTTTCAGCAAAGCTCATCACCGGCGCTATAAGCAAAACCGGTATCAGCAGCAAACAAATCAACCGTTTCATGCGGTCACCTCTTCGTAATACAGCCGCTTGTATGCGGCAAAAGCATTGAGCACCTTTTGCACATAGGCTTTGGTATTGCCGTCGGGCATGTTTTCCAGCGCGATGGTTTTCTGGTCGGAGGAATACTCCTTGTTACTCAGCCAGTTGACCACATTGGTCTGGCCGGAATGGAACGCCGCCGCTACCAGAATCGGATCGCCGCCGAACTTTTCGCTTAAATAGTTCAGGTACCAGCAGCCATAGGTTACGTTCAGTTCCGCTTCATACATCAGGTCGAAGGAATACTCCGCCGCCCCGCCGATACTGCCAAATATCCACTCGGCGGTCTCGGGCATCATCTGCATCAGCCCGCGTGCCCCGCGGTAACTCTCGGCACTGGGGTCAAAGGAGCTTTCGTTGAGGATGATCGCCTCCACAAACGCAGGATCCAGATTGTTTGCATAGGCCTGTTCTTCGATCAGGCTTTGGTACTTGAGGGGATGCTGCTGTGCAATAAGTGCCTGCGCGGCGTCGCGCTCCGCATACACGGCTTCCGTCTGCGCGGCAAATATCAGCTGGCATATCATCACACCCGCAAGCGCTACCACGGCCGCCACGGCAAGCGCGATCAGCAGCCCCTGCCTGATCGCGGGCCGCGGATCGGTATTCTTTTCGCTCATCACCATATAGGGGCTTTGGCGGCGCAGATATTCCTCCTGCCCAACCGGCAGATCATATTCCTTATGCTCCGTAGGCTGGTGCTGGCGCTGGGATTCCCGTATAAAGCCCGGCACATAGGGCGCGGCAGGCTGCTCGTACTGCGCTTCGCCCTGCCGGTACACCTCGTGCTGCGGCACGGCGGGCTGCCGGGGCTCGGGCTGCGGCGCTGCAGGCTGCGGCTGCACCTGCCTGCGAACCTGCTGCTGCTGTGCAAAATCGTTATTTCTGGGACGTGGGTATTGGCCACGTGTATCATCGGCTGTATATCGGTCCGCCCTGCGGCTGACCCTGCCGCGGTATTCCTCGCCGCCCGGGTCGCCCTGATGGAAGAATATCCTCGTGTGCATGTTCGTCTATTCCTCGCTCTTTCCTGTAATGCGCTGCCACAGCAACAGTGCTTGCTGCTTATTCTCTTCCAATGATGCGTCGGTGGAGATCACATAATCCGCCAGCTGCGCGGTTTTTTGGGGATCCTGCTGCGCTCGTATGCGGGCCAGCGCACGCTCGCGCGGTATGCCGTCGCGCTCCGCCATACGGCGAATCCTGGTTTCCTCGGACGCGGTTACGCAGATCACCGTATCCGCCATTTGGTCCATGCCCGTTTCATACAAAAGCGGTACCTCGATCACCGCAATCGCCGTACCCCGCTTGCGCAGTGTTTTCAGTTTTCGTTGCATGCGGCTGATAATCATCGGGTGTAAAATCGCGTTGAGCTTTTCACGCGGCAGCGGGTTATCCGTAAATACCAAGGCTGCCAGCACAGCACGGTTTAAGGTACCGTCGGCATGGAACACCGCGCTGCCGAACGCCTCGCGCAGCTTGGGCAATGCCGCACCGCCTTCGGCGGTCAGCGATCGGGAAATCTGGTCGGCGTTGATGACCGGCACGCCGGTTTGCGCAATCCATTGGGCAACCGTTGTTTTTCCGCTGGCGATTCCGCCCGTAATCGCGATCACACGCATGCCGGCCACCTACTTGGCATCGTACCAGCTGTTGCCGGACGATACATCCGCAATCAGCGGCACGCTAAGTGTCGTGATCTGTTCCATCGCGGTGCGGATCAAATCCGCCACGGCTTCCACCTCATGGCGGGGGCACTCGACCACCAGTTCATCATGCACCTGTAAAATCAACCTGGCCTGATACTTGCCTTTTTGCAGCTCGTCAAACACACGCACCATCGCCAGCTTGATAATATCTGCGGCTGTGCCCTGCACCGGCATGTTCATGGCGGCGCGCTCGCCGAAGTTGCGTACATTGCGGTTGGTGCTTTTCAGCTCGTGCAGCTGCCGGCGGCGGCCAAACATAGTTTGTGCATAGCCGCGCTCATAACCCAGGCGAACGGCTTCGTCCATAAAGGCTTTCACCTGCGGATACCGCTCGAAATAGGTGGCGATGTACGCATCGGCTTCCCGCAGGCTTACGCCGATATTACGTGCCAGTCCAAAGCCGGAAATTCCGTACACGATGCCGAAATTAACCGCCTTGGCGCTGCGCCGCATGGCGGGCGTAACCTCGGAAAACGGCACATTGTTCACCTCGGCGGCCGTACGCGTATGGATATCCTGTCCTTTGATAAACGCATCCCGCATCGCTGGATCGCCGCTCATGTGCGCCAGTACGCGCAGCTCGATCTGGCTGTAGTCGGCGTCCAGCAGCAGCCAGTCCTCCTTGGCGATAAAGGCCTTGCGGATTTCGCGGCCTTCCTCGCTTCGCACGGGGATATTCTGCAGGTTCGGCTCCAAGCTGGAAATACGCCCCGTCACGGCCGCTGTCTGGTCAAACGTCGTGTGAACACGGTCCGTTTGGTCCACCAGCTTTGACAGGCCATCGATATATACGCTCACCAGCTTTGTTAGCTTGCGGTAGCGCAGAATGGGCTCGATAATCGGATGGTCCAGCGCCTCCAGCACATCCGCCGAGGTGGACGGCACACCCGCCTTGCCCTTGCGCCCGATAGCCGGCAGCCCCAGCCGCTCGTAGAGCACCTCCGCCAGCTGCTTGGGGCTGTTGATGTTAAACGCTGTGCCGCCGGCCAGCCGGATAATCGTATCCTGCAGCTGTTCAATCTCTTCCTTAAATACCTCGCCAAGCTCACCCAGCGCCTTGGTATCTACAGTAAAGCCTTCAATCTCCATGGCAAACAGCACACGTGTCAGCGGCATCTCCATGTCGTCCAGTAGCTTTAGCATCCCGTTGTCCCGCAGGCTTGCGCGCTGTTTCGGATACAATTGCATCATCGCATAGGCGTCGTTCGCCGCCTTTTCCGGTGATACGGCAAGCCTGTCTTTTTTTCCTCTGGCTTCGATCGCCGCACCGTAAAGCACGGTTTCCAGATCGGCGTTCTTTTGCTCCGGTTCCAGCAAATAAGCGGCAATCATCAGATCATGCCGGATCACGGGCAGGGGCAGCCCCAGCCGGCGCGCTTTGTGGAACAATGCTTTGGCATCGTGCACAATCAGCGGCGTATCCTCAAATACGGGTGCCAGCGCGCTGAGGATTTGATCCTCCTGCATGCCGATGGTAAGCATGTCCAGCGGAATGGGCATCACCCACACGCGTCCGTCCGTAGCGCAGACCGCCACAGCACTCTCCCCGATGCAGAGCACAATTTCATCCTTCGCCTTTGCCAGGCTTTTGGCAATCAGCGACAGCTTGTGCTCCTCGGTTACGGTCATAAACGGCTGCATCGGCGCGATCACAGCGTCCGGCTCCGCGCTGTCCTGTGCAGGTTTTGGCTGTACGGGTGCGGGTTTGGCAATGCCGGTATTGGCAAATAGCTGCATAAGCAGCTCCGACAGCCTTCTCAGCTTATATTTATCCATGGTAGGCAGTGCGTCTTGCATGTTTTCCATGCCACACGCCGTAAAATCCAGCTCCAGCGGCGCGGTAACGCAGATCGTTCCCAGCTGTTTGCTGAGCTCGGCTTTTTGCTTGTTATCGCGTATACGCTCACCCAGCTTGCCCTTGATCTCGCCGGCATGCGCATACACACCGTCCAGATCGCCGTATTCGGCAATCAGCTTGAGCGCCGTCTTTTCACCCACGCCGGGAACACCAGGGATATTATCGCTGGAATCCCCCATCAGCGCCTTCAGGTCGATGGCCTGATCCGGCGAATATCCATAATTTTCCTGCAGCGTCTCCGGCGACAGCAGCAGGCTTTCCGTAATGCCTTTCTTGGTCAGGATCACATTCGTATCCGCCGTGATCAGCTGGAAGGAATCGCGGTCGCCTGTCAGGATAAAGGCCTTGATTCCCTGCCTGTTGGCCTGTTTGGCCGCGGTGCCCAGCAGATCGTCCGCCTCGTAGCCCTCCATCTCACAGATGGTTATATCCATTGCGTCCAGTATATCGCGGATAATGGCAAACTGCGGCCGCAGCTCCTCGGGCGTGGGCTTGCGGCCCGCTTTATACTCATCGTACATTTTATGGCGAAAGGTCGGCGCGTGGGTATCCAGCATAATGCACAGGGCATCCGGCTTGTAGTCCGTAATGGCTTTGAAAAGCATGCTGAAAAAGCCCTGCACGGCGTTGGTATATACGCCGCCGGAGCTTAGCAGCGGCAGCGCGTGAAAGGCGCGGTGAATCAAGCTGTGGCCGTCCACGAGCAAAATTTGTTTGGGTTTGGCTGGCATGATTTCACTCCCTTTTGCGTATACAATCGTTTCACAGATTATACCACACCATTGCGCATGATGACAAAAAAGCCCGCAGGGCGGGCATGGATTGTTTCATATATGACTGTTACGAATTTTTGCTTTCTTTCAGCTTGTTAAGCTCTTCCACAAAGCTGCCGACATCGGTAAACTGCCGGTACACGCTGGCAAAGCGCACATAGGCGACGTCATCCACCTTTTTAAGCTCTTCCATTACCAGCTCGCCGATCTTACGGGTGGGAAATTCGGACTCGCCGCTGGCATATACGGCCTTCTCGGCTTTTTCCACAATCATGTCGATCTGGTTCATGCTCACAGGCCGCTTCTGACAGGCATGGACCAACCCCGACTTGATCTTGTCGGCATTAAACGCTTCCCGCCGCTGATCCTTTTTGATCACCATCACAGGCAGCGTTTCGATCTTTTCGTAGGTTGTAAACCGCCGTCCGCAGCGAATGCACTCGCGGCGCCTGCGGATGGCAAGCCCTTCATCCGTCGGCCTGGAATCGATGACCTTTGAATCCATATATCCGCAATACCGACATTTCAAGAGGATCCCGCCTTTCCGCTGTTCCCTATATGCCCCTGTGTGCCTTGTAATATGTTGCTATATCTGCTTTATTATACTCGATTTCTCCTGCGCTGTCCAGACGGCAAAAGCAGTACACAGACAAATCATCAGTGGTATTTCCCGTGCGTAAACCACCGTGCCGAAAACCATGAATACCGCAAGCGCGATCCACTGCAGCCCCAAATGCGGCAGCGCATCGCTTTGCCGGATATTCTTGCCCATTCCGCGTCCAATCACCCACACGCCGGCAGCAAACACCGCCGTACCCAGGATACCCATGCCTGCCAGCGCGTCCAGCAGCTCCGAGTGCATGCCCAGCTCCGCCTGCCCGCTGAATACTCCGCCCACAAAGGGCGACGTCAAAAAGCTGTTCCACGAGGTAGCGTACGCGTCCAGCCGCGAGCCCTCCACAATGCCGCCGCCGCGCAGCACCGCCAGCAGTTGACTGAGGCTCGACGCTATGTTTGCAAAATGCAAAGCGTCCGCCAGTTTTTTAAGCCACCCTACCAGCGGTATGCGCGCCGCAAACACCCCGACAATCACCGCAACGGTGCACCACAGCGAAGCCGCAACCGACAGTTTTTTCCACAGTGCCCGAAACATAAGCCCTAACAGTTCTGCCGCCGTAATGGCTGCGGCAAAGATGATGGCATAAGTGTACTGCGAAAGCGCAATCACTATCAGCTGTAAAACATACAAGGCGGTAAATCCAAACCGTCTCCATCCCCTGGCGTCGCCTGCCAGAAAGAATGTAAACGGCAGGGCAAATACGCTGGCATATATAAAGCCGTAGCCGCCGATATTGCGGCTCATCAGTTCGTTGAGATACACCTGCCGTCCCTCGCTGCCGTCACCAAGCGAGCGCGCATAGGCATACACCTTGCCTTCCTCGCGCAGCATGCCCTCGATCAGCCAGCCGATGGTAGTCAGCGTGGTAATCACCACAACAGCCAGCATAACGGGAAACACGAAGCGGTACACGGCCTTTGCGCCGCGCTGCCTGGCATAGGCGCACCACAGCAGCGGAAACCAGAACATTACCTGTTCTGCATAAAAGCCGAGCATTTCGTTCCCGCCGCGATACAAAAAGAAGATCAGCAAAAGCGGCAGGGCCGCCAGGCACAGCACGCGGGGCAGAAAGTCCCGCCAATGCGCTTTCAGCGTTTCACCATCCAGCAGCACGCCGACACCGAATAACGCCAGCGCCAGCACGCCCGTGACCGCTTTGAGCCGCACCTGCACCATGGGCAGCATCAGCCAGCCGATATACAAAAGCATCGACGCGTTGCAAAGCCCGGCGCTCCATCGCCTGCTGTTGTCCATCGCTTTGTCCCCTCCCTTGGAAGTTGCACTATTATACCATAGAAAACCCTACGAAAAAAAGCGCGGTTTGCCTGCCGGCCCGGCCGCACCGCAATACGGCAGCAAGGCCGATGCATAGAACATGCACCGGCCCTGCCGCCCTGCATTAAACTTTTGCCAAAGCATGGATTAACGGTTAACAAACCTGTCCTTTGGCGCCTTATACGAATTATGTACGGCGCTGTCTAGCAGGCTCCCTGCGCCATCATTGCGTTTGCCACCTTCAGGAATCCGGCAATATTGGCGCCGATGACATAGTTGGTTTCACTGTCCGCATACGCGGCGGCAGCCTCGGCGGTTTTGGTAAAGATATCGCCCATAATGCCGCGCAGCTTATCATCCACTTCCTGAAAGCTCCAGCTTTGGCGTATGCTGTTTTGCGACATTTCCAGCGCGCTGGTGGCAACACCGCCGGCATTGGCCGCCTTGCCCGGGGCAAATAGCACCCCGTGGTTAAGCAGGCACTGGGTAGCGTCCAGCGTAGTCGGCATATTAGCGCCTTCGCCCACAGCAAAACAGCCGTTTTGCACCAGCGCTTTCGCGCCGTCCAGATCCAGCTCATTCTGTGTTGCGCAGGGCAGGGCGATGTCGCATGGAATCGTCCAAATGCCGCGGCTGCCTTCATAATACGTTCCGCTGTCCACACGGCAGGCGTATTCGCGGATGCGTCCGCGTTCCACCTCTTTAATCTGCTTGATCACGTCCAGCCGGATGCCCTGGGGATCATGAATATAGCCGCAGGAATCGCTCATGGCCACAACCTTGGCCCCCAGCTGCGTCGCCTTTTCACAGGCATAGATGGATACGTTGCCGCTGCCGCTGATCACGGCCGTGCCACCCTCGATCTTACGGCCGTTTGCCGCCAGCATGTTCTCCATGAAATAGCACAGGCCATAGCCGGTCGCTTCCTTGCGGGCAAGGCTTCCGCCGTAGCTTAAGCCCTTGCCGGTCAGCACGCCCTCGTTCAGCCCCGTGATCCGCTTATACTGGCCGTACAGATAGCCGATTTCCCGCGCGCCGGTGCCGATATCGCCGGCCGGCACATCCACATCGGCGCCGATGTGGCGGTACATCTCCGTCATAAAGCTCTGGCAGAACGCCATAACCTCCCGATCGCTCTTTCCCTTGGGATCAAAGTCGCTTCCGCCCTTGCCGCCGCCGATCGGCAGGCCGGTCAGGCTGTTTTTCAGAATTTGCTCAAGGCCCAGGAATTTGAGAATCGACAGGTTTACGCTGGGGTGCAGGCGCAGACCGCCCTTATACGGGCCGATCGCACTGTTGTACTGCACACGGTAGCCGCGGTTTACCTGTGTTTTACCCTGGTCATCCACCCACACCACACGGAAGGAGATGGTGCGTTCCGGCTCCACAAAACGCTCCAGCAGGCTTTGCTGTTCAAACTCGGGGTGTTTGTTCAGCGCGGGCGTGAGGCTTACAAGCATTTCCGTTGCCGCCTGCAGAAACTCCGGCTGATAGGGATAGCGCGCTTTCAAGTCGTCCAGAACGCGGGATGCGTAATCATTCATCAATAGGACCTCTTTCTAATTTCACTCAATTTTACAAGCAAGTTTTCCGGTACGGCCTGCGGGATGCGTACCGATCCCGTCCTTTCGGCTGCAATTTAAACCTCCGCCTGCGGCGCACCGCCGGCAAGCCGCTTTGCGTATACGGAAAACAGGCCATCAACAGCCAGGCGTACGCACTAACTGCGTACGCGCAGCTTTCATAGTCTTTCCGTATGAGGTTAAAATCGGTAGCAGAAAAAGATGCGATCGTCCGCAGCGCCGTTCAGGC
>DAOPIR010000017.1:0-25219 GCA_035399245.1 Candidatus Limiplasma sp.
CTGACTTTCGGCGTTTTAGACTTTGCTTTACGCATAGCATTTCTTTTACCGTTCTGTTTTCCCGCCTGCTTCACTTTGTTGGAAGCACGCATATACAACGGATATCCGGCTGTTGGATCCTCATGCTTCATTATGGTGTCCAGTGAACCGTAAAAACGGGCGGAAAACATCATGGCAAACAGGAACCGAACCTTACGCAGCAGCTTGGTTTCCTTAAAGATCGCATAATAGGTATCCTTTGCCTTCCTTGTTTGCTCCGGTCCGGGCACCAGACGGCTGTAGTTGCTCAGTGACAGGATGCGCCACAACGGCGTCACTTGCTTTTTATAGTAATGCACGGCATCCACACGTTTGGCAAAGGAAAGTGGTGTCTCCCCCGCTTTGGGCCGGTAATTGGCATAGCTTAACAGCCTGGCTACGGCCGCGCCGTAAACAAATACCTTTTCTTTTTCGGTTCGTTTTTTAGCCGCCGTACGGTCCGGTCCGCGCCTTATGATGCGCACGGCTGCCGCAATCAATGCGGCTAATATAATCAACAGCCACCACAGATTGGGATTATCCTTGTTGTTTTCGGGATCCGGCTGATCCTGCTCGTCGGGTGCGTTGGACGGTTCCGGTGTGTTTTGCTGATTCTGTGTATCATCGGGATTGGGCGTCGGGGTTGGGCTGTCGTTTTGCTGATCCGGTGTCGGCGTCGGGGTATTTTCCGGCTCGTTGTTGTCGCCGGACTGATCCTCATCGTCGTTATCGTCATACTGGTTTGGAGTGGGATCAAACGGCACCCAGCCAAAGCCCTCGAAATACACCTCCGTCCACGCATGCGCATCATATCCGGTAACATAGGCAAAGCCATCGGACGACGGCTGAGCCAGAAAACCTTCCACATAGCGTGCCGGCAGCCCCGCAATGCGGCACATCACCGTCATCGCCGCCGCAAAATATGTGCAGTAGCCCTCGGGCTTCACGTAAAGGAAATAGGTAACGAAATCCAGATTATCCGGCGGTGTTACGGGCGTTAAAGAATAGCGATAATACTTTTGCAAATAGCGCATAATGGTCAGCGCTTTATCATACGATGTTTCGGCATTTTGGATGATGTTAAACACATCGTCAAACAGCTTCTGCTCTAAATGATCCGGCAGCTGGGTATACAGATCATAGAAATCATCGTAATACTGATCGTCCATGCCCGCCGCGGCATTAACCAGTTTGCCAAGGCCCGAGTCCCCGCCTTCAAACACCGGAGCAAACACCGTGTAACGGTCTCCGGTTTGCAAATCACGGGTAATGAACAGCTCGCTGGCATCGTTAAAATACGGCACCATATCTCCGCTCATATTCACGCTTCGTAAAAACAAAGGCGTAAAAATGGTGGATACGGCGTTGTTCTGCATTTGTATAGTGATCGCTTTTTCATCCAGCAGCGTGCTGGCGGTACGTACGCTTTCGTTCGGGTATTCTTCCAAAAACGCTTTTAGCCGCTGCGCCTGCCAGCGCGGATTGATATACAAATAGCGTTTTGCGCTGGATGTATCATAAAAGCCGCGGCCCGTATACTCATCCTTTACAACGGCGCGCAGCAGTGTTTTGGAATCAGTTTTTACCATCATCACAGGGTATTCGCTGGGTTCCACCGCACCGCCAAGCTGGTTGGAGCCCATCGGGTAATAGCCGTAATTGCCGATGGTAAACACATTTCTGGCTTCAGTAAAGAACAGATAATCGGTGATCCGCTGTTTGATGGTATTGGCTGCGTTTTCCATAAACCCGATCGTTACCTTACCAGTGGGCAGCAACACCAAGGAAATCAGCACCACGACCAACGCCATTGGCAGCACATGCAGCAGATTGATGCGGTCATGCGCTTCCGTGCTCATCTGCAAAAGCATGGCAACCAGCGCAGGCGCTACATACCACAGATAGCTTCCCTTGCCCAGGCTCCACAAGCCAAACAGCACCAGCACGGTCATCAGCGCCATGGGCAGGAAGCCCACCCCGCGCTTGGATACCAAAAAGCTGAGCACCGTTACAAACACCGTAAACAGCACAACGGCCTGCGCACCGTACAGCGGCAGCACCACCGGATCGCCCGAAAAGTACAACGCAATCGCTTTAAAGCCTTCCAGCCAGCTGCCAAACACCCCGCCGTGCGGCAAAAAGACCTGAATAATAGCAAACACGCTCAGCAATATCCACAGCAGCCTGCGGGACTTGCGGTTAACCGAGAACGCCGTCAGCCCCGCTAAAATCGCAATGCACAGCAAAGCCGCACGGAAGGTATATGCGCTGAGATCCATTGCCATCAGCATGGGAAGAATCAAACCGCACGCAAGCAAAAACGCTACGCCGCAGTGCGTAAGCATTTCTTTTCGCAGGAATTTGATCTTCTTCACAGTTTAGCCCTTCCTAGCCTTGCGGCGATACATAGTTTACTTCCACACCGGTTTGCTGCATGCGCGCCACCAAGTCCTGCACGGTCGGATCTTTAATCTCATAGCTGACCAGATACAGCCGCACATTGGGTCCCAGACGCTTCATGCGGTTGATCAAATCCACCAATACGCTGGTCAGCCGTGTGGTAATGATCACAACCGCACCGGTTTTGCGCAGATCGTTCATCTGCATCATGATCACGCGCTCAAACTTTTCCGTTTCGTTAAACGTGCAGCGTGCAAGCTCTTCCAGCAGGATCGGCAGCCCCATCGTGCCCATGTATTCCATCGAGCGGTCGCCTACCAGCGGCAGCCGCACGGGGTTTTCCAGGCTAATTTGGCAGTTAACCACCGATGCGGCAGTCTCCAGAATGGCATCCTGCAGATATGCCAGCTTCTCCTGCCCCATGCCTTCCGGCAGGCGCGGCGGCGACGTATCCATCAGCACCAGCGCATCAGGCAGGGCGGGCTCTTCAAACTGACGGATCATGATTTCCTGTTTGCGTGCGCTCATTTTCCAATGGATGCGCTTGAGCGGATCGCCATTTTGATAGGTGCGGAAATCACTGGGGCTGGATGGATCCTCCATGGCTCGTTTCATAGTTTCCACGCCCATATCGCCGGGTGCAAACGTAAGCGGCTCCACGTCAAATGGAACCGGAAGCACCAGCAGTTCGCCTGTTGAATGATCGGGCACATGCTCTTTTTTAAAAAAGCCGAACACATCGCTGACGGTAAAGCTCTCCACGCCCGGCACCATAGCGCCGATATGCTCGGCATTAAACTGATATGCCACCTTCTGCGTGCGGCGGCCAAGCTGCGTCAGGTGCAGCACGCCGGCCGGCGTGTTGCTCGTAGCGCGCATTTTCAGCTTTACGGGTGCGATAGGCAGCAGGCTTTTGTGGCTGACGGATACCTGCATGGCTACGCTGTCGCCCCTGTTTACCCGCGTATTGTTCAGCCCATGCGAAACACGCACGGTTTTTTCCGCCGAACGAATACTGATGTACGCCAGCACCCAGGCAATCACAATCAGCAATGCCAGCAGCAAATACATGCGATTGCCCATGGATAATGCGCACACGAGCAAAAAAGCGAAGCTCACACCTAAGGTTGTCAGCGTTGATTTCATTGAATCGTCCTTTTGCGGTGCTTACGAAAGGCGAATGGGGACGGGTACGTTTTCCATCACGGCGATGATAATACGGTCGGAGGTTATGCCTTTCATTTTCGCATCGGGGTTGGGCAGCACACGGTGGGAAAGCACGGGCAACGCCATGCGCTGCACATCTTCTGGCAAAATATAATCACGGTCATTGAGCAGGGCGCAGGCCTGCGCGCCGCGAATCAGCGCAATGGCGCCGCGTGTGGACACGCCCAGCTGCAGCGAGGGATGCGTGCGCGTCATCGCGGCAATGTTTGCCACATAATGGCGCACTTCCTTGGAGCAATATACCGTTCCGATCATGTTCTGCATTTCAATCACATCGTCGGCGCCGCACACGGGCTGCAGCGTTTCCTGCGGCTTTTCCGTACCGGAAAACCGGTCCAGCACGGCGATCTCTTCTTCCATCGTGGGATAGCCCATCGAAATGCGCAGGAAAAAGCGGTCCATCTGCGCCTCTGGCAGCGGATAGGTGCCTACAAATTCACCCGGGTTCTGGGTGGCAAGCACCATAAAAGGTTTGGGCAACGGGTGCGTTACGCCGTCGACCGTTACCTGATACTCCTCCATAACTTCTAGTAACGAGGACTGGGTTTTGGGCGAGGTACGGTTGATTTCATCGGCCAGAACGATCTGGCACATCACCGCGCCGGGATGGAACTCCATCTCGCCCGTTTTGAAGTTCACCATGGTAAAGCCGGTAACATCGCTGGGAACAACGTCGGGGGTAAACTGAATGCGGTTGAAGCTGCAATCCAGCGATTTGGCAAGGCTGGAAACCATCGTGGTTTTTCCTGTGCCGGGAACATCTTCAATCAAAACATGCCCTTTGCACAGCATCGCGATGAGCGCAAGCTCAATCACTTCTTCTTTGCCGACGATCACGCGGCCTATATTCTGCTTCAAAGCACCTATAATCTGCCTTGGATTGAGCATACTAAATAGCTCCTTTTCATTCTGTTATCCATACATATTTAGTATATCTGATTCAATAGGTATTTACAATACTGTAACAGAAGTTTTAACAATCGACCTTTGCCATTCGCAATGTGTTCATGATATAATGTAATAAATACATTTGTAAACTATGCAATGGAGGGTTAATTATGTCTGAACAAACACCCACAGCAAAAACCAAGGGATCCACATTAATTGTACTGTTATGCATTGTCCTTGTCGCTGCGATTGTATTTGGCATTGTAACATACCTTGATAAAGCCCAGCTTTCCACCGATAACGAAGCGCTGACCGCAAGCCTGGAACAGACGACCGCAGACCTTGACGACACCAAAGCACAGGTTGAGCAAGCCCAAATCGACCAGGAAAATTCCACTGCCTATGCCGAAGGCCTTGAAGCCGAAGTCGCTTCCCTGCAGGAAAACGTTGCCGATCTGGAAGTGCAGCTGGCCGCATCCGCCGACGAGGTTGCCTCGCTGCAGGGTGATCTGCTATTTACCCAGGGCAAGCTGGAGATTGCCGATAAAAAGGTAACCAAGGGCGAGGATGATATCGCGTCCGTACAGGCGGACCTTACAGACGCCAATGCCCAGATCGCCGATCTTGAGGCAAAGCTTGAAGCCGCCCAGGCGGATGTGCAGACCGCCGCGGCCGAGCAGCTGTATACCGAAGGGCAGCTTTCCCTGTCGCAGAACGATCTGGCAAAAGCGCAGGATGATTTAGCGGCGTCCCAGGAGGCGCTTGCTGCCGCGCAGGCCGAGATCGACCAACTAAAGGTTACTGTTAATACGCTGCAGGAAGCGTCCGCCGCAGACTGATTATCATCGTATTGCTTCTTACTGAAACGTCCCTCTGTATTATTCAGAGGGACGTTGTTATGTGTATTTTCACCTTGGATCAGAATTTATTGATCAGATCCTGGCAGGCGGGATCAATGTCCAGTGTAGCGAAGTAATCAGCCGGGGTTTCGGCGCGGCGGATCATCTTATATGTGCCGTCTTCCCGATAGAGCACCTCTTTACAGCGGAGCTTACCGTTGTAGTTATACCCCATGCTCAACGCATGCGCACCCGTATCGTGGATTACCAGAATATCCCCCACCTCGGGATTGGGCAGCATGCGATCTACGGCGAATTTATCGTTGTTCTCGCACAGCGAACCGACGATATCTACCTTTTCGTCATGCGGCAGGCTTTCCTTGCCGATGATGGTGATATGGTGATACGCGCCGTACATGGCGGGCCGGATCAGGTCGCACGCACTGGCGTCCAGCCCGAAATAGTGCTTATAAATCTTCTTTTCATGGGTAATGTGCGTCACCAGCCAGCCGTGCGAGCCGGTCATATAGCGGCCCAGCTCGGTCTTGATGGCCACATCGCAGACGCCGTTGGCGACAAATACCTTTTCATAGGCCTTGCGTACGCCTGCGCCGATGGCCTCCACATTCGCTTCGTCCTCATTAGGCCGATAGGGAATGCCCACACCGCCCGACAGGTTGATAAAGGCCAGCTCCAGCCCGCTTTCCTGGCGAAGCTCCATAGCGGTTTCAAACAGGATTTCCGCCAGCGTCGGATAATAATGCGGATCGGTGGAATTGCTGGACAGAAACGCGTGCACGCCAAAACACTTGGCGCCGTAATGCTTCAACAGCATAATCGCTTCGGAAAGCTGTTCGCGCGTCATGCCGTATTTTGCGTCGCCCGGATCGCCCATAATGGCATTGCCGACCCGGAAATGCCCGCCGGGATTATACCGCAGGCAAATCGTCTCAGGAATGCCGCCGTTATCCTTCAGCTCCTTAATGTGGGTGATATCATCCAGATTGATAAACGCGTCCAGCTTACGCGCCAGCCGGAACTCGCGCGGCGGCACATCATTGGCGGAAAACATAATATCCCCACCGTGATAGCCGCAGGCATCGGCAAGCATAAGCTCTGTCTCGCTGGCGCAGTCCACACCGCAGCCTTCTTCTTTCAGAATGCGCAGTATCGCGGGATTGGGCAGTGCTTTCACCGCAAAATACTCCCGAAAATCTTCGCACCATGAAAACGCCCGCTGCCACCGCCTGGCCGTGGAGCGAATTCCCCGTTCGTCGTACAGATGAAACGGCGTGTCAAACTCATCGCAAGCCTTGATAAATACGGAATCGGGAAGCGTGAAGTTGGGCATGGACCATCCTCCTCATAGTATTGAATGGACTAAAGTGTAGCAAGCGGATATAGGGATTGTCAACCATAGCGTATTGTTTTCTTATTGTATTGATAAAAAGTACGTGTAAACCATGGAATTTTAGGAATCTGCTTGCATTTTACCTGGCATCTTGCTATAATACATTTTGCGATTTTATGGAACCGAGGAGGTGAAAGACGTTGCCCAATATTAAATCCGCCATTAAGCGCGTGAAGGTGAGCGAGAAGAAAAACCTTCGCAACCGCATTGTGAAATCCAAGGTGAAAACCGCGATAAAGAAATTTGACGCGGAGCTTGCGGAAAACCCCGCAAATGCAGGCGCGCAGTACAGCGCAACCACCTCCGCTATCGATAAGGCTGCTGCCAAAGGGATTGTGCACAAGAATACGGCCAATCGCAAAAAGGCAAGACTTGCAAAGCAGATGGCGAAAGCTGCGCAGTAATCATTCAACGCATCATGGAGCTGACTACGGTCAGCTTTTTTATTTACGTAAATATGCCATACTTCCTCATATCAATATGGCTGTTGGCTGTTTCGTTTCATACAGCATCAGAGGATTCCGTTTGCGATGGCCTGCTTTCCCAATCTACTTTTCTTTCATACTGCCGATTTCCAGCAGGTTGCCCTCCGGGTCTGCAACATAAAAGTTGCGGATGCCAAAGGAAAAGGTTGTAGGGACTCCCGCTGGAAACTGTACGTTCAATTTCGACAGCCGATCATACTCCACATCCACATCGGCATAACAGGGCAGCCAAAGAGCAATTTCAAACGTTTGGTTGATTCCTTTCGGCGGCATATAATTCTCTTGCATAGCCTGTGCAAATGCTTTTCTGCTGTACATGAAGAAGGATAACGCACCGCTGGCCGTTTCGAATTCCGCGAAATCTCCGCCGTCCCATTGCGCATGGAAACCCAGGGTATCTCTGTAGAAGGGAACCATGCTGTTCATATCGCCGGCCAATAGGCACGCGCCTACCCTTACATTTTGTCCATTCATAGCATCCATTTCCTCTATATTACAACTGTTCTCCTGTCAGGTAACGTGGACTACCGCACGCATCGCGCTAGCTTGCTCCGCCCAAATGACATTTTTCATGATACCGCACAAGAGGCCGGAATGTTTACTTGGGCCTTCTGCTTGATAACAAAAGGCCCAAGTAACGTCTTTGACAATGCTTAGGATTCGTCATCCTCATCCAGCCGCATCTGTTCCTGTTCTTCTTCCTGCTGCGGCGGAGCCGAGACCGTGTCCGGTTCTTCCTCCGGTTCGCTCGCTTCCCCTGCGCTCTGCTGCTCGATGGCAAACGGCAGCATGCCAGTCACTACGTCGTCCAGCACCGCCATCACATAAGCTTTGCCGCGGTCCTGCTTGCCTTTTAAGGTAATTTCCTCCGCCTGCAATACGCTTGCGGGGCTGGATTTTTGCTCTACCAGCACAGGCTGCGGCAGCGTGCGCACCAGCACCGCGCCGGCCAGTACAGAGCCGTTGGAGCCGCTCTTGTTAAAGGTGAAAATCTTCACGCCTTTACCCGCGCGCGCCTGTGGTTCAAACTCCATATACAGGATACGCTTGGCATGGCCGCGGTCGGTCATCACCAAAATCTGATCGTTTGGCTGCGGCTGCGCAACAAACATGATATGGTCCTGTTTGTCCAGCGTCATGCCCTTCACGCCCGCCGTTGGGCGTCCCTGCACAGGGATCTTGTCGCAGTGACAGCGCAGGCTCATGCATTGCTGCGTGAGCATCAGCAGATCCGTTTCGGGATCAAGCGGGAATACAGTCAGCACTTCGTCGCCGTCCTTGAGCTTAATGGTGGCGTATTGCTGCCGGTTGATGTTGTATTCTTCTGCCGCGGTGCGCTTGAGCATGCCGTCCCTGGTAATAAACAGCAGATCGGGCATGGCAGCCAGCTCGTCACCTGTGCAGCAGAACATCTGCACGGGCACCTCATGATTTTCGATACCCATAATCACGCCGGAAAGCAGCGATCCCTTCTGGTTAGGCTTATTGCTCTCGGGTAAGCTGTCCACCCGGATTTGATAGCAGTTGCCCAGATTGGTCAGCAGATACAGCGTGCGGTCCGTATCGGTTTCAAAATGCCACAGCGGCATATCTTCGAGATTATCATTTTCCACGCTGATTTCCGGCAGCTTTTGATAGAACTTCGGATACATCCGCCGCAGATATCCCGCGCGGGAGAACGTGACGGTCGCAAGCTCGGCGATATGCTCTTCCTCCACAACAGCTTCCACCACATGCTCGGGATCAACCACCGTGGTACGCCGGTCGCTGCCGTAGGTTTCGGCGATTTCCATCAATTCATGCTTCACCAGCCGCATCAGCTTGTGCTCGCTTTGCAAAATACCGGTCAGATATTCGATCTTTTGGAGGATATCTTCATATTCCTGCCGCAGGGTTTCAATTTCCAGCCCCGTCAGGCGCTGCAGCCGCATATCGAGAATTGCCTGCGCCTGAATATCATCCAGATCAAAACTTTCCATTAATCGGGCCTTCGCCTCTTTGGGCGTCCGGCTGGCGCGGATCATGGCGATAATCTCGTCCAGATTATCCACCGCAATCATCAGGCCTTCCAGAATATGCGCGCGGGCTTTGGCCTTATCCAACTCATACTGCGTGCGGGCAGTGATCACGTTTTTCTGGTGCTGAATGTAATACCGGATGGCACTGCGCAGGCTCAGCTGCTTGGGCTTGCCGCCCGCGATCGCCACCATGTTTACCCCAAAGGTGATCTGCATATCGGTGTATTTCAACAGCGCCGCCAGGATCTTCTCCGCGTCGTAATCCTTACGGATTTCAACGATCGCGCGCATTCCCGTGCGGTCGCTCTCGTCGCGGATATCATAGATGCCCGCAAAGATCGACTTTTTCTCCTCGCTGACCTTGAGGATCTTCTCCAGCATGGTTGCTTTGTTTACCTGATAGGGAACCTCGGTAATTACGATCAGCTTACGCCCGTTCTTCGCGCTTTCGATATGTGTGCGCGCCCGCAGCGTAAGCTTGCCGCGGCCGGTGGCATAAGCCTGCTTGAGCTCATCTGTTTTCAGCAGGATACCGCCCGTGGGAAAATCCGGCGCGGGCATGATCTCCATGAGCTCTTCCACGGTAATCTGCGGATTGGATATCTCAGCTACCACAGCGTGGATGCACTCACGCAGGTTGTGCGGCGGGATATTGGTTGCCAACCCGATAGCGATGCCGCTGGCGCCGTTAACCAAAAGGTTTGGGTAGCGCGCGGGCAGCATATCCGGTTCTTTGATGGTATCGTCAAAGTTCAGGCGGAACGGCACGGTATCCTTGTCGATGTCGCGCAGCATCTGCAGCGCCAGCGGCTGCATGCGCGCCTCGGTATAGCGCATGGCAGCGGCGCTGTCGCCGTCGATGGAGCCGAAGTTGCCGTGGCCGTCCACCAGCGGCTCGCGCATGCTGAAGTCCTGCGCCATGCGCACCAACGCGTCGTATACGCTGGAATCCCCGTGGGGGTGGAATTTGCCCAGGCAGTCGCCCACGATGCGCGCGCACTTGCGGTGCGGGCGGTCGGGCTGCAAGTTAAGCTCCATCATCGTATATAAGATGCGGCGCTGCACGGGCTTAAGCCCGTCCTCCACGCGCGGGATAGCGCGCTCCATAATCACGTGCTCGGCATAGGGTATCATCGAGTTGTGCATGACCTCGGCCATGGACATCTGGATAATGCCCTGCATGTTTTCCTCAGGCAATCGGCTCACCTGCTTTCAGCGTATCGGCGATCTCTGTAAACGAGTCCTCGCGGTTGAAGTTGGCATACTGGCTGATGTACTCGCGGCGCGGTTCCACCTTATCCCCCATCAGCACGGATACGCGGTGCTCCACCTGCGCGGCATCCTCGATGGTCACCTGCAACAGCTTCCTTGCCTGCGGATCCATCGTGGTCGCCCACAGCTGCTCGGGGTTCATCTCACCCAGGCCCTTATAGCGCTGGATAGTATAGTTTTTCTTGCCCTCGGTCAATTTCTGCAGCTCCGTGTCATCATAGGCATACACGGATTTACCGCCCTGCGTAACGCGGTACAGCGGCGGCATGCCGATATACACATGCCCTTCGGCTACCAGCTCGCGCATATAGCGATAGAAGAACGTCAGCAAGATCGCGCGGATATGTGCCCCGTCCTGATCGGCGTCGCTTAATATGATGACCTTGTGGTATTTCAGGTTGTCCAGGGTAAAGCTCTCGTCGATATTGGTGCCCAGCGCCGTGATAACGGAGCGGAACTCCTCGTTGGCCAGCACCTGATCCAGCCGTTTCTTTTCCGCGTTCAGCGGCTTGCCGCGCAGCGGCAGGATAGCCTGAAAGCGGCGGTCGCGGCCCTGCTTGGCACTGCCGCCGGCGCTGTCGCCCTCCACGATGAACAGCTCGTTCTGTTCAGGCTTGCGCCCCGTGCAGCTGGACAGTTTACCCACCAGCGGCGCGGCCTCCAGCGCTGTTTTTGCGCGCGCAACGTCCCGCGCCTTGCGGGCCGCCGCGCGCACCTGCGCCGCTTTGACCGCCTTTTCGATCAGCTTGGTTGCCAGCTCCTGATGTTTTAAATCCTCAAAATAGGCGGTCAGCTGCTGGGTTAGGATCGCCTCGATGGCAGGGCGCACCTCGGTGTTGCCGAGCTTGCCCTTGGTTTGCCCTTCAAACTGCGGATTCTTCACCATGGCAATCATCACGGCGGTCATGCCCTCGCGGTAGTCGTCGCCGCCCAGGTTGGCATCCTTGTCCTTCAGCGCACCCAAGCGGCGGGCAAAATCGTTAAGCACCTTGGTATACGCCGCGCGAAAGCCCGTTTCGTGGGTGCCGCCTTCGGAGGTTGGAATATTGTTGACATAGGAAAAGACATTTTCCGTGTAGCTGTCGGTATACTGGATGGCAATGCGGAACAGCGTATCTTCGCGCTGCCCTTCCAGATAGATAGGCTCGTCAAACAGCACGGACTTTTCCGCGTTGAGATACTTCACATAGTCGACAATGCCGCCTTCGTAGCAAAATTCCGTTTTGTTGTCGGCTCCGTTTGAAGCTTCGCCGTTTTCATCGGGTTCCGCCACAATATCAAAGTTCGTCGCCCGCCGCTCGTCCTCAAAGGTGATGGTAACGCCCTTGTTGAGATAGGCCAGCTCCCGCAGCCTGCGCAGCACCTGATCGCCGTTGAACTCCGTCGTTTCAAAAATATGTCCGTCGGGCTTGAAGCGCACCAGCGTACCGCGCTTACGGGTATTGGAGATCGTTTGCAGCGGACCGACCGGCCGGCCCGCGACAATCTTTCCCAGCTTTTTATCGAAGTTGGATTCAAAGCGCATCTGATAGTGCCTGAAATCCCGGAATACATCGACCGTCATCCATTCGGACAGCGCATTGACCACGCTCGCGCCAACACCGTGAAGGCCGCCCGAATAGGAATAGTTTTCATTATCAAATTTGCCGCCGGCATGCAGCTTGGTATAGATTACTTCCACACCGGACATCTTCAGCGTCGGATGTTCGTCCACGGGTACGCCGCGGCCGTTATCCCAAACGGAAGCAGAACCGTCCTGATGCAAGGTGACTGCAATGGTATCGGCATAACCGCCCATGGCTTCATCCACGGCGTTGTCCACAATCTCCCACAGCATATGGTGCAGCCCGCGGCTGCCTGTGGAGCCGATATACATGCCCGGGCGCATCCGAACGGCATCCAGGCCTTCCAGCACCTTGATTTTTTCCGCATTATACGAGGCCATTCCCTCTCTCCTCACTTGTTTGCAACTCTATTGCTAGCAATAAATTATAGCATATTTTGTGCTCAATCACAAGAAAAGGCCTCCGCATCCCCATGATGTGGAGGCCTGTTTCGTTGATGTGGCGTAGTGCTTTTCTACTCAAGCACCAATCTGCAATAGCCTTTCTTGCCCTTTTTAAGCATCAGGCCGTCTGCGCCAAACTGCTCGGGGGTTATAGTTGTGTCAATATCGGTGATTTTCGCATCGTCCACCGCTACCGCCCCGGCCTGCACCATCTTGCGGGCTTCGCCGCGGCTTTTGCACAAGCCGCACTCGGACAGCCAGGTGGTCAGGCGGCCATCCTCTTTGAGCATCGCGACGGTCACCGCAAAGGTGGGGACGTTGTCCATGCTGCCCTGCCCGGCAAACAGCGCCTGTGCCGCGCCGGCGGCCTTGTTGGCTTCGTCCTCGCCGTGGATCATCTTGGTCATTTCAAAGGCAAGCACCTTCTTGGCTTCGTTGATTTCTGAGTCTTTTAGCGCGCCCAGGCGGTGAATCTCATCCATCGGCAAGAAGGTCAACAGCTTCAGGAACATCTCAACATCCGCGTCCTGCACGTTGCGCCAGTACTGATAGAACTCGTACGGCGTGGTGCGCTCCGGATCGAGCCAGAGGGCGCCTTTTTCAGTTTTGCCCATCTTCTTGCCGTCGGAGGTCATGATCAGCTTGTTGGTCAGGGCAAACGCTTCGCCCTTTTCCTTGCGGCGGATGAGGTCGGCGCCCGCAAGCATGTTTGACCACTGATCGTCCCCGCCGATCTGCAGCTTGCAGTGGTAGCGCTTAAACAGCTCCAGAAAATCATAGCTCTGCATGAGCATATAATTGAACTCCAAAAACGTCAATCCGACCTCCAGCCGCTTTTTGTAGCACTCTGCCGTCAGCATGCGGTTGACGGAGAAATGTACGCCTACGTCCCGCAGAAAATTAACGTAGTTCAGGTTCAGCAGCCAATCGGCGTTGTTGACCATGATGGCATTGCCCTCGCTGAAATCCAGCAGTGAGCTCAGCTGCTGCTGGATGGCAAAGATATTATCCTCGATCGTCTCCTGTGTGAGCATTTGGCGAAGCTCGGTTTTACCGCTGGGATCGCCCACCATGGCGGTACCGCCGCCGCACAGGATAATAGGCCTGTGCCCTGCCTGCTGCAGGCGCCTGGCCATGATAACGGGGATAATATGCCCTACATGCAGGCTGCTCGCTGTCGGATCGATCCCAACATAAAACGTTACCTTTTCCTTATCAAACAGCTTATACAGATCCTCTTCAAACGTGACCTGTGCAAGGATGCCGCGCTCCTTGAGTTCATCCAAAATATGCATCACGGTTCTCTCCTTTATTTTTCTTCAAACAGCTTGCGCAGGATACCCATGCCTGTTTTGATCTGCTCCGGTGTGCTGTTTGAAAAGTTCAGGCGGAAGGTATTATCATGCCCGCCGTTGGGGTAGAAGTATGTGCCGGGCACAAAGGCCACGCCGCGCTCCACAGCCTGTTGAAAACGTTCGGTCGCGTTTTCGCCTTCCGGCAGCGTGCAGAAGATAAACAGCCCGCCTTCCGGCGTGGTATACTGCGTGCCCGCGGAAAAGATTTTCAGCTCGTCCAGCATCGCGTGCATCTTGTCCCGATAAGGGCCCAATATCGATTGCAGATGCGGCAGCAGCAGCCCGCGGCGCAGGAACTGATCGATAATCGCCTGCGTCAGCAGCGGCGTGTGCAGGTCCGTACCCTGCTTGCCGATGGTGCACTTGCCGATAATCTCCTCCTGCGCGACCATATACCCCACGCGCATACCGGGGCTGACAAGCTTGGAAAAGCTTCCCATATAAACTACATGCCCCGTCTTATCAAAGTGCTTGACGGACGGCTGTGCCTGCCCGTCGTAGCGCAGATCGCGGTACGGATCATCTTCGATCACAAGGAAGCCGTATTTTTCCGCCATCGCGGCAATACGTTCCCGCCGGTCGGCCGGCAGCGTTCTGCCGGTGGGGTTTTGGAAGGTGGGGATGCAATAAAGCATCTTGGGCCGGTATTCATTTACCGCCGCTTCCAGCGCATCCATCCGCAGACCGCCGTCGTCGCTTTCCACCGGCACAAGCTTTTGCTGATAAATACGCATGGTCTGCATATTGCCCAGAAATGTGGGATCTTCCGTCAGCACAACATCCCCGGGATTCAAAAACGCCTTGCAAATCAGATCCACACCCTGCGTTGAACCGGACAGCGGCAGAATGTTTTTCTTTTCTACCGGAAAATCGTAATTCTCCGCCAAATAGGCTTGCAGGCTTTCCACAAACGGCGGATATCCTTCCGTGCCGCCGTATTGCAGGATTCGTTTCCCATCGCTTAGCAGTACATCTCTGGCAAGCTCCGCACATTGCTCGTTGGGCAGCGCGTCGGCGCTGGGATTGCCGCCCGCAAAGCTGATGATCCCCGGGCGTGCCAGCACCTTAAAAATCGCGCGGATCGCGCTTCCGGTAATTCCGTCAAAACGGTCTGCATATGATACTCCCTTTGGCAGCATGGATATCCCTCCTCTGAAAATGAAAACCGCCTTCCTCCGCACGGGAGGAAGGCGATGAAGCCGCTGTACCACTTCCACATCGATATTCCCTCGCGGGCATATCCTTAGCAAGAACACTGTTCTTATGCGCTGTAACCGGCGCACCGTCGGCTGCCTACTCGGTTGCCCTTTGGGAGCCTCGCTCAAGGATGTATTCGCCGCCGCACCGCCGCCCTCTTGCACCGGCCGAAGGCTCTCTGCAGGCTTGCTTGCGGGTACTGGTTCCTATCATTGCGTTATGTGCATTATAGTGGATGATTGGTGGCGTGTCAAGATTCCCGCCCGTTCTTTGCTGGAAGACCATAAAATTTGTAATTTGCAATATCTCCCGCAAAAACTGCCTTGACAAGTCAAGTTAGAGATGTTAAACTCTCATTGGAGTTAAACTACTCTAACTTTGTGATTTGCAGTAAGGAGAGCGGTTATGGTGCCTTTATCCATGGTATCGGTCGGGGATGTGAATGTGATCAAAAAGATTACAG
This sequence comes from Candidatus Limiplasma sp., assembly GCA_035399245.1. Lineage (GTDB taxonomy): Bacteria > Bacillota > Clostridia > Christensenellales > Aristaeellaceae > CAXXOK01. The sequence continues at coordinate 15,582 of DAOPIR010000017.1, forward strand.
GACGTGACGACGTGCGCAAGCACCTGGCAAACCTGGGGTTTGTTGTCGGGGAAGAAGTAATCGTGGTTAATCAGCTGGGCGGAAATTTAATACTATCGATTAAAAACAGCCGTGTTGCACTGGATCAAACGCTGGCAACGCGGATTATGGTATAAGGAGGAAGCTATGAAAACACTCAGGGATGTAAACGTAGGCCAAAGCGCGGTGATCGCAAAGCTGCACGGGGAGGGTGCGCTTAAGCGCAGGATTATGGACATGGGATTAACGAAGGGCACAGAGGTGTATGTACGCAAGGTTGCGCCGCTTGGGGACCCGATGGAGCTTACGGTGCGCGGATACGAGCTTTCCGTACGTAAAGGCGACGCTGAGAAAATCGAGGTATTATAACCATGCGGTGAGAACCGCTTTTCATTTGTGCTGCGGTTAGATTACGCTAACCTTATGAATACTGAGGAGGACTTACCTATGGGCATAAAAATTGCGCTTGCCGGCAACCCCAACTCCGGCAAAACCACCATGTTTAACGCCTTAACGGGCAGCAACCAGTACGTTGGCAATTGGCCCGGCGTTACGGTGGAAAAGAAAGAGGGCCGCCTGAAGGGCGCACAGGGCATTATCATTCAGGATTTGCCGGGTATTTATTCACTTTCCCCTTATACGCTGGAAGAAGTACTGGCACGCAACTATCTGGTAAACGAGAAGCCGGACGTTATTATCAACATTGTCGACGCCACCAATATCGAGCGCAATCTGTACCTTACCACGCAGCTTTCGGAGCTGAACATCCCGATGGTAATCGCGCTGAATATGATTGATGTCACGCGTAAGAACGGTGATGTGATCCAGCTGATGAAGCTGGCCGAAGAGCTGAAATGCGACGTGATTGAAACCTCCGCCCTCAAAGGTGAAGGCAGCAGGCTGGTAGCGCAAAAAGCCGCCGAGCTGGCGCGCAAGGGCAAGCAAAGCGAATCCCCGCACGTATTTGCAGGCAGCGTGGAGCACGCGCTGGCGCACATTGAAGACCTTATCACCCACTGCAACGGTGAAGAGCCGGTGCATCACCATCACAGGGGCGGCATAACGCACGAAGGAAGCATTGTGGATCCTTCACTTTCTCGCTGGTACGCCATTAAGCTGTTTGAACGGGATGAAAAGGTGATGAGCGAGCTGAACCTGCCCGCGGGCATTCTGCGGCAGATCGAAAGCGCCATAAAGTCCTGCGAAACCGAGATGGACGACGACGCGGAATCCATCATTACAAACCAGCGATATGCCTACATTAACAAGCTTGTATCCGTCTGCGTGAAGAAGGGCAAGGCAAAGGGTTCGCTTACGACATCGGACAGGATCGACCGCATCGTCACCAACCGTGTTCTTGCGCTGCCGATCTTCGCGCTTATCATGTTTTTGGTCTATTATATCTCCGTAACCACGATCGGCTCGATCGTGACGGATTTCACCAATGACACCTTCGTCGGCCAATGGATTCAGGAGCCTGTGATGGCCTGGCTCACGAGCATCGGCACGGCAGATTGGCTGGTTGGGCTGATCGGCGACGGGATCATCGGCGGCGTAGGCGCGGTGCTCGGGTTTGTGCCGCAAATGCTGGTGTTGTTTTTGCTGCTGGCAATCCTGGAAGATATCGGCTATATGGCACGCGTCGCGTTTATTATGGACCGTATCTTCCGCCGCTTCGGGCTGTCCGGCAAAAGCTTTATCCCGATGCTGATCGCCTCGGGCTGCGCTATCCCGGGCGTGATGGCCTCGCGCACGATTGAAAACGAGCACGACCGAAGAATGACGATTATCACCGCAAGCTTTATCCCCTGCGGCGCAAAAATGCCGATCATCGCGCTGATTGCCGGCGCGCTGTTCCACAACGCGGGATGGATTGCAACGGCAGCGTACTTCATCGGGGTTGCCGCTGTGATCGTATCCGGCATTATGCTTAGAAAAACAAAGATGTTTTCCGGCATGCCGGCGCCTTTCGTAATGGAACTGCCCCCGTACCACACCCCGTCCGCCGGCAATGTGCTGCGCAGTATGTGGGAACGCGGCTGGAGTTTTATCAAGCGGGCCGGTACCGTGATCGTGATTGCCAGTATCTTCATTTGGTTCACCTCTGGCTATGGCTGGACGGCACAGCAGCCCGAAGCTGTGGAAGATAACGCGGTCGCCGTTACCGCAGCGGCTGAGGACCTGCCGACCGCGTTTGGCGCTGTAGATGATATGGATGACAGCATGCTGGGTAAAATCGGCGGCGCTGTTGCCCCCGTATTCTCCCCGCTGGGCTTTGGTAACTGGCAAAGCACCGTAGCCACCGTAATGGGTCTGGTTGCCAAGGAGGAAGTTGTCGGCGTGTTCGGCGTGCTGTTTGGCGCGACAGAGGACGAGGATCAGGCTTTCGAGCTGCTGGATGAGGGCACCGACGAGGAGATCGAAACCACGCTACACCCGATTGCACAGGCGTTTAACGATGTCAGCGGCGGCTACGGCGGTCTGGCGGCGTTCAGCTTCCTTCTGTTCAACCTGTTGTGTGCGCCCTGTTTCGCAGCCATCGGCGCGATCAAGCGGGAGATGAACTCCGCCAAGTGGACCTGGTTTGCCATCGGCTACCAAACGCTGTTTGCCTACACGGTCGCGCTGATCGTTTACCGGCTGGGCTTGCTGCTTTCAGGCGGCGGATTCAGCTTGGCTACGGTCGTCGCCATCCTACTGCTGGCCGGTTTGATTTTCCAGCTTGCCCGTAAAAACACACGCATGGAAGCGTAAGGAGGTTACTCATGGTTACCTGGATTGTCGGCGGTATTGTGGTTGTGATTGCCGGTGGAATCATTTGGAAAATGATATCGGATCACAGACACGGAAAACACAGCTGCGGCGGTAATTGTCAAAATTGCCATATGAGCTGTGCTAGCCGGACAAAATAACTATGCAGGCAGGCGCAAACCGACAAAATCTGCGCCTGCCTGATTGAATTTTGCGGCAGATTATGGTACATTTATGCAATAAAGGATGTGAGCCAATGCAGATTTTAAAGTCATCCGAAGATTATCTGGAAGCCATGCTGATGATGAAGATCCAGCATGGATACATCCGCTCGATCGATATTGCCAACGAGCTTGGCGTTACCAAGCCCAGTGTCAGCTATGCCACCAAGCGGCTGCGCGAAAACGGCTATATCACCATGGATAAGGACGGATTGATTACCATCACGGACAAGGGCCTGCCCATTGCCCAAAGCATGTATGAGCGTCACCTGGTGATGTCGGAGTTTCTGATCAGCCTTGGTGTGAACCCGAACGTTGCGCGGGAGGACGCCTGTAAAATTGAGCACGATATATCCGAAGAAACCTTTCGGGCGCTTCGCAAGTATATTGACAACCATAAAGCCACATAATATGATAGCTTTAGCCTGAGCAAGGAGGATGCTGTCATGAAACTGAATACCCGCCGTACGATTTTAGTTGGTTTGGCGTTTATGTCTATCGGTGCGTTCTGGCAACTGTACGACAACGTAATCCCGTTGGTATTAAAAAACACATTCGGCATGAAGGACGGTGCCGCCGGAATCATCATGGCGCTGGATAATATCCTGGCGCTGTTTTTGCTTCCCTTTTTCGGGGCGCTGTCCGACCGGACGAAGACAAAATTCGGCAGGCGTACCCCCTACATCGTATTGGGTACGCTTTGTGCCGTAGTGCTGATGAACCTGCTGCCCTTTGCCGATAACACCAACAACTTCACGCTGTTTATTATCGCACTGGCATTCCTGCTGGTTGCCATGGGTACGTACCGCTCTCCCGCCGTGGCGCTGATGCCGGACGTTACGCCCAAGCCGCTGCGCTCCAAGGGCAACGCCATCATCAACCTGATGGGTGCTTGCGGCGGCATTTTCACGCTTGTCGCCACCATGTTTTTGGTGAAAAAGCGTGAGGTAATACAATCTGACGGCGTAACAGCAGCCATGAATGATTACACCTTCCTTTTTATCGCCGTTGCCACCCTGATGGTTATCGCCATCATTGTGCTGCTTTTCAAAATTCGAGAAAATAAGCTGGCAGCCGAAACCGCCGCGTTTAACGACGCATACGACGCGGAAAACGAAGAGCCCGAAACTCCGGAAGAAAAGGCCGCGCTGCAAGGCAAAGGCGGGCTGGCCGCATTGGCACCGGACGTGCGCAAAAGCCTGTTCCTCATTCTCTCCTCCATTTTCTTCTGGTTTATGGGGTACAACGCCGTTACCACCGCGTTTACCAAGTACGCGCAGGAACGCTGGGCCTACGGCATTGAGGATGCCTCCATGTGCCTGATGGTTGCCACCGGCGCGGCGATCTTAAGCTTCATTCCCGTCGGTCTGTTTGCCTCCAAGTACGGCCGCAAACGCACCATTCAGTTCGGCGTAATCCTGCTTGCGCTGTGCTTTGCGGCGTTTGGGTTTTATCACGCGTTCCACTTCACGCTGTATATCATCTTCGCGCTGGTCGGCGTGGCGTGGGCGTCCATCAATGTCAACAGTTATCCGATGGTGGTCGAAATCTCCAAAAGCGGGGATGTCGGCCAGTTTACCGGGTATTATTACACGTTCTCCATGGCCGCGCAGATCATCACCCCCATTTTAAGCGGCTATTTGATGCAATACATCGGGTACGGCATTTTAGCGCCTTATGCCGCCATTATGGTGGCGATCTCGCTGTTTACGATCTCCATGGCCAAGCATGGCGATTCCAGGCCTATCCCACCGAAATCCAAGCTGGAAGCCTACGACGCGGGAGATGATTGATATGCTGCTTGTTTTATGGATCCTGTTCGTCCTTGAAGTTATACTGCTGCTGTTTGCCCTCTACCTTTTACTGATCGCACCCGCCAGCAAGCCTTTCCCCGCCAAGCTGCGCACCGATGTGCTCTATGCGCATCGCGGATTGCACGACGGCAATCAGGATGTGATCGAAAACAGCATGAAAGCGTTCCGCCTCGCCATTGAGCATGGTTATGGCATGGAAATGGATCTGCAGTCCACTCGCGATGGATTGGTGGTCGTTTTTCACGACAACAATACAAAGCGTGTGTGCGGCACTGACGCGGTGATTGACCAGACCGATTATGCCGATCTTCCCCTGCTGCCCGACGGTACACCCATTCCGCTGTTTGAGGATTTTTTAAAGCTTGTGGACGGCAAGGTACCGCTGATTATCGAGTTGAAATCACATACCACTTATCTGCACACGGTGCAAACGTCGCTTGCCATGCTTAAGGATTATCACGGTGATTACTGTATGGAATCCTTCCATCCCGTCATTGTGAAGTATCTGCGCAAGCATGCGCCGAACATCCTGCGCGGCCAGCTGTCCTCCGGCAAGATCTCCGGTGCGCTGAAACCGTTTTCGGCATTCATGCTTAAAAATCTTCTTGTCAATGTGCTGTCGCGGCCGCACTTTATCGCGTATGATTTTCATCACGACCATAAGCTGTCGCTCAAGCTGAACCGTATCTTTTTCAAACCCCTGTTCGTCGCCTGGACGATCAGAAGCCAGGAGGATCTGGACGCTGCCTTGAAGCGTTATGATGCGGTAATTTTCGAAAAGTTTATTCCCAGGCAACCCTAACCTTCTCCCGAAAGGAAGTTATCCCTTGCAATTTTGTACCCTGTTCAGCGGCTCCAGCGGCAATTGCGCGTATTTATCCACGGATCGCGGCGGCGTGCTGATCGACTGCGGTATGAGCGGCAAGCAAACGCTGGACGCGCTGCGGCAGGCCAGGCTGGACATTGCTTCCATCCAGGCCATCCTGATCACCCATGAGCATGTGGATCATGTAAAGGGCGCCGGCATTATCAGCCGAAAGCTAAATCTGCCGATCTACGCCACCGAGGGAACGTGGGATGGCATGCAGCAAAAGCTCGGGGAAATCCCCCGCCAGCACCGTATGGTGATCCGCACGGACGAAAGCTTTTTTCTGGATGGCATGGAAGCCTTTCCGTTTCATATTCCGCACGACGCCAACGATCCTGTCGGATACCGGTTTTTCGCCGGTAAGTACAGCGTTGCCGTGGCAACCGATATGGGGCATTATTCGAAGTTTGTCCATCAGGCGATCGAAGGCGCGGATATCGTATTGCTGGAAAGCAATCATGATCCCGAGATGCTGAAGAACAATCCCTCCTATCCCGCGCGCCTGAAAACGCGTATCCTGGGCCGCAAGGGTCATCTGAGCAACGATGCCGGCGCGGACGCGGCCGTACAGCTGGTGCACAGCGGCACAAAGCATATTTTACTCGGACATTTAAGCCCCGAAAACAACACCCCCGATATGGCCTACCAGGTCGCCGCCGCTGCGTTGACAGATGCCGGCGCGGTAATCGGCGAGGATATCACGCTGAACGTAGCCAGCCGTTTTCAAGCGGGGCATTTATACCGCATTTAGGGAGACTGAAAATGGAATTTCGTGTATTGGACGAGGTTGTGGAGATTGAAGGGCTGGGGCTGACGCTGTTTGTATCGCAGGAGGACGGCGACCGGCTGCACGACGGCTGCGCGATCCGCGACGCTCGCGGACATGTGCACACTGTAGATAGCATTTCAAGCCAGGAAGGGCTTGCCTGCCTTTTCATCCGCGGCGATCAGGCCGATTATTTCCGCCGTCTGTTTCGCGATATTTTTGTAGACGCCACATTGTTCACACTGGAAAATACGGAGGGTAAGCATTGATCAGCGTTCTGTGCGTGGGAAAGCTGCGGGAACGCTTTTTTGCCGATGCGCAGCGGGAGTACTGCAAGCGCTTATCCACGCTGATGCCCTGCAAAGTAATCGAGGTCCCGGATGAACCGGAACCTCATCAATTATCAGACGTTGCTATTGAGAAAACACTGCAGGCCGAAGGCCGGAAGCTGTTAGCAAAGATCCCCGCATCATCCTACGTGATCGCGCTTTGTATTGACGCAAAACAGCCCGCCAGCGTGGAACTGGCGGACAAGCTGAACGATTTATTTGTGTCCGGTAAAAGCGACGTCGTATTCGTGATCGGCGGATCGCTGGGGCTGCACGAGGATGTGCTTACCCGCGCGCAGGAGCGCCTGTCTATAAGCCGGATGACCTTTCCGCACCAGCTGGCACGGGTAATCCTTCTGGAGCAGCTGTACCGCGCTGCCAAGATCAACGCGGGGCATCGGTATCATAAGTAGGTTTATTCCACAAACACTTCCACCGAACAGGCGGCTTTTTCCGCATCTGTAACCGGGATCATTTGTCCATGCACAGGTTTCCCGTCCACAACCAGGGAAACCTTATGTTTTTCCCCATTGCTGTTGTTATGAATTACAATATCATATTCCCTGCCGCGGAACTCGCGGTGTACCGAAACGGTTTTCATATGCGACGGCAGGCAAGGATCGATCATCAGTCCTTCATATTGCGGCTTAATCCCCAGGATCGATTGCGACGCCGCGTAGAAGTTCCATGCCGCCGTACCGGTCAGCCAGCTGTTGCGCGCCTCGCCCGGCTTAAAGCTTTCCTTTCCGTTTACGGTTTGGCTGTACACATACGGCTCGGTACGGTGCAGCTGCTGATCCTCAATATACGCCGGTGCGGTGCGCCTGTACACGTCAAATGCACTATCACCGTGCCCCAGCACGGTTTCAGCGATCACAATCCACGGATTGTTGTGGCAGAATACCGAGCCGTTTTCCTTGTATCCGGGCGGATACGAGCTGATCTCGCCCAGGTTCAGATGATAGGTCTGGAACGCAGGCCAGTTGAGCATGACACCGTATTCAAACAGCAGATGCTCGCGCGTGGAATCCAGTGCTTTTTGCGCCATGCCATTGAATTTTCCGATGCCCGCCATCACACACATGCCCTGTGGCTCGATGAATATTTTACCCTCATCGCAGGTATCGGATCCTACTTTGTCTCCGTTGGCGTCGTACGCGCGCAGGAACCACTCGCCGTCCCAGCCGTACTGCTCCACCGCCTTAACCATCTTTTCCTTTTGGGCACCGGCATAGGCTGCTTCCTCCGCATCACCCAGCAGCGCAAACAGTACGATATAGCTGTCCGCCGCGCTGACAAACATTCCCGCAATGAAAACGCTTTCGGCAATGCCCGTATCGTTGTTTGTCACCGTTTGGAAGCTTTCACCCGGCTCCTCGGAGAAACAGTTCAGGTTCAGGCAATCATTCCAGTCCGCGCGCCCGATCAGCGGTAGCCCGTGCGGGCCCAGATGATCGGCGGTATAGCGGAAGGACCGGCGCAGGTGCTCTTTAAGCGGCGCGGCCAGCGATGGATCATTGTTGAAATCCACCATCTCGTCCAAGATTGCGAAATCTCCGGTTTCCTTAAGATAAGCGGCTGCGGCAAAGATCAGCCAAAGCGGATCGTCATTAAAGCTATTGCCTGCTTCCGCGTTGCCGCGCTTGGTAAGCGGCTGGTACTGGTGGTAGGCGCTGCCGTCGGGCAGCTGGGTAGCCGCGATATCCAGAATGCGTTCCTTCGCACGCTCGGGAATCAGGTGGATAAATCCCAGCAGGTCCTGGCTGCAGTCGCGGAAGCCCATCCCGCGTCCAATACCGCTTTCAAAGTAGCTGGCGGAACGGCTCATATTAAACGTAACCATGCATTGGTACTGGTTCCACAGGTTGATTTGCCGGTCGAACTTCTCGTCTTCGGTATGTACGGTAAAGTGGCTGAGTAGCTTCTTCCAGTACTCTTTTAATTCGAAAAGCTTTTCGTCAAACTGTAAAGAAGAAGCGAAGGCAGCCAGCAACGTATGCGCATCCTGCTTGTTGATTACATTCGGGGCCACAAACTTCCGGTCCTTGGGGCTCTCACAAAAGCCTAAAACAAACACAAAGCTTACGTTCTCCCCCGCTTTGAGGGTACGGCGGATATTGTGGCTGGCAATGGGCGCCCATCCGTGTGCCTCGCTGTTGCGCGGTTTATCCTCCATCACGGCCTGCGGCTTATCAAAGCCGTTATAAAGCCCCATAAAGGTTTCACGGTCGGTATCGTAACCGTCCACCTGCGTATTAACGGCAAACACGGCATAATGATTGCGGCGCTCGCGGTACTCCGACTTGTGGTAGATCACCGCACCGTCGTTTTCAAATTCCATCTCGGCCAGCGCGTAATTCCGTTGGAAATTAGTGCTGTCGTCCAGTGCGTTCCACAGGCAGAACTCCACAAAGGAATACAGGCTGATTTGCTTTTCGAATTCGGTTTCGTTGGTCAGCGTCAGCTTGGTTACCTCGGCGCGGTATCCAAACGGCACCATGACGCACTGCTCCGCCTTCAGCCCGTTCTTTTGGGAGGTAATCACGGTATATCCCATGCCATGACGGCATTCATAGCTGTCCAGCTCCGTTTGGCACGGCTGCCAGCCGGGGTTCCACACCTGATCGCCGTCGCGCAGATAGAAGTACTTGCCGCCCGCATCGGTGGGCACATTGTTGTAGCGATAGCGCGTCAGCCGCATCAATCGCGCATCCTTGTAAAACGAATATCCGCCGGAGGTGTTGCTCATCAGCGAAAAGAACGCTTCACTGCCCAGATAGTTAATCCATGGATACGGCGTTTTCGGATCCGTAATCACATACTCACGGTTTGCATCGTCAAAGTAGCCATAGTTCTTCATACCCATTCTCC
>DAOPIR010000018.1:0-17346 GCA_035399245.1 Candidatus Limiplasma sp.
TATACTCGTCGCTGCTGATCCCGTTGTCCGCCAGCAGCGTCTGCGCAAGCTCCGCATCGCTGCACAGCAGCAGGCACTGCAGCAGGTAGGCAAAGCCGTCGGCGTCGATGCTGTCGGAGGTTTCCATGCCGAATATCCCGCGCAGCTCGTTCAGCTTTTCAAAGGTTTTGCTGCCCGCCCAGCCATCGGTCGTCAGCGAATAGCCAAAGGCGTTCAGCAGCGTTTGCAGCCCCTTGGCGTCGTCCGACCGGTCGTCCACGGCAATCACGCCGCCGGCGGCAAGGCTTTCATAGGTCGCGGTATACAGCGGCTCGTCCAGCGCGGCCAGCACAGCGGCAAAGGCGGATGCGTCGGCGTCGGCAAGAACGGCGGTTTGCGTGTCCGTCTGCTCTTCCTGGGCGGCGGCGGCTTCGGTTTCCGCCTGCTGCAAAGCGTCGCCGTCCGCCGATGCATCGGCCGCCGACGGTTCGCTGTCGGTCTGGGCGGCGGTATCGGCCGTGGCCGCCGTAAACGCCACGGGCTCTTCTCCGGTTGTGGCCAACAGGCGCATCTGCTCAAGGTACACAAAGTAATAGTTCCACCCGAATGTATTTGCCGGCAGATGGAACACCAGCGTAAGCGCCGTGGTGTTGCCGTTGTCGCTTCCGCGGATGATATTGCCGGGGAAGTAGATATCGAAGTTATCCTCGTAAACGATAAAGAAATCCATCCCCAGCGAATAGCGCAGGTCCGTGATATCGGCCAGAAACGCGGTCGGCACTTGCAGCGTTACCAGCACGGTTTGCAGGAGGGTAATATCCGCCTGCCCATCCGGCGCAAGCGCCGCTACGGACTCGATGGTAATGGCGCCCGCATCACATTCTATGGGCGCGTACCAGTCGTCCGCCTCCTGCGCGTATACAGCGGTTGGGATCAGCAAAATCAAGGCCGTAAGGACGGCGAGTGCGCGAAACGACGTTTTCATAAAACTCCCTCTTTCCTGTGTGGGTGGTGCGGGTCTAGCATCGGTGGACGCCTGGAAAAAGCGAAAACGGTAGATCGTGCGGTGCTGTGCAATTTTATCGACTGCGAAAAAGCTGTCTGTGCGGTAAACAAACCCGTCGTGTACACTGTGATACGGAAACGGTGGATATTCTGCTGCATGGACTTTTTTTGATTATACCACAACGCGGGGAAATGCAAAAATCACTGGCTGCCGCCGTATTGACAGGCGGGCGGATTGCCTTATAATGAAAGCAGTTCAACGCAAACATGGAGGCAATATGCAGAAGAAACATCAAAAAAAGCTGATTGCGCCCATCATTATCGCGGTGCTGCTCGTGGCGTACTTCATCGGATTTATTGTAGTGCTGGCGACCACTACCCTGCTGTCCGCCGGATGGATTATCGTAGGCGCGGTGATCCCGCTGTGCCTGGCGGGCGTAACGATCTATGTGCTGATTGAACGAATTAAAGAGATTAGGAGCGGTGAGGAAGATGATCTTAGTCAATACTGATTACATTACAGGCAAGGAGCTGGAGATGCTCGGCCTGGTGAAAGGGTCCACCATCCAGTCCCGCAACATCGGCCGCGATATCACCCAGGGGTTTAAAACGCTGGTGGGCGGCGAGCTGAAGGCCTATACCGAGATGATGAACGAGGCCCGCGCTATTGCCACCAAGCGCATGGTGGAGCAGGCCGAGGCCCTGGGTGCCGATGCGGTGGTCAACATCCGCTACGCGTCCGCCGCCGTGATGCAAAACGCGGCGGAGGTTATGGCCTACGGCACCGCCGTTAAGTTTAAGTAATCAAGCCACGCAGGGAATTTTTGTAGCGCTTGCCGGCTTTTTATTGGGTTTGGTTTTGGGAAACGAATTATAGGGTTCTGTCCAGCAGGGCTTTTAGCCTGAGGCGTATGCGGGAAACCTGCTCGATGGCGTCGTCCACCTGGCGGGCGGCGTCGGCAATGCGGCTTTGCATCATCCAGTCGGCAACAACGCCGTCGAAAAAGTAATCGGCGAAGTCCAGAAAGTCGCCGGCCTGAATATCAAAATCCAGGGTTCCGTCAACATCCTTTAGCTCTTTGGCAAACTGCCGCAGCGCATCCCTGGCGGCGGCCAGCTCCTGCTCGGCGCTGTTCATTTTGCTGTGTTTGATAAACGTGGCGAGCATGCCCCCGCCGATAAGATCCGCAATGCCCCAGTTTTTTGCCTTGCGCAGGTATTCCTTCGCGGTGTTGAGGTGGGAAAGGGCGTTCTCCGCTGCCTGAAAGGCTTCTTGGATTTCTTGTTGGCTGTTGCTCATGGATTATCGCTCCTGACCGGATGGAGGTTCCATCCCGCCTGTAGTATAGCACGGATTGCCGCAGGCGGCGCCAGGACGCGCCAAACAGCGCGCTTTTGGGATTGTACACAGCATGCGGGCGGCTGATCGGCGATCGCGCGGGTGAAAACGGGGCGGTAACCGCGCCGCCTGTTTCCCTGCCGCCGCCCTACCGGCCCTTGTGCTTTTCCTTGCGCTTTTGCTGCTTCAGGGTAAACATCCGCCGGGCTTCGGCTTCCTTTTGCGCGCGGGTCTTCTGCCTGCGCGCGATTTTCGCTTCCTCGTGCTGCAGCTGCAGCGCCTGCTGCGACTTGGTGCCGACGCCCGTTTTGCGCACTTGCCTTTGGATGGCGCGCTGCATGCGCTTGGGATTGCCGGGCGTGGCTGCGGCGCGCGCGCCGGCCTTGACCGGCGGGCTGAACCTGAGCTCGTGCCCGTGCTCCAGTAAAAACTGATATACCTCATAATCCTTCGGCTCCGCGCCGAAGGTGATCTTGCAGACCGACAGCTTTCCGTCTTCCACCCGTTCGTATACGCCCACCCAGAACGGGTCCTCAAAAAATACCGTCAGCGTGCTTGCAATTCTTTGCACAACAAATGCCTCCTCGTGTGATAGGCAAAGAACGGACAACCGAAGAGGCAGGTTACTGACGGAATTTCCGCGTCCGGACTACCGGCCGGACCGTGTTTTTATCTTTGCGTGTGTGTAGTTGTCGGGGTTAGTATACGCGGATAAGCGCAGAAGCGCAACGGGTGGCCCGCGTCTTTTTGCGGCGCGGGCGTGCGGCCGGTATCGGGCAGATGGTCAGGCGTGAACATTGTCACGCATCCTTTCTGTTTCCGTATCCTGTTGACGGCAAATGAAAACAGGGATACAAACAGGGTATCTCTGCACAGCATAAGAGATATTCTTGGGAAAGACTGAACGGACACAGCACAGCAACGCCTGCCAAAAATCAGGCGTATCCTTGCTTGCGTTCGTTCCTTCTTTCGCTTCCGGTCGGCGCGCTTTGCCCCTTGCGGACGGTATCCCTCCCATAAATATTCAATTCATTTGCCGTCGCTGCCAGCATACCGTGCGCCGGCACGATTATTAACCTACAGCGTCAGCAATTTTGCAGGATATACGCCGCCGCCTGCGCGGGCGTAATCTCCGACACGTCCACCTTCTGCGTGTTCAGCCGCTGATACAGCGGCAGGCGCTCGGCACTGCGGCTGATGCAGCTTTCGGCGCGGATGCCGGCGGCCACGTCGCGGCGCAGGCGGGCACGCAGCGCCGGCTCGGCGCATGTGAGCGAGATCAGGTGCACACGGCAGCCCGCAATATCGAGGCGGGAGAGCAAATCATCCAGGATGGCCTGCTCGTGCAGCACCCAGCAAAACACGATGTTTTCGTAAATGGAGCATTGCAGGAAATTGTTGAGGAGAAAGCAGATGTTTTCCATCACCATATGCTTGGTTTCCGTGGTGACCTGAAAGGGGTGCATGTCCCAGCACCAGTCCCCGTCCAGAAATACGCAGCGATCCAGCCGCTGCTTGAGAACCCGGCAGGTTGTGGTCTTGCCCACGCCCATGGTGCCGCCGATGATATACAGGTCTTTCATAGCCACAGCGCCTCGCTTAGCACATGCTGGCCGTGCACGTCCTCCACGCAGACCATCTTCACCAGCAGCCACGCGCGCTGGTCGTCGGTTAGCTCCTGCAGCTTGAGCACCTCTTTGGAGCTTGCCATCCGCTGTGTGATCTTGTCAATCGCGTCGATCTTGTTTTCGGCGGCCGCGATCACGCTCTGCCATGCCATGCGCTTGCGGGTAAGCGCGGCTGTAAGTGCGTTGCTGCCCAGCCCGCCGGACAGGATGGTTTTAATCTCTTTGAGCGAGAAGCCCAGGGCCTTGAGCTCCAGCAGCGCGTCCAGCGTCTGCACCTGATCCGGCGCGTAATAGCGGTAGCCGGTCGCCGGATCGATCTTGGCGGGTATAATAATCCCTTTTTTTTCATACAGGCGAATCGCCTTGACGGACACGTTGAAAAACGCGGCGATCTCCCCGATTCTCAGCAACGGTTTTTCCATTATAATCCCTCTTTTGGCAGCTGCATCGTTTCGTTCACGCGCCGTACGCCGGCCAGCGCGGCGCGGCAGTTTATCAGGCTGTTGGTCAGCATCACCGCGCCCATGATCATGCCGCCCCGGTACTGGAAGGCCGCCGTCAGGTCGCCGAAGGTCAGGGCGCCGGCGGCGATCCATGCGCCGCCCAGCAGCAAAACCAGCAGATAGCCGCTGAGCCCCAGCAGCGTGTATAGCCCCGCGCCGCACGCGCTGCGGCGGCGCATACGCATGTTGGCCCTGCGCAGCGCCAGGCTGCTGCGGCGAAAGCGCTCCAGCAGATAGTCCTGCGCGTCGTACAGGATGGCCGTGTCGGCACAGGTGATCAGCGCGTCCAGATCAGCGGTGTTTTGGGCGGTGATCTGCTGCGCGCTTTCCGCCAGCGCCGTCATCGGCCGGGCAATCACAAACCGGCTGATCAGCAGGTGCGGGACAACAAACAGCGCAACCAGCCCCCAGATGGCCGGACGGATGCACACCAGTACCAGTGAGGACACCGCGAGGTTCACCATGCCGCAGACGGCGTGGGGCAGGTGCAGCGGCTGGCTGAGCAGGGCGGCAGCGGCCTGCACGTCGGCATTGAGGCGCGTAATCCAGCTGCCGGACGGCTGTGCCTCGATCTGCGCCAGCGGCAGCGACGCGATGTGCGCAAACAGCTTTCGGCGCACCGTGCCGATCCACCGCACCGTGTGTGTAGCATACAGCGTCCATACCGTACCATTATACAGGAAAAGCAGCAGGCTGCCGATGCCGAATACCGCGCAGCTGATCCCAAGCCCGCGCGCGTCGCCGCGCTGGATGGCGTTGAACGCGGCTTGCAGATACACCGCCCGCACCAGCGTATGCAGCGCGTCAAACGGGCTGCGCAGCAGGATCAGCAGCGCAAACCGCCGCCATCCGCCGGTTGCCCGCAGCAAGGCTTGCAGGTCACGCATGGTGCAGCCGCCCGCCTTCCAGCCGGTAAACGCGCGTGCAGTGGACCAGCGCGCCGGGATGGTGGCTGACACTGACCACGGTTTTCCCCGCGGTAAGCCGGTCGATCGCGGCCAGCACCGCGCCGCCGGTTGCCCCGTCCAGCGCGCTGGTGGCTTCGTCCAGCAGCACAACGGGCGCGTCCTTGGCAATGGCGCGGGCAATGGCAATGCGCTGCGCCTGCCCGCCCGATACCTTGCCGCCGCGCTCGCCCACAAAGGTGTCCAGTCCGTCGGGCAGGGCTGCAATCCAGTCCGCCAGCTGCGCGGCCTTGCAGGCCCGCTCGATTACCGCTTCGGCCATGGGGTGCCCGCAGGTGATGTTTTCCCGAATGCTGGCGGGGAACAGCATCGCGCTTTGCAGCACCATGGCCACCTGCCGGCGGATGGCCTGCGGGGTGGTGGCGCCGTGTACCTCCACCACGCCGGTCTGCGCGGCGTACAGGCCGCTGAGCAGCTTGAGCAGCGTGCTTTTGCCGCCGCCGCTGACGCCGATGATGCCGATGCGTTCGCCGGTGGGCACCGTCAGGTCGACGCCACGCAGCACCGGAGTGCCGCCGTAGGCATACTGCAGGTTTTCGGCGATGATACTCATGGCTTCACCACCGATACGCGCGGCGCGAGCCGCTGCATGTTGGCGGCAAACCGGCGGAATTGCGCAATGCGCCCCGGGATGTTCATCATCACGCCGGATACGTTGCCCGACAGGTTGATGAACACGTACAGCACGCCCAGGCTCATCGTGCCGCGGATTACCTGTGCGCCGCCAAGCCAAAACAGCAGCAGCAGCGGCGTGCACGACAAAAGGGCGCTCAGCGACATCAGCCGCGCCCGTACGCGCTCTTCGCGGATGCCGGCGGCCTCCCACGCTGTAAGCGCCGCGCCATAGCGCGTGCACAGCAGCGGTGCGGCGTCAAACAGGCGCAGCACGGGGAACACCGTGACAAGCGTATCGGCAAAGCCGTTCATGCGCAGGTTGGCCTGCTGGCTTTGGGCCGCCGCCCGCCCGATAATCCGGCTGGAAACGACCGTGTACCCCATCAGCAGCACAACCGGAAGGTTGGCCGTCAGCGTCAGCAGGGGATTGAGCCATAGCAGCCACGCAAACGTGCCCAGAAAGCGGATCAGGTCGTCCACGATCGAAAACAGGTTGGCGCGCAGAAAGCCGGACACGTCGTTGATCTCGTTTTGCAGCGCGGACAGTGCTTCGCCGGCATTAAGCGCCGCGGCGGCCTGCGCATCCAGCGCGGCAAAGTGCCGCGCATAGCCCAGCCGCAGGTCGTGCGCCAGCGTTTCGCAGGTCCAGCCGGAGCAAAGGCCCAGGGCATGGTTCAGCCCCGCGCTCAGCAGCAGCGTGGCGCAGGCCGTGACCACCGTGCGCGCGGCCGCCGCGCCGCCTGTGCTTACGGTGTTGATGATGCGGCTCAGCTGCGCGTTCCACCACAGCGAAACGCCGATGGAAACCACGCTGACACACAGCGTCAGTACCACAAGCCCGATCCGCCGATGAAGCAAATTTTGAAGCAATCGCATTTGTCCGCCTCCCGCAACACAGTGTAAACCATGTCCCGAGGGCAGAGTCAAGCGTAAGGAAGCGATCTATTTACATTGCCAGAGCATTCGGTTGTTTGCAAAGCATACGTCCAGCCGGTCCGTTTCCTTCAGCCACGACAGGTAGGAGCGTACGGTGCTGCCCACCAGCACGTACTGGGAAAAATCCATGCTGAGGCCGTAGCGTGTGAACGTGGCCTGCAAAATATCCTCGAACAAGGCGGGCGTCCGGCAGCAGGCCAGCAGATGTTCGCCAATTTCCAGCACCTTTTGCCGGTTGACGCGCACCAGCGCTTTCATGTCGGCGGCAGCTTCGGCATGGGCGGGCACGAAGCACGCAGCCTGCATGGCCTCCACAGCGTCCAGCGTCCGCAGGTAGGCGGCCACATCGTAAATAAAGGTCACGCCGTACTTGGTAAGCGTTGCCTCGCTGGAAACGCAGTCGGCTAAAAACACCACGTCGTCCGGCGTGCGAAAGCCGACCATGTCAAAAAAGTGCCCGGGCAGCGGGATGGCTTCCAGCGCCGCCGGATACGCGGGATCGGAAAAATCCTTCGCGTCGCTGGGCTGCGCCAGCAAGAACTTGTGCCGCAGCTCGTTTACGGGATAGCCGCCCCACAAAAACGCGGGCTCCAGCTGCGGATAGCGGGTGAGCGCGGCCTCGACGCCGTTTGCGAAAATCGGGCAGCCATATTGGGCCTGCAGGTAACGGTTGCCGCCGATATGATCGGCGTTGGAGTGCGTGTTGAGGATCGCTTGCGGCGTCCAGCCCTGTTTATCCAGCACCTGGCGCACCTTGCGGCCCGCGTCCTTGTCGTTGCCGGAATCGATGAGGATCACCGCGGCGTCGTTCACGCGGTACAGCCCGATCTTGGCGGGGGATTGGATATAATAGGTATTTTTGCCAACCTGGTTCAGCTCGTACATGGATTGCGCCTCCTGCAGGGGATTGATGCGTGGCTACTTCGCAGGCGTGTCCGTGGCTTGGGCGCTTTCCCAGCAGCAAGCCACGCTGTTTTTGCCGTCGCGCTTGGCCTTGTACAGCGCCTGGTCTACCAGCGTATAGGGGTCGCCTGCCTGACCATCGCTGCCCACGGGTGCGATGCCGATGCTGGCGGTCATATGCTCGTGTACGCCGCCGGGCAGCTGGAACGTGGTCTGCTCAATCGTCTCGCGCAGCTTTTCCGCCACGGCTGTGGCCTGCTGCATCGGTGTTTTGGGCAGCATGACCATAAACTCTTCACCGCCGAAGCGGGAAATGACGTCGGTTTTGCGCAGGGCGTCCTGCAGCACCTGCGCCAGCTGGCACAGCATGGCGTCGCCCGCGGGGTGGCCGTAGGTATCGTTGATGCGCTTGAAATCATCCAGATCCAGCATCAGCAGCGCGCCTTCGTCACGCGGCTGGGCGGGCGCGCCCTCCTGCCGGATAATGGCATCGAAGAAGTGGCGGTTGGACAGGCCGGTCAGCTTGTCGTAATAGGCCATCTGCTCCAGAATATGCGTTTGCTTTTCCAGCTGGCGGCGCTGCAGCAGCATGGTGCAGTTGGCGCGCCAGAGAATAACGGAGACCACCATGCCCATGCAAATGCTGCTGATGCCGTTGGTGCGCACGGAAAACAGCAGGTCATTTGGCAGCACAAAGCGGCCCGCGACCAGCATGGCCGTGAAAGCGCCGGCGTACAGGGCCGCGGCAGGCAGCGGGCGGATCAGCACCACGGCGCCTACGGAGATGCAGGCCAAAAGAAAGGTGGAGGTGTTGCCTGTTTGCAGCTGGTCCAGCAGCGTAACGCACGCGCCGCACAGCAGGAAAAACGCCGCCGACACAAGCTGCATGGCCAGCATGCCCCTGGTGGGAGCCGTGGCCTTGCGGGTGCGGAAAGCGAAAAACCAGATCAGCAGCAGTCCGGCGCACATGACGATATTGACGATCAGCACGCCCGCCCGCCACAGGGAAGGCGCGTCTGTTACCGTGCCGCCCGGCAGCAGCTGTATGATGGGGATCAGGCAGATGGCGGCGGCAATGGCCGCGCCGTAGGACAGACGGCGGTTGTTGATGAGCATGCATTCGTCCGCGACGCTGCGGTGCTCCGACCGGAGCCGCCGGTATTGCGCGGCGGCATAGGCTCGCATGGTGGCTGCTTTCATAGGCCCTTCCTTATAACGGCGTGTATGAATTCCAATAATATCCTGTCCATTATAGCATACTTGCGCAATTGTGGGCGCATGTGTATTTCCCTGCGGCGCAGGGAATGGTATACTATGGTTAGAAGGATAACAATACCGGCGCTGTGCCGCCGGAAGGGGAGGAAAACACCATGAAACGAGGGAGCTGCAAGGGATTGATTTTGGCTCTGGTTTTGGCGCTGCTTGGCGCGGGGTGGACGGCCGCGGCGGCCGCGCAGGATGAGAGCTGGACGGTGATGCTGTACCTGTGCGGGACCGATCTGGAATCCGAGCAGGGGGCGGCTACCGAGAACCTGGATGAAATCCTGTCGGTTTCCCTGCCTGACAATATCCGCTTTGTGGTGCAGACCGGCGGTACCTCGCAGTGGGAGACCCGCGGCATCGATCCCGACCAGCTGCAGCGCTGGCTGGTGGCCGAGGACGGTTTGCAGCTGGCGGACTCCCGCCCGCTTGAAAGCATGGGCGACGCGCAGACGCTGGGCGAGTTTTTGGGCTGGGGTGCGCAGAGCTATCCCGCCGATCATTATATGGCAGTTTTTTGGAACCATGGCGGCGGCGCCGCGTCCGGCGTGGCGTTTGACGAGCTGTTTGACGACGACAGCCTGTCCCTGACCGAGCTCACGGAGGGGCTGGCCATGGCCGGCGTCACGTTTGACGTGATCGGCTTTGACGCCTGCCTGATGGCCACGCTGGAAACCGCGGCGGCGGTCGCCCCCTACGGGCGCTACCTGATCGCGTCGGAAGAAACCGAGCCCGGCGGCGGCTGGGACTATGCCGCATGGCTGAAAGCGCTGTGCAAAAATCCAGAGCAGGACGGGCTTACGTTGGGCACCGTAATCTGCGACACCTACATGACAAAGTGCGCCCGGGAGGACGAGGGCGATCTGGTTACGCTGTCGGTAACCGACTTGGCCGCCGTGGAGGAGCTGCTGCAGGCGTTTGACGCGATGGCCACGGAGATGACCGGCGTTACCGGGGATATTACCACCTACCGGCAGTTTGTGCAGGGGGTGCGGCGCGCCGAAAACTACGGCGGCAACAACGCCCAGGAGGGCTATACCAACATGGTGGACCTGGGCGACATGGCCATCAACACGCAGGACGTGCTCAGCGATACCGCCATGGCGGTGCTGGATGCGCTGTTTGACGCCGTCAAGTACAACGTTAAGGGTACAAGCCGCTCCGAGGCTAACGGCCTGTCGGTCTACTATCCGCTGTCGGCGGACAACGAGGAGCTGACGACCTACGCCAGCACCGCAGCCACCAGCGGCAATTACCTGCGGTTCATGCAGGCCGTTGCTTCCTCTGACTGGGATGTGCCCGCGGGCACGGCGGACGATATCCCCGAGGCGTCCTCGGCGGTGCAGGCGGACGACTATGCCGTGGAGCTTTCCACCTGGATTACCGACGACGGCTACTACGCGCTGGAGATCGGCGGCGACATGGACAGCGTGCTGTCGGTCACCTTCGGCATTTATTATCTGGATTACGATTACGACGAGTATATGTTCCTGGGCATCGATAACGACATCGACGGCGACTGGGACAACGGCTATTTTGAGGATAACTTCCGCGGGGTGTGGCCGGCCATCGAGGGCTGCTATTGCGCGCCGACGCTGCTGGCCGAGGAAGACGATTACAACCTTTACACCATCCCGATTTTGTTAAACGGCGAGGAAACCTCGCTGCGCGCCGCCTATATCTGGGACAGCGACGAGGACGGCCATTTTGAGGTCTACGGCACGTGGGACGGCATCGACGCCGATACCGGCATGAGCGCCCGCGATCTGCTGCCGCTCAAAGACGGCGACGAGGTTGCGTCCCTGTTTGACGCCACCAACTGGGATACCGGCGAAACCACCACCTACGAGATGGACAGCTTTACCGTAAACGGCGACGTGGAGATGCGCGAGGAAGAGCTGATAGACGGCGAGTACCTGTACCAGTACATCGTTACCGACGTCTTTGGCCGCGAAACCTACTCCGACACCGTGATCATGGAGTACGACCAAGGGGATATCTACCTGTACGAGGAATAAGGAAGAGTATCAATAGGAATAACGAAGCATAATGACATTGCCCGCGAAAACGCTTTGCATCTGCCGTTTTCACGGGCAGTGTCATTATGCTTGAAACAATCTATTAAGACGCTATTTCCAGTTCCGCTGGATGATTTCACTTTTCAAAAACAGCGTGTTTTTCGGCGTGGCCTTCACAGGGTGCAGCCTGCCGCGCCGCACCAGATCGCTGATGTTCTGGCGGGAGCAGTGCAGAAGCCCGGCGGCTTCGGCGGCATTCACGACCCGGTATTCCGCAAACCGTGCAAAATCTTCCTGTGACAGCGCGACGGTATCGCTGAAATCATAAAGAACCGTATCTGCGACCGCAAGCGTTTCGCCCCAGCAAACGCCGTACCCGCCCGGCTGTATGGCTACGGTGCTAAACAGCGCCTCATCTTTCAGGATGGGAAGAAAGGCGTTTCCCAGAAACGGAGCGGATTTCATATCGAATTTTTGAATTGTGCCATCCCGAAAAAATACTAATAGGTGAAAATTGGAAAGCGGAACAACATCTTCCACTTTTTTTTGAAAACGGGCATAGAATTTCCCTGTTATATTGGATTGTGAAATGGGAACCAAATAATAGTTGTCCTGTGCACAGCGGCCGTCCGCAAGCATCAGCAGGGCGAACTCGTCGTAGCTTTCCAAATGATTGGCCTTCAAAATCTGCCCCAGATTTTGCCGGTCGGGCGGTACGATTCGCTGCTGTACCCACAGTTTGCTCCAATAGGCGTTCACCGTGCGCTCGCCCCGCTTGAGAAACGAGGACAGCAACAGCGGTGTTTCCCACGGGTCTGCGTCGTCCGGCAGCTCGATGTAGAAGCGCTTGGATTGCTCATAATAGAGCAGGTAAGCGACATCCTTGCGGGCGGGATCGGTTTCATCCCTGATGGCGAAAATCTTCATAGAACCTCCATCTCTTCCACAGCATATCCCAGATTTTATCCCGCAGCGGCTGGGAAAGCACGGCTTCCAGCCCCGCCAGCAGGGCCATTTTGTCGGCCTCCCGCAGCGGGCGGAACGCCGGTAATTGATCGTGGGGAATGAGCTGCAGGTTTGCCTGCGCGGACTGTGAACCCACAAAGCTTTGCACCTTCCGGTCGGCCATCACGTCAAACGCGCGCACCGCGGCGTCGTCCTCGCACCGGCAGAGCAGGGAAAGGCCGTGGTCAAACAGCGGGGCGAGGCGCAGGGTTTTTTTCCTGGCATTGCGCAGCACCTCGAGATTTGCCCCGTGACGATCCCGATTCAGGATCAGAAAATCTACGGCCAGCAGCTGCCAAAGGTACGATGCCCAACCGCTGCGAAAACAGAAATCCAGCGGGGATTCGCCTTCTGCTTTTTCCGCCTGATAATAGGCGTCCAGCGCGAGCTTGGTTTCGCCGGTACGCTTAAAATCCGAAGACGCGCAAAGATAGGTTTCTATGCGCTGGCTGTTGATCAGAATCTCCGCGTGGATCAGCTGGTAATGCAAATGCTCCACACCCAGCAGTGTCAGCAGGCGATCCACGATCAGCTCGTTCGCGCATTCGTGCCCTGTGATGCCGCAATACGCGTCGTAATTGGAGAGCTTATAGAAAATTTTCTCGCCGCTGAGGTCGAAACAGGATTTTAAAAACGAGCCGGCGGTTCCAGAAGAATTACGGGTTTTCGTCCACGACAGATAGGTAAGATCCTGTTTTTCGAGAATGACTTGCGTTTGCATAGCTGTCACCACCTTGCTATACGGAGTATACATTTAGACTTGACGTATGTCAAGTGAAGGAAATCAACAACTTGACGTATGTCAAGAATAGGAACACCGGTAGTAGCCTGCCGTAAAACATGATACAATACTACCCATTGGATGGATGCAGATGCACCGTTACGGCAAACGGGTTTTGCTTTTTGCGCTGATTGCGGCGTTGGTTTTCCTATTTACAGGCTGCGGCAGTCCTGCGGCCGGCAGTCCTGCGGACGGCAGTATTGCAGCCGGCAGTTCTGCGAACGGAGCGGCAGTCAGCGAGTCGGTGCCTTCGCCGACCGCTGCCATACAAACAGCGCCGGACGAAGCCGGCGCGTATACCACGAAAGAAGACGTGGCGCTGTATATCCACGTGTACGGGCATCTGCCCGATAACTTTATCACCAAATCACAGGCGCGCGCGCTGGGCTGGGAAGGCGGCGGGCTGGATGATTATGCTGCGGGAAAGTGCATCGGCGGCGACCGCTTTGGCAACTACGAAGGGCTGCTGCCCGAGGCTGACGGCCGCACCTACGCCGAGTGCGATATAAACACGCTGGGCGCGGACAGCCGCGGGGCGGAGCGCATCGTATTTTCAAGCGACGGGCTGATTTACTACACGGCGGATCACTACGAATCGTTTACGCTGTTGTACGGGGCGGAAACACCGTAACAAGGGCGGCGATATCGGCTACGCTTTGCTCGATATCCCGTCCGGCGCAGTTTACCGCAACGTCGCTTACGGCGCGGTACAGCGGCACGCGCTCGTTGTACAGCGCCCGCAGGCTGACGCCGTTTGGTAGCACGATGCCGCGGCTGGTGATGTTGGTAATGCGCCGCTCAATTTCCGCAAAGGGCACGTGCAGGTATACAATCCGGCCGCCTTTGCGCAGGGCGTGCAGGGCCGCGGCGTAATACACCGCGCTGCCGCCCGTGGCGATCACGGCGTTGTCGGCTTTAATGGCGGCAATTACGCCCTCTTCGATCTTCATAAACCGGTTAACGCCGTCGCGGTCGATAATCTGCTGCAACAGGCGGCCTTCCGATTGCTGGATCAGCAGATCGGTATCGATAAATTCCATTCCCAGCGCCTTGGCAAGCAATACGCCCAGGGTGCTTTTTCCGGCGCCGGGCATGCCGGTCAATATAAGGTTCATGCTTTGGCCTTGCCCTGATTGGCTACCTGATTCATTTTGGCGGCGATGGCGGAAGCCTTGCCCAGGTATTCCTTGTGGGTCACGGTAAAATCGGGCGCGAAGGTGTACACAAGCGGGATGCCGGTGGGGATGTTTACCTTGGAAATCTCCTCGTCGGAGAGCTTGTCAAAGGTTTTCACCAGCGCGCGCAGGGAGTTGCCGTGCGCGGCGATCAGCACGCGCTTGCCGGACAGTATTTCCGGCTTGATGACTTTGTCAAAATAGGGAACCACGCGGGCGATGGTATCCTGCAGGCTTTCGCCCAAGGGCAGCTCATCCGCCGGAACGCCGCGGTAGGCCGCCAGCCTGGCGGGATTGCGATCGTCGCCGGCGTTCAGCAGCGGGGGCCGCACATCGTAGCTGCGCCGCCAGATAAATACCTGCTCTTCACCGTACTTTGCGGCGGTTTCGGCCTTGTTGAGCCCCTGCAGCGCGCCGTAATGGCGCTCGTTGAGCTTCCAGCTTTTCACCACAGGCAGCCACTCGCGGTCCATGGCTTCCAGCACCAGGTTGAGGGTATGGATGGCACGCTTGAGGTAGGAGGTATAGCAGATGTCAAAATCAAAGCCGTTCTCCAGCATCCGCCGGCCCGCCGCGGCCGCCTCCAGCCATCCGCTGTCCGACAGGTCCACATCGGTCCATCCGGTAAACAGATTCTTTTTGTTCCAAACGCTCTCGCCGTGGCGGAGCAAAATAAGCTGCATGTCCGTGTTCATGCGACGCCTCCATTTCTGTCGGGTTGTATATGGCAAACGTTCTTGTTTGTAACGGCTGCCCCGCGAAACGGCGGAAAAACAGCCGGTTGGATCCCTGTCTTTATTTTACAATTGTGCATTCGTTTCGTCAAGGTTAGAATCGTCTAACTTTGCATTGACTTGCCGTGCGCAAAGGGCCATAATGAACACGTAACCGCATTACAGCCCGACCTGCAGGAAAGGAATTAAAATATGAACGCACAGCAACTCAACCGCATGCAAACCGGTAGGGGATTCATTGCCGCACTGGACCAAAGCGGCGGCAGCTCACCCAAGGCGCTGGCGCAGTACGGCGTAAGCGAAAGCAGCTATAACGGTGAGGACGAGATGTACGCGCTGATCCACCAAATGCGCACGCGCGTGATGGTGAGCCCGGCGTTTCAAAAGGAATACATCCTCGGCGCGATCCTGTTTCGCAATACCATGAACCGCACCGTGATGGACCTGCCCACGGCCCGCTATCTCTGGGAGCAAAAAGGGATCATCCCGTTTTTGAAGGTGGACGAAGGGCTGGACGCGCTGCACGACGGCGTACGGCTGATGAAGCCCATTCCGGATCTGGACGCGCTGCTGGAGCAGGCCGCCGCACAGCCGATTTTCGGCACCAAGATGCGCTCCGTCATTTACGAGGCCAATCCCGACGGCATTCAAAAGATTGCGGCGCAGCAGTTTGCGCTGGGCAAGCGGATTATGGCATACGGGCTGGTGCCCATTCTGGAGCCCGAGGTGGACATCCACTGCCCGCATAAGGCGGAGGCGGAAGCGCTGCTCAAGCAAGAGATTATCAAACACCTGCATGCGATGGACGAGGACGAAAAGCTGATGTTCAAGTTCACCATTCCCACGCAGCCGGACTTTTACCGCGACCTGATGGCCGATCCCCGCGTGGTGCGCATCGTGGCGCTGTCGGGCGGCTATCCGCGCAGCGAGGCCGACCAGAAGCTGAAACAAAACCACGGCCTGATCGCGAGCTTCTCCCGCGCGCTGCTCAGCGGCCTGAGCGCACAGCAAACAGACGCGGAGTTTGACGCCACGCTGGCAGCGACGATACAGGCGATTTATGAGGCGTCGATTACGTGACGGGGAGACGAGGAATGAATGAGGAATGAGGAATGGCGGAAAGATAGCTTTGCAATCTTATGCAATATCCGGTTGCGTAAGCAACCGCACCTTCATTCCTGATTCCATATTCCACATTGATTCACGCCGCTACTTGGCGGCGTGAATCACCTGCGCTTGTGCTTGCGCCCGGATGGAAAGCTCGGCGGCCAGCAGCGCCTGGTGCTGGGTCATAGCGGTTTCGGTGCGGTTTAAGCAATCCAAGATCAGCTGGCCGAAGAACGGATAGCCCACCTTGCCCTGCACGTTCAGGTATTGCACGCCCGCCTGGTTGGCCAGATACACGTTGCCCTCGCGCTGCGCGATGGCCAGATCGGTGTACTTGCGCAGCTCGATGTACCCCTTCGTGCCGAGGATGATCATACGGCCGTCGCCCCAGGTGTCAAGCCCGTCGGGCGTAAACCAGTCCACGCGGAAGTACATGGTTTCGCCGCCCGATGATACGAGGGTCGCGTCGCCGAAATCGTCCAGCTCGGGATACTGCGGATTGCCGAAATTGCCGATCTGGCTGTGGGTCACGGCGGCGGCCTGCACATCTGCAAAGATCAAAAACTGATAGATCTGGTGGCTGCCGATATCGCACAGGATGCCGCCGTATTTTTCTTTTTCAAAAAACCAGGCGGGGCGCGCAGGCGCATTTAACCGGTGCGGGCCGAGGCCCAGCACCTGCACCACCTTGCCGATGGCACCCTCGTCGATCAGCTGCTTGGCAAACACCGCGGCCTCCACATGCACGTATTCGCCGTAGTACACCATGTACTTTTTGCCGGTCTCCCGGATAAGCTCGCGTGCCGTTTCAATCTGCTTCAGCGTGGTGAACGGCGCCTTGTCGGTAAAGTAATCCTTGCCCGCCCGCATGGCCTGAAAGCCGACGCCCGCGCGATCGCAGGTAACGGCGGCAGAGGCGACCAGCCGCGTGTCCGGATCGTTCAAAATTACATCATAGCTGTCCGCCGGTGTGGCCTGCGGATACTGCTCCAAAAAGCGTTTCACCAGCGCGGGATCGTCGTCGTAAACATATTTCAGGGTCGCGCCCGCGTCCAGCAGGCCGCCGGTCATGCCGTAGATGTGGCCGTGCTTGAGGTACGCTACGGAGAATACAAATTCGCCCGCCTTCACCACGGGATCGGGCTTGCCCTTGGGGGCGTAGTTCATGCCGTCTTTGTTGGTCATAGTAACACCGCTTTCTACTAATGAGGAGTGGGCAACGGAGGGAAGCGTGTGCCCGGTGGGCACTTCGGCGAAGCCGAAAGCGACCCGAAGTTGGGAGGCTTTACAGAGCACAGCGACCGGCAGGGAGCTGGGCGACAATAAAACCGAGTGGGTAACGGAGGGAAGCGTGTGCCCGGTGGGCACTTCGGCGAAGCCGAAAGCGACCCGA
>DAOPIR010000018.1:17446-24595 GCA_035399245.1 Candidatus Limiplasma sp.
GGCTTTACAGAGCACAGCGACCGGCAGGGAGCTGGGCGACAATAAAACCGAGTGGACAATGGCGGAAAAGATTGTGAAGCAATCTTTTCTATTCGAAAACTGCGTTTTCCGAGCCGCTTTGTATCTGCGGCGCTCGTGGCGCTTTCGCTTTTACGGCCTCCGGTGTGCAGGGATTTCGTCCCTGCGCGCTGACAAGGGCTTTGCCTTTGACGCTTAATGCGCCGTCATGCTTTGTAATCGTATTTGTCGTACTTGCTGCCCATGGAGATCTCGGCGGGGGCGAAGTTTTCCACCGAGGCGGTTTTCTCGTAAAAATGCCGGACGTTTTGCCGGATGCCCTCCACGGTGTAGAAGGGGTCGTCCCTGGCAAGCGGCAGCGTGACCTTTTGCTCCGTAAAGCCGGACTTGTACACCGCGGTGATGAATTCCAGCGTCCGCCGTCCGTCCTCGCCCTGTACCAGAAAATCGCGGTCACCGCGCTCGATAGCCCGCAGTACGTTGTCAATCTGCGCGGGATGGCCCTCGTAAGGCAGGTCGGGCAGGGCCTGATACTGCGCGTCGATCGCGTGCAGGGTGTCCTCGTCCGGCGTGCAAAAACCGTTGGGCAGGGACTTGTACGCCTGCGGATGCCACGGCGCGCTCAGCTTGGCGCGCTCGCACTGGAACACCAGCCGCTGCTCCTCGCCGTGGTGCACCAAAGAGCTTGTAAGAGTGGAAACCGCGCCGCTTTCGTAGCGCCCGATCACCACGGAAAAGTCCTCCACCTCGGAGTTGTCGTGGTTCAGGTTCGCCAGCACCGCCGTGAGCTCCGCGGGCAGGCCGCCCATCATCCAGTTGAGCATGTCGATGTGGTGCACCGCGTGGTTGAGCGTGCAGCCGCCGCCCTCCTTGGCCCACGTGCCGCGCCACCACAGGTCGTAATAGCAGTGGCCGCGCCACCAATAGCTGTCAAACTGTGCGTGCAGCGCCTTGCCGGCCACGCCCGAATCCAGCATCTGCTTCAGCTTCCACACGGGATTGCGGAACCGGTTTTGCGATATGACGGACAGCCGCCGTCCGGCCGTGTCCCGCGTTTCGATCATCCGGTCGCACTCCCAAAGCGACGCGGCCATCGGCTTTTCGCAGATGACGTCCATGCCGTGGTTCATGCAATTAATGGATATGGCCGCGTGGGTATACGGCGGTGTGCAAACGCTCACCAGATCAATGTCCCCGCGGGAAAACAGCTTTTCGTGATCGTCATACACGTCCGCGTCCAGATTAAATTTTACCTTCATGGCTTCCGCTTTTTGGGGATAAATGTCCACCAGCGCCACGATTTTGCACCGCTTGGGAAAGGCGAGGTACCCCTCGATATGCGCCGGCGCGATGCCGCCGGTGCCGATGATTGCCACATGGATCATGTCGGTTGTCCTCCGTATTTGTGCACTGCGCGCTCCCGCAGCCCCAAGGCCGCTGAAAGCCGCAATGCGGCTCTGTGCTCATGTTTCCATGCTAGTATAAAAATTCCTGCCGGAATCAAAAAGAAGTCCGGCGAAAATTGCCGGACTCCCTTTAGAATTTAAGATCAATGCCGCCTTGCGTATTCCGCCATAGCCTCGGCCAGAAACGCGGACAGCCCCTCGCCGTATTGGTCGATGTTGCGCGTAAAGCGTTCGTCGGTCACGTATAGCTGCCCCACGCCGGCAAAGGCCTGCGGCGTGTAGGTGCCGAAGCTGCGGTTGAAATAGCGGAACATCGCGTCGATTTCCGCCTGTACTTCATCGCTGTCCGGCGCTTCGCAGCGCACGGCAGCCAGCCGCGTAAACAGCTCGTGCAGCCCCGCCGCTGCCGCCTTGCGGCCGTCGGGCGTGAGCGCGGCGATTTTCTCATTGGACTGGTCCACCGCCGCGTCGCCCCACAGGCGGCGGGCTTCTTCCTCATAGGGGTTCTCGGTCAGGTCAAGGCCGAGAAATTTCTCTTTGGATGTCATTGTGATTTCTCCTTTCGATGCCCGCATGGTTTTCTCCAGCGTATGCAGCATCGTATCAATGCGCCGGCGCTGATGCAGCAGCGCCTGCCGCTGCAGGGCATAGGCCTTGTTGCGGTCAAACGAGGGGCTTTGCAGCAGCGCCTGAATGTCGGCAAGGGAAAACCCGCATTCTTTGAAAAACAGAATTTGCTGCAGCAAATCCAAATCCTCCGCAGAGTACATCCGGTACCCGTTTTCCGCATTCCGCGCCGGGCACAAAAGCCCGATCTGATCGTAATGGTGCAGCGTGCGCACGCTGACGCCGGTCAAGGCGGCTACTTCTTGGGCATTCATTGGCTTCATCTCCCTTACGGGGTTAGTATAAGGTATGACGTAACGGAATAGTCAAGGAGTATTTGTGTGCTATTATGGTAATGATGGATTATCGGTATAAAGAAATTCAAAGAATTGTCCGGATTAATTTATTGCGATATACTCTCAACAGCTATAGTGTATATTTCTCATTACTGTGAAAAACCGAGAAAGAACAAATCAACGACATAAAACCATTTCTTTCAAAATTATATTAGACTGTTTAACAAAGAATAAAAACCAAACGGAGGACGAAATATGCGCAAGAAAATATATGAAATCATCGAATTATCAAACGGTTCAGATATTTGGAGTAGCATTTACGATTATTCGATGATAATTGTTATAGCTGCAAGTATTATTCCATTGGCGTTTAAACAGGATAATACGGTATTTCTAATTGCTGATAAGGTGACAGTTTTAATTTTTATTCTTGACTACATTTTACGCCTCTGTACGGCAGATTATAAGTTTGGTAAGAAATCCGCATCATCCTTTATTCGCTATCCGTTTTCTTTCATGGCGATTATTGACTTATTATCAATTTTGCCATCTATCGCTTTGCTGAACAAAGGATTTAAGCTTTTTCGTATTTTCAGATTGATTCGAGCATTTAGAGTATTTAGAGTGTTCCGCGTTTTTCGCTACTCAAAGAGTTTCAAAATAATCGCAACAGTATTCAAGAAGCAAAAATCTTCACTCCTTGCAGTATTAACACTGGCAATTGCCTATATAATGATTTCGGCATTAATCATCTATAACGTTGAGCCGGACTCTTTTGATACATTTTTCACGGCTGTGTATTGGGCAACAGTTTCACTTACGACAATGGGCTATGGAGATATATATCCAGTGAGCACTATAGGGAGAATTGTAACCATGGCATCCGCCCTCTTTGGTATAGCAATCATTGCATTACCAGCGGGTATTATTACGGCCGGATATATGAAAGAGGTAGATAAAACAAATGATGAGGAGCAAGATGAATAACGGTTTTCTCTTGTTTTCCTTCTCTTTTTTCCAAAAAGAGAAGGAAACGTTCCTACCGTAGCCCCGCCTTCCGTTCCCTCCACCCCGCCATATAAAAATCCAACAGCCCATAAAACCGCTGGTTATGCCCGCGCTCCTTCAGGTGCAATATCTCGTGCAAAATTACATAGTCCAAGCACTCCGGCGGCTTTTGGGCGAGCTGGACGGCGAACCAGAGCTTTTTGGTTTTGGTGTTGCAGGTGCCCCAGCGGGTGGTCATCCATTTGGTCTGCCACGCGGCGGGGCGCAGGCCGGTGGCGGCTTCCCACGCGGGCAGGCGGCAAGCGATTTCGGGCTTGAGAAGGGCGCGGTACCACTCGCGCAGGAACCTTTCGCGCTGCTGCGCGGTGCTGGCCGCAGGGGCGGTGAGCAGGGCGGTATCGCCGGCGAGGGTGAGCGAATAACGCGCGGCGGCGCGTACCTCCAGCCGGTACGGGCGGCCCCAGACTGGCAGCGTTTCGCCGGTAATGTACTGCGGCGGCGCGGCGGGCCGGGGGCGGTTTTGATATTTTTCCACGTGCTTTTTCAGCCACGCGGCCTTGGTCTGCACAAACTGCGTAATGGTCTCGTCACTCATGGCAAGCGGCGCGGTCACCAGCACGCGGCCGTCGGGCGGCTTGACGTAAAGGTGCAGGTTTTTGATGCGCTTGCGCCGCACCTCAACCGGGATGCCCGCGATGTTCAGCATTGGCGCTGCTGCGCGGGCTGCGCCTTGGCGTGACCCGTGATCAGGTAGATCAGCACCGCGGACACGATACCCAGCACCCCGCCCAGCAGGAACGGCGCGCCGGAGCCGACCGTATCCCACAGCACGCCCGCGATCATCGAGGCCAGCAGCAGCGCGATGCCCTGCAGCATGCCGTAGAGCCCCAGCACCGTGCCGCGCAGTTGCACCGGCGCGCTTTCCGCTACAAAGGCGCGCTCCGCGCCGCTGATAAACGCGGTGTACGCGCCGTAGGCGATGAACAAAAACACCGTGACCGGCTTGGACGTAATCAGCGCGAACCCGAGGTACACCAGCCCGTAGATCAGGTACCCGGGCACCAGGATTTTGCTGCGGCCAAAGCGGTCGGACAGCTTGCCCGCCGGGATGGCCAGCGCGGACGCGGACACGTTGAACACCAGATACAAAAGGATCACCTGCGCGGCGGTAAAGCCCAGATCCTGCGCCTTGAGCAGCAAAAAGGCGTTAGAGGAGTTGCCCAGGCAAAACACGAACAGCACCGCCAGATAGGCGGTCAGCCTTTTATCCAGCTTCAGGCCCCGCAGGCTCAGCTTTTCGGCGGCGGCCTTGCGCTGCTTGTCCTCGCGCACCGTGGTCAGGATCAGGATGCCGATCAGCGCCGGAATGATGGAGAACAAAAACGCCTTGTGAAACCCGATGTCCGTTGCCACAAACACATAAGCCAGCACCACGCCCAGCGACGAGCCCGCCATGTCCAGCATCTTGTGCAGGCCAAACGCGCCGCCGAGCTTTTTCCGGTCGCTGGACTGCGCCACCAGCGCATCGCGCGGGGCGGTGCGCAGGCCCTTGCCGGTGCGGTCGATAATGCGCGCCACCAGCACGCCGGGCCACGACGCGGCCAGCAGCAGCACAAGCTTGTAGAATACCGACGCGGAGTAACCGGCGATGGCCAGGCGCTTTTTATTGTGGTATACATCGCCGATATAGCCCGAAAATACCTTGAGCAGCGAGGCAATGCTTTCGGCAATGCCCTCGATCACGCCCACGATGGCGGGCGACGCGCCCAGCGTGGCCGTTAAAAACAGCGGCACCAGCGGATACACCATCTCGGTGCTCATGTCCACAAATAGGCTCGTAAGCCCGAGGATCACGATGTTGGAAATCACTTTTCTCGTTTTCGTTTTCATACGTAAGCCTTCGATTCATAGTCAATCAAGTCTTGTATCATTACCAAGTATAGAATACCACCGCAGGCAAATGATGGCTCCGGCATCGTTTGCCTACAAAGAATATGCCGCGATGCCGATAAACAGCACGATGGATACCAGCGTCTGCACCGACAGTGTGGTGGCGATAAACTGCGCGTCTCCCTCGGCGTTGGCAAACAGCGGAATGATAAACGGCGCGGGCAGGCTGTAGGCCAAAAGCATCGCCACAAACAGGGGCTTGTCAAACGGGATGACGGCAAAGACGATCAGCGCGCCCACGGCCAGCAGCGCGTACATTACCAACAGCCGCAGCCCCACGGCTTTGAGCACCGGCAGCAGCAGCGCGCGCTCAAAGCTCAGCTCGTAGCCCACGATGATCAGGATCAGCGCGCTGGTGGGCGCGGCGATAAACTGCATGACCTCGGTCACGATCGGCCCCGCGGCGGAGGCAAGCACCCTGTTGCCCACGCCCAGTATGCCCAGCGCCGCCCCCAGCACGATGCATACGAACACGATGTTGTGCACCATGTTGCTGAAAAGCGCTTTTGCCGTCACCTTCTCGCCGCCCACAGCTTTCAGCGTGGCCAAAAACACGGTAAACGCGCAAAACGTCTGCCCGATATCCACCATGGCGAAAATCTGCGTCTGCCCCGCGTACAGCAGGCCAAACAGCGCGTAGCCCATCATGCCGCCCTCGAAATTGGTTACCAGAAACGGCAGATATTTGCCGTAGGGCTTGGCAAACCGCCGCAGCGCAAACCCTGCCGCCAGCCCCGCCGCGCACGACAGGAACACCACCGTAAACGTCAGCGCGATCCGGCCGGAATATTCCGCTGTGAAAAACGCGTAAAACAGCACCGCGGGCAGCGTTACCTTGCCCACAACGGCCTTGAGGCCCGTAAGGCCCTGCGGACCGAACACCCGATTGCGCCTGCACAGGTATCCCAGCCCAAAGGTGATCAGCACCGGCAGCGCCATCCGGAGGATGGATAAAACCATGGCCGCGCCTCCTTTGCCAAGTGTCAAAACAATTTCCCTCATTGTATCGCGATCTTACCGCGCAGGCAAGGCGCATGCGCGGGAGATGGAACTTTTTGTCCGCCGCCGCGTCTAATGGGCAGAAAGCAAAACAATCCGCCGACGACGGCGCGCATGCGCCAGGTGAAGGGAGATTTTCGATATGAAGATGAAACGATGGCTCTGCCTGCTGGCAGCGGCTTGCCTGACGGTTACGCTGGCCTGCCCCGCGCTGGGCCAGGGCGACGGCAGCGACGCGGCGTATATCAGCGAAAACACGTTTGCCGCGCTTGTGCAAAACGCATTTCCCCAATACCGGTACGAACCCGCTGCCGGGGAAACGCTGCTGACCTACGAGCGCGCGCTGGCAATGCTGTGCGCCGCGCTGGGCGTCGGCGGCGATACGCCGGCGGATAACCTGACCTTTGCCATCGAAAGCGACCTGCTGCCCGCGATCGCATGGGACAGCGACGGCTATGTGACCCCGGCGGACGCGCAGGCGATGATTGCCGCCTTTGCCGCCTGCCGCGACGCGCAGGCGCAGCAGGACCAGACCGACGGCGCGGCCGCGCTGTTTACGCTGGCCAGCACCACGCAGTCCACCGGGGCCACGGCCCCCACGGCGCGGGAAAGCGCGGCCGTGGTGTACGACATCGATTACAACGGCATGAACGACGAATCCTACGGCAATACCGGCGAAAACCGCTTCCTCAACCCTGTGGACAGTCCGTTTTCCACCTTCGCGCTGGATGTGGATACCGCGTCGTATTCCAACATCCGCCGCTGCCTGCTGGGCGGGTACCTGCCGGACAAGGGCGCGGTGCGCATCGAGGAGATGCTCAACTATTTCGATTACGACGGCCTGCCGGCCGCCACGCAGGACGAAC
>DAOPIR010000019.1:0-24426 GCA_035399245.1 Candidatus Limiplasma sp.
CTGGCTGGTCATCAGGCTGATGACGGCGGTCAGGTACGAGAAGCTGGAGCCGTAGTACATGGGGATTTTGCCCTTTGTAATCAGCACAAAGCACAGGGTAGCCAGACCGCTGGCAAAGATCGTGGTGGACACCTGAAAGCCGGTGATCAATGCCACGGCGATGGTGGCCGGGAACATGACGATTACCTGCTGCAGTGCGTACAGCAGCAGTTTGCCAAGCGGCGGCCGTTCGTCCGGCAGGTAAGCGTGGAAAGGTTTCTGGTTTTGCATGAAGCATTTCCTCCCTTATGATAAAAAATGAATCGCTTTCCCGAGTTGGGCAAAGCAATTCAACATGCTTGATTATGATAGGCGATTGGTTCAAGCGTCTTTGCTTTGCCTGCCTCTTACCGGCTCAACCCACGCTGATTTCCGCCCCTGATGGCTGCTTGCCGCGCGCTGGGCGCAGCACAATAACCGCAGTGCCGCGATCTTGCCTTTTTTGAAGGGGAGGGACCTGTGTTAACGATGTTATGCGTGCCGTCAACGAAGCCGGTGTTATGAGTATTTCCAATAATTCATATTATCATCTGTTAAAATCGATGTCAAGGGCGAAATAACAATATATGTGCTTCCTATGGTGCGGGCATACCATCTGTTGTGATTTTGGGGGACGTCGGTATACCGTAAAAAGACCGGAAAATATAGCGTTTACGCCACCGGGCGCTTGTGCGGGGAGAGGGACGGGAGTAAAATAAAACAATCAAAATACTGATATGGAGGCTGCCATGCAATTTAGCCGAATTCCGTTCCCGTCCAAGCCCCAACAAACGGACCCGCCCTACATGGACGCATACCTGCTGGATACCGTGGAGGCAAACCCGTATTTTTCCGCCCGCCCCGCCGTTGTGATCTGCCCCGGCGGCGGATACGAATTTGTGTCCGAGCGCGAGGGTGAAGCGGTGGCAATGCGCTTTCTGGCGGCGGGCTTTCACGCCTTTGTGCTGCAATACTCGGTGGCACCGGCGCGCTTTCCCACGGCGCTGTGCGAGCTGGCCTACGCCGTGCAGACCGTGCGGCAGCACGCGGCCGAATGGAAAATTGAAGAAAACCGGATCTACGTGATGGGCTTTTCCGCCGGCGGCCATCTGGCGGCATCGCTCGGCACCCTGTGGAATGACCCGCTGCTGGAGCGGGCGCTGGGATATGGCGCGGGGCCCAAACCGTGGAAGCCGGACGGCATGCTGCTGTGCTACCCCGTGCTCACCCTGGGCGCGTTTACCCACGAGGGCTCGCGGGATAGCCTGCTGGGACCCGACGCGCCGCAGGAGAAAATTGCCGCCCTGTCGCTGGAAACCCGGGTGGACGCGTCCACCGTGCCCGCGTTTATCTGGCATACGGAAAACGACGGCGCCGTGCCGGTGGAAAACTCGCTGCAGTTTGCCGCGGCGCTGCGTAAGGCGGGCGTGTCCTTCGAGCTGCATATCTATCAGTACGGGCCGCACGGCATCTCGCTGTGTGACAAAACCACATCCTACGAGGAAAAACAGCTTGTGCCCGATGCCGCCGGCTGGATGGACCTTGCCATCCGCTGGATCACGCGGCAGCAGGCGTAACGCCCTGCGGGCAAACGCCGCCCGTATACGCGCAAAGGCGCTGTGTCAGCCCTGATGGTTCAGCTTGCGGAACATGTCGTGGATTTCCATATCGGTGATCGGCTCCTTGGCCCGCAGTTCTTCATAAAGTTTATTGAACAAAACAACACAGACAAA
This sequence comes from Candidatus Limiplasma sp., assembly GCA_035399245.1. Lineage (GTDB taxonomy): Bacteria > Bacillota > Clostridia > Christensenellales > Aristaeellaceae > CAXXOK01. The sequence goes on from DAOPIR010000019.1 coordinate 1,752, forward strand.
GGTGTTGATCTGGTCTTTCTTAGCGGAATGCAGATGCGCCAGCATGTAGTAATCCGCCATCAGATCCTTGACAAACATCTGGGTCTTGAAGCCGCGGTCGAGCACCGACCGGTGCAACTCCTTGGCCTTGTCATAGCAGGCGATGGCGTCGTCCAGCCGGTTGCGGTGGTGCAGTACCAGCCCCATGCGCTGATGGCTTTGCGCCAGCCCGCGGGCCAGCTCAAAGTTGCCGGGGCGCGCGTCGTATTCCGCCTGAAAGCCGTTAATGCAGGTCGTAACCAGCGGCTCGGCCTTGTCGTATTCCCCGACGTTGATCGCGTTGTCGGCCTCCAGTAAAATGCGGTGATACTTGAGCAGCGCGGGATCGTCCGGCATGCCGCGCACCAGCTCGTTGCCCTTGGTGGGGCGGAAGGCCGAGCGGCCCGTCGGCAGCCCCGACGTGTGGCCGGACATCTGCACCGTGGGCGCTTTGGTCGGCGGCGGCGCGGCGGAAGGCTGGGGCGACGGCGCGGTGTGCATCAGCTGGCGCTGCCCGCTCGGGGCTTTGGGCTTTGGCAGGGCTTCCAGCTCGCGCATCTTTGCCTCGTACAGGGCGTAGTTTTTGCGCAGGTTCCGCCGGCCGTACTCCTCCATCATGCGGTTGCACAGGTCGATATACCCCTGCCGGTACAGCGGTGTGTCCGGCGCTTTGATAATGCAGGCCTTATATTGGTTGAGCGCGTTTTCATAGCATTTGTCCGCGAAGCCCGCGTTGTTTTGCAGGAAGTAGTTATCGCCCAGCAGGATAAAGTATCCGATCAACGTCTGGAGATACACGGGGATCTCCAGGTTTTTTTCGGTTTTGATCGTCATAAGTACGTTGTATATTTTGCCGGAATAATCATGCGCCGCGCGGGTTTCCCCGGCGTTGTTTTTCAGCATTCCCATATGCAGCCAGGCGGAGGCGTACTCCAGCCGGTTGCCTTTTTTGCTGATCGTTTCCGTGGGCAGCAGGCGCTCAAGCTCGGTTACGGCGGTCTCCACAAGGGGCTTGGCATGTTCAAACGCATGCTGCATCAGGTACACGCCGCCCAGCATATCGGCCGCCGCCGCGGTGCTATACGCAAAGCCATTGTTCGTGTCGTGATGTTCGGCGTAGTGCTTGCGGGCCTCATACAGCCGCTGGTAGCTGCTGCGGGCCATATCCAGGTGTAAAACCTCCACCGCATACCGGCCCGCGGCCAGGCACACGGCGTAGTACGCGCCCAGATAGTCGGGCTGGTGATAGTTGACACGGCGGAAATTCTGAAACTGTTCAAACAGCTCCCCGTGCAGTGCGATCGATTTTTGATACCAGCGCAGGCTTTCGTCCACCGCGCCGGTGTCCTTGCTGGTTTCGGCCAGCTGCTTGTAGCTTTGCGCGCACTGGTGTGCCGGCATACCCTCCAGCGTGCCGTCGTCGCGGCGGATCCGCTTTTCCTGCAGCTCCACGGCGCGGCGCAAACAAACGTCCGCCGCCCTCGTCACCTTGCGCTGTTGGAACAATACCGAAAGCTGCCGGTACAGCTCCGGATTGAGGATATCCTGCGGCGGTACAAGCGCCTTGGCGGCTTCTTCCGCCTTTTCCATGGCCGCGTACGCGTTATTGGGCAGCTTGCTGTCCAGCGACAGCCGCGCGATATCCTGGTGCAGCAGGCAGATGACCCGCTGCGCCTCCTGCGAGGCGCCGGGCAGCGACTGCAGCGCGCTGATGGCGCGCTCGTAATAAATCTGAGCTTGCTCGGTATCCACCATCTGCTTGCTTTGGAAGGCCAGAAACTTGCATACCTCGGCATGCCCCAGCAGCAGCGCTTCGTCTGCTTCGCCCTTCTTGAGCAGCGACTGTGCCAGCACATAGGCGGCCAGGTCATAGCGTTCCTTTTCCACCGTTGATTTTGCGGCGGCGCCGGTCTTTTGACATTCCAGGCAGAACGCGCGGATTGCCGCCGTATCCCCGGGCGTTTGCTGATAGCGCGCCAAGGCTTGCGCAAGCGGCGTGTCCGGCACGGGCGGCTGCTCCAGCAGCTGCAGGGTGTTTTCACAGTTTTTGACAAGCACGGTTTTATTGCCGCGCCGATAGCCCTCCGCAAGCGCCTTTACCGCGGCAATCCGTTCTTGCGTATACGCGGGATCATCCGGATAGGTCAGCTGCAGCGCTTCCCAGGCGCGGCATGCTTCGGACAGATAGGCAATCGCCCGGGGCGCGGTTTCCCGCTGGGCCAGCGCATGGCAGCACCGGCAAAACGCTTTGGCCGCGCCGGCGTCGTCACGGTGACGGGTATACAGCAGCTTGCGGATGTCAAACGCCTTGCGCTGGAACTGCAGCTGGCTTTCAGGGATGGAGCAGAACGTGGCCGCTGTTTCGTAGTCGATGGCGGCAAGCTGCCAATCGGCCTTGCATAAGGAGGGACCCGCGCACCATTTGTCCATAAAATGCATGCCGTACAGCCAAAAGGCATCCGCCTCCCGGCGCAGCGCGTCGTTGTTTTGCATCGCAACGGCAAGATCGACATAGAACAGGGCGCAGGCTTTACTGTTGGTATAAACCTTCGGGTTTGAAGCCTGCTCTTTTTTTAGCGCCGCGGAACGCTTGTAATACGCAAGCGCAGCCTGCACCACGGCCTGGCTGCGGCGCTCGTCCGGCAGCGCCAGGAGCTGTTTGGCCGTCAGGTCCAGCAGCTCGCACAGCGGCCGCATGTCGTGGCTGCCGGACATATCCTGCTTTATTGCCTGCTCCTTGCCGTCGAAGCACTTTTGGTACAATGGGATGGAAAACGCCGGATCATAGGGATAGAGCATGTCGGCAGCCCGAAGATACAGGTCCACGAGCTCTTTTTGGGCGTCTGGGTCCCGCGACGGCTGGTCAATCGGCTCCAGAATATGGATCGCGGCCTCCAGCAGCGGGCGGGCGTCCGGCGGCGTGCCGCCTAAAACGCGGTTTTTGGCCAGCGTCTGGCAAAGTTCGGCCAGCGCGCGGGCGGCCTGTGCGTCGGCCGGATCGGCCTCATAGCGCGTAACGGCTTCCTCCAGCTGCGGGTATACCGGCAGGCCGCGCAGCGGCGCGCACGACGACGCGGCCGCCAACGGCGGAGGATCGGCAGGCGCGGCGGGCTGCGGCGGCTGAAACAGCTCCGGATGGGACCGGATATCCGCCAGCATGTTTTGCAGCGGCTCATTCGCGGGCATACCGGTATCGGTCAGCCGGCTGAAAAAGGTTTCAAATTGCTTTTGATACAGCGCCGTAACGGGACCGTCCGCCAGCGCGCCGTACAGGCGGGCCGCCCAGTAATAGCCTTCCGCCAGGGCGCGGAGATAGACGGCGCTGTCGGCAACCTTCTTGATGAAGCGCTCGCAATCGACCACGCCGGAGAGGATGCAGGTCTTGCTGTTTTCCAAATCCTGATTTTGCAGCAGAAGGCTTCCATAGGCGATCCGCTGGCGCGCAAGATCAAACCGGTACTGCGCGTCCGCCGGATCCTGCAGATACCGCGCCATGGCGCTGTCCATGGCAAACTCGCCCAGGCGGACGGCTTCGGACAGCCGGCCCTGCCGGGCACGAAGCGACGCCAGGCCGGCGCCGGATTCCATAAACATCATCTGCTGCCAGGCTTTGCCCACGGCGGCTTCGTCCGATTCTTTGATGAGGCGGTAGGCCTGCTGATAATACGCTTCCGCGCTTTTGTAATCCGGCTGCAGGAGGCACACCTGCGCGAAGTCGAGGTCCGCTCCGCAATGCAGCCCCAGGCATACAGCGCTGTCCGGATGTGACCGGTAGGCCGAGGCCGCCGTGTCAGAGGCCAGGCGGCTGTAGCGGCGGGCGAGCAACGCCTGATCGGTAAGGAGGGCATAGTTCGTCAGCTTGCGGCAGGCCGTAACGTAGTACGCGGTGCAGTCGATGTTCGCCGGATCGTCCGTATGCAGCTTGTCCGCAAGCTCATACGCGGCGGTAAGGGCCTGCCTGGCGCCGTCGGCGTCGCCGCTGCTGAGCCGCAGGCCGCCCAGGATAAGCTCGGTGCGCAGCCGCGTAACGGTGCCCTTGTTCAGCTGGTCGTTTTGGATAATCGTGCTGCGCAGCGTTTCGATCAGCGTGATGCGCGTGTGCACGTCCACACGGTCGCCCAGCGCCGCCAGCAGGCCGTAATTGATGTTATCGGCCAGCGCCATGCGGGCGTCATTGTCCAGATAGCGCTCGTTGAGCAGGGAGCACACCCACGCGATCCCGGCGTTTTGTTTCAGCGGCAGCGGGCGCAGCAGGGAGGGCTTTACGGTGGCGTCTTCAACAATCCGGTTGGCAATCGCGCGGGTAGCGCTGTCCCTGCCGGTCCAGTCCTCCCGCCTGGCGTAGAATTCCGCGGCGTTGAGACGGTCGTCCGAACAGATACAGTGGTACATCATTTCGGATTCGCGCACGGGGTCGCCTGCCGGCAGATGGCCCAGATAATACGCGATATACTCGTTCCAGCGCTTTTGCTCGTCCGGCATAAAGGTGCTGCGGACATATTTGCGCAGCTGCGAATGGGCAAAATCCCACTGCCCGCTGCTGCCCCGCTGCACGATATGCGCGCGGAAATAGCGCCGGAACACCGCAAACTGCAGGTCTTCCCACGGCTGATCCGTAAACTTGGGCAGCAGCTGCTTTAAGTCGGCCTCCCGAAGCCCGTAGCGGCTCATCGCGATCAGCCCCACCAGTCCGGCGATCAGCTTGTCGCCAAAGCGCCGCTTGGCGCGGTCCAGCAAAAAGCCGTAAATGCCGCCGATGCTGTAGGGCATCTCGGTCACGGTGTCTTTGAGCAGGGCAAAGAGCTTTTGCTCGCCGGTACCGGTGTAGGTGCCCAGCTTGCGGAAATCGTCCTCGTCCAGCAGCAGCAGCTCCTGCACGGCGATGGACAGCCACAGCGGATTGCCGCATGAGGGCGCGCTGTGGGCAGAAAACTTTTTGGCGGTCAGGATGGAGATGATCTCCGGATTGAGCGTTTTATGCACGCATTGCGAGCGGATAACGGCCGCCGCTTCCGCAACGGTCAGCGCGGGCAGCGCAACCTGCGTTACGTCCGCGCGCTTTTGCAGGGCTTCGGTTTCCGTGCCCGGGATGGCCGACAGCAGCAGCACGCTGTTGTCCGGCCACGCCTGCGGCAGCCAGGTCATCTGCGCCGCCTGCGGCGCACGGTCCAGTTGATTGATGGCGTCGAGCACGCATACGACGCGCTTTTGCCGCGCGGCACGCTCCAGCAGCGAGAAAAACCGGTTTTGGATGACCGCAAGCGAATCGTTCCAGTCCACGCCCGCCGCCTCGCCCAGATCGCTGCCAAGCTCCTCGCACCAGCGTGCCAGAATGGGCTCCAGCGCGGACGATCGGGCGCTGATGCCCGCGGTGGCCGCCAGCAGCGTTACGTCCGCGGAGGACAGCCCGTCGCACAGCTTGGCCATCAGCGCGCTCTTGCCGGCGCCCGCGTCGGCGGTGACGACCGTGATGCGCTCTTTGCCGGCGGTCAACACCGCGGCTTGCAGCTGCTTGAGCAGGGCATCGCGCGCGGTAAAGCCCGCGGTTTTTTCGCGGATAAACGCGTCCAGCTCCATGCGCTCCTGCGCCTGCCATGTCTGCGGCGCGGCTTGTTCCTCGGCCTTAAGGTCGTCCGCGATCAGCGTCCACAGGTCCAGTGACACCATTTGGCCGAAGGCTTCCAGTCCCTTTACGCGCTGGGCCTCGCCGTCCCATTCCACCGCGTAATGCCGCACGCGCGCGGCGGCCAGCCGCTCGATCTTCCGCTTGAGCAGGCGCAGCTGCTCGCGGGGATTAAAGCCGTTTTGATCGGTTTCGTCCGCGTCGCGGTATTTGGCCGCGGTGGCCGCGTCCATTTCGGCGTAGGGCAGGGGATCGCGGAAGTAAAACAGCGCGCGGTCGGCCGCGGTATCGCCGGCAAACGCGCCAAACTCGATCTCCAGCGCGGTAATGCTCTTGTGCCCGATGTCGGCTTCGATGCCCTTTTCCTGCGCAACGGCGCGCATGCGCGCGGCAGGCGGAATCCAGCCGTACCGATCGCCCAGCAGCACAAGGATAAACGGACGGCAGCGCTCAATCTCATCCAGACAGACCTTGAGGATCAGGAACTCCTTTTCCTCTTCCCTGTCAAGGCCCAGCGTCTCCACACCCCAGCGCAGATCCACGATCGACAGCCCCATCCGGTACGCCGCCAGTTTTTCGGATATTGCGGGCATCACAACGTCCCGCAGATAATCGCGCTCCGACTGCATATCCGTAAAGGTGCTCGAGATAAATACCGGCTGATCCGCATGATGGTGAACTTTCATAAGCGCCTCCTGTTTATCAGCGTATGGATTTTTGATTCGATCGGGATGCGTGCCGCCGCGGGCCATAGCAATCAGTCTGTCAGGCGGCAACGCGCCGCCTCCCGGCTATGTGTACGTCCAATGGTTTATTTATACAGGAAAATGCTGGCGTTGTAAAGGTGAAAACGGGCAGAAAAAAGCCCGCTGTTCCAACGGGTTTTCTAGGCGGAATACCTTTGTTACAGGGGACTTTACGGCGTCAGCTCCATCAGCGTATACCACAAATCCGTTTCCTGTGCCTGCATGGCGAGGGCCACGCCGGGCGTGCCGGTGGCGGGATTGAGGATGGCGGCGGAGAGCGTGTAGCTTTGGACGGCCAGATCCAGGCCGGTAAGGGTAACGGCGGCTGTGACGGTGGTATCGGGCAGAACATCGAGCAGGGAAAGGGGCAGCGGGTACAGGGTCTGGCCGCCGTCCGCCGCGGTGACGGCAAGGGTGGGCTGCCAGTCGAAATAAAACGGCGCGATGCCGTCGTTGGTCCAGGACAGGGTGACGCGAAGGCCGTCTTCGGTTTCCGCCGCATCGCAGCGGGTGATGCGCAGGCGGTAGCCGACGGTGCGGTTTATAGTGTCTAGCGCCGCTTGCAGCGCACCGCCGCGGGGAATATCGGAAAAACTGCCGGGACCGATCCAGCTGGTGTGGGATTGCTGAAACAGCGACAGCGTCTGGGTAAAGTATTCGTCCAGCAGCGCTTCCCGTGCGACGCTGGTGGACAGCTCGCCGCCGATGGGCGCGGTCTGCCAGGCGTCGGGCATCGGCACAAGCGCGTCAACGCCGTCCGAGGTCTCAAAATCACCGCCGCTTTCTATCCATTGCAGCCAGAGCTCGGTTGCGTCGCAAAGGCCCGCGGTATCGTTAAACAGGCCGAGGCTGTATTCCGCGGCGATGGCAAAGGGCCGGCGCATGAGCAGATAAGCGCTGTCAAACGCGTCGATATAGGGAAGCACATACTGTGCCTGCACGGCTTCGGACGGCATATCGCCGATTTTGTCGTAGACGTGCCATTCGCCCCAGTGCCCCAGCGAGCCGATCTCCACATAGGCGATAAAGGGGTCGTCCCCATAGCGCTCGCCCAGCGCCGCGATGGCGGCGGCATGCGCCTGAATCAGGATCGGGTTTTCGTAATCGGGGCTGAAGCCGCGGCCGTAGGAGATGTTATAGGTCCTGCCGGCGCCGTCGGTAGCCTCGTACAGCCAATCGGGGATATCGCGGTGGCGTTTGTCGCCCGGCACATCCATCACAAAGCGCAGGATGACGTGCTTGCCTTCCGCCCGCCAGCGCGCAAACTGGTTTTCCGCTTCAAAGGAGGCAAAGTCGTACACACCCTGCTCGGGCTCAAAGTCGGCCCAGGTCAGGTTGGCATAGACAAGCGTAAAGGGCTGCTCATGGTCGGATGTGTCATTGGCCCACACCGCGCTGCCGATAAAGGGGTTAACAAGCTCGGCGCCGCTTGCCGGATAGCTGACGGATTCAGACAGCGCAAAGGCACGCGTGCAAAGCGCTGCGAAAAGCAGCGCCGCAAGCAGCCCCGTGATCCGGCGTACATGTATATTTTTCCCCATGATCAGTCGATATAATCGCCGTCGTACTGCACAATGGTAAGGTCGAACACCTGCTCCAGATTGCGAATCTGATCCACAAAGGACAGGTCGCCCTTGTGCACGCGCACCTCGACCGCCATTTCCATGTCCTGCTTGCGCATGGTTTTGGACTTGATCTGGTAGGGCCGCGTACCCAGCGCGCGGCGCACCTCGCGGTCCACGCAGTCGCCGTTGTAGTGGATGAGCAGGATGTACATCTCGTCGCGCTTATGCTTGTGCCGCGTGATGATGAGCAGCAGTACCAGCATCACCACAAACACCAGCACCGAAATGTAGAACATGCCCGCGCCGATGGCGATGCCGGTGGCAACCGTCCAAAACAGGTACAGCAGATCCAGCGGATCCTTGATGGCGGTGCGGTAGCGCACGATGGACAGCGCGCCCACCATGCCCAGCGACAGCACGATGTTGGATTGGATGGTAACGATGATGGAGCAGGTAAGCACCGTCATGCCCGCCAGCGATACCGCAAACGCGCGGCTGTACACCACGCCCATATAGGTTTTGCGGTAGATCCAGAAGATAAGCAGCCCCATCAGCAGCGACAGGAGAATGGTCCCCGCGGTATTGAGCACCGATTCCCATGTTACGCCCTGCAGGTAGCCGCCCGCCTCCAGCACCGAGTTTTTAATAATGTCCTGAAATGTTAACGCGCCGTCCATTGCAGTCCCTCCGATCGATCTAGGTTTTTATCACGCGCCGCCGCATTGCAGCAGAGTACGTATTTGGAGGCCGCCGTCAGGATGCTGGCGCGTGGCGGCAGCAGCCTGCGTACCTGCGGCGGCAGAAACTCCGTGTATTTGACTTCCATAATCATCTGGTTGGCCGGCAGCACCTCCAGCGTGGGCAGCTCGGGATCAAACAGCGCCATCTTCCCAAAACCGGCGCGCACATGCTTGTCAAAGGTGATGCGCACGTCGCCGGCGGTCATTATAAACGGCTCGCGGTCGTAGTCCACAATCACGCGGGGACGCAGGATGCGGGAGGTGCACTCGTAATAAAACTCCTGCAGCAGCCGGTGCGGGCTTTTTTCCAAAAAGGCATAATCGCCGCTTACAATCGCCTCGGCCTCTCCGCGCGTAACGGGCGCGCTGACCTTGCGGATGTACGGGCCGTACTTGCTTTTGCGCTCCAGATGGATCACTGTGTCCTGACAATCATAGATGCGCAGGCGATACTTGCGGCGCAGCAGCATGCCGCTTTCCTTGTCTTCGTAGGCGGCGTTCCAGTAATCGTCAAAGTACAGGCTGCGGATCCAGTACTCGCCGTATTGGTCCGTATTGGCGTCGCGCCGCATCACGTCGGCCATGCGCATGCGCAGCAGCGCCCAGTCCGGCACATTGATCAGGTATTTGAGCTCGTGGCGGTAGATTGCTTTAGGCATTTATGGATTGAGCACCTCCCCGTCGTCGGTAATGGAGAAGGCCCGTATGCCGTAATGAGTGGTGCTGCCGGAGCTGTAGCCGTCAAAGGCCATCTGCGTATATCCGCTTTCGTTTTGCGCAATCACGCGCCAGCAGTAGTCGCCCGCCGGCAGCATGGGGATGGTTGTGCTTAGCTGAAGCTGCGGCTCGCTTTCGTACACAAGGCTGTCGTCGGTAAACGCCCAGTCCGTGGCCACCTGCACGGTATAGTGCACCAGCTCGTCGGTAAAGCTGTAGGCGTCGCTCCACACCAGGTCAATCCCGTCGCCGTCATGCTGGGCGTCGCCCAGGAAAAACGGCATCGGCTTTTGCATGGAAGAGAGGAAGCACTGATAGGTGGTCTCTACATCATAAGGCATGTTCTGGTAGATCAGCTCCAGCTGATCCAGCGTGCAGGTGAGGTTGACCAGGTCCGGCATGCGCTGGGTGAAGGTATCCACCACCGTGCGGTACTTGGCAATCTCGGCGGCGATCACCTCGGGGGTGATGATGGCGTGCAGCTGCTCCACCCTGGCGACCAGCGCCTCGCGATACTCAGCCACGCGGAACATGCGGTTGAACAGCCGCATGTTCCAGTAGTTGGAGATGCCGGACTGCCAGGAGTTTACGTAGTCCTCCTCGCCCAGCAGCTCATCCTCGTAGAAGGTCAGGCAGCCGTCGCCGTCCCAGCAGAGGAAGTACCACGTATCGCTGTTGACCGGACTGTACAGCAGGTAGTTCTGGGAGTTGGTGTCCATATTGCCCATCAGGATGTTGTAGGCAAGGAAGCTGGTGATGTTATCCAGATTGAAATAGGTGTCCACCGTCTGCTCGATGGGGACGGTGTAATCGTTCACCGCGTCCAGCATCTCCAAAAGCTTGGTGTGGTCCTCCGAGGTTTTGGGCTCCAGCACCTCGGAGAAGGCGGCCAGATCGTACTGCGGATCGGTGGCCAGGCACAGCTGGTCCTCATAGCGGTACAGCTCGCAATAGTTGGCCTTGTACAGGTTGCCGTTGCGGCTGAGGTTGTGGTTGCGCAGATAGCGGCCGTTGGGCAGCTCCACCTGCGTATACAGACCGTAATCGGTAAAGGCGGTCTCGCCGGCGGTTTCGTCCTTGATAAAGACCTGTACAAACTGCGTGCGCAGGCTGGTCATGTCCGGCACCTGCTGCAGCAGGGTGAAGTACAGCATGTTGCGCAGGCGCGTGGTGTCGTAGGGGTGCTTGTTGATGGCGATGGCGCGCTGGCCGCGCAACAGCCCCGCGGTGTCGAACAGGTCGATGCGGTAGGATTTTTGCGGCGCGAGGGTGCTGGTGCGCCCGCGCACGTTGAGCGTAGCGTTGTTGAGGATCGCGTTATAGCCGATCTCGCCGGGCAGCGGACCGTACGCGTCGCCGATCTGGAACACGATGCCGGTGCGGATCTTTTGCACGTTGTGCATGGTTTGCAGGTTGATGTAGCCGTTGACCTCGGCAAAGGTATGGTCCGTGCCGTCGGCCGCGTTGCCGCCCCGCACCGTGATATAGAAATAGGAAAGGGAGGCGGGGTCCTGATCGGCGTAAAGGGACGCGTTATCCGTCAGCGCCAGATCGTTGATATCCTCCACGGCCACCTTTTCCACGGTGCGCGCGGCGTCGGTGTCCGGCTGGACATCGGTTTGCGTGTCCGTATCCGCCACACATCCGGTCAGCAGCAGCCCCAGGGCCAGTACACCGATGATGACGGGCAAGCGTTTCCTGATCATCCTTGCATATCTCCTTTACCGTACGGGGGATTTTTCCGCGGCGCTTGCCCGTGCGTTGAGACGGGCGGCCAGCTTTCCAAGCGGGGTGGTGCTGTGGACAGCCAGGATCGGCTGCCCGCAAAAGACGTGGTAATCGATGCTGCGGATGTAGCGGATCAGCCGCAGCAGCCCGAACAGATACATTACGATGCCCGCGCAGGTCATCCCCAGCCCGTAGAACATGGGGTCCTTGTTAAGGGTGTACAGCGTGCCGATCAGGTTGAGCGAAAAGTAGATCAGGCAGGTCAGCAGGGCGTCGCGCCGGTCGTTGAAGTACAGCTGCAAAAGCATAACGCTGTTGCCCAGCGCGTAGGCGCTGTAGCCGATAGACATCACCTGGAACATGCTGATCATATCGCGCGTGAAGGACAGGTATTCCAGCGCGTAGCGCATCAGCACCGTAAAGACGACCATCACAAACACCTGCGTCTGCGTCAGGCGGAACAGCTCCTGCATGAGCACCTTTTTCATGCCGTCGCGCGCCAGGCGGATCTCCGCCAGCGTGCCGCCGCCGGTGATGGCCGAGAAATACTTCTTGTACCGGTCGTAGAAGTTGACCTCGACCGAGACCACGAAGTTGATGCTGGTGGGGATGGCGACCAGATAGGCGAAAAACGCGGCCGAATCATGCAGCGGCGCGTAGCGGAACTCGCCGGCCACAACCTCGCCCAGCGGCGAAAACCACATTACGATGATGTGCACAAACGCGCCCGCCATGCTCAAAAAGCCGGTGATCACCAAATCGGGATACGTGCCGATCCACTCGACAAACGCGAAAATGCTGCCCGTGCCCACCGGAAAGATGGACAGCAGCACGCGCGTAAACGACACCAGCATGATGCCGTAGCCGCAAAACAGCGACAGCATGATCGCGGTCACGGGACTCATGCCCACGGCCAGCAGCACCGCGCCCAGCCCGAACACCGTGGCTACCCCGCCGGTGAAGCCGATGAGGATGCGCCGGTAGTCCTTGGCGGCGGTGATGTAGGCCATTTGCAGCCAGACCATGATCAGCACCAGGAACAGCGCCAGGTTGAGTGCCTTGTCAAGCAGCGTGATGTCCTGCGCGCGCCATAAAAACATGCCGTATACCAGCCCGCCCGGGAACATCAGCAAAGCCGAGCCCCCGAACAGGGACGGCATGATCTTGTCGGGCAGCTTTTGGTACACCATATCGGCCACGTAGCGCGACAGCAGCATTTGCAAAAGCGAGGTGAGGATCAGCGAGCCGAGCATGGCGTAGACCATCAGCACCACCATGGTCTCGGTCTGCGTGTCCGTGGCGCCGAAGGCGCGCGTCATCAGCTGCACGCCCAGCATCAGCACAATCGCCAGCACCATCGTGCCGGAGGTGATAATGCTGGCATAGGCATACGCGCGCACCTTGGCGATGGCGCTGCGCCCCACAAACAGCTTTTTCAGTTCAAATCCGATCCCCGCCATTTATGCCTGCCACTTTTCTGCCGCGCAATCGCCGGCGGTCCGATAGGTGTCGAGATAGTTTTTAATCATCTGCTCATGCCCGTAGAGGGCGTGCACGCGCCTGCGGCCGTTTTCACCCATCTGCCGGCGCAGCGCTTCGTTTTGGCACAGCGTCAGCATGGCGTCGGCCAGCTCGCCCTGGTGCATCACCGGCACGCACAGCCCCGCGCTGCCAAAGCCGTCGTCCACGCCGTCCAGCAGCTCGCGGCAGCAGCCCACGTTGGTGGTCACCGCGGGCCGGCCCGCGGCCATGGCCTCCAGCACCGCCAGCGGCTGCCCCTCCGATATGCTGGTCAGCAGCGTAAAATCGATCTTTTGCAGGTATTCCTGCACGTTTACCCGTCCGGTAAAGGTTACGGTCTGCATCAGCTCCAGATCCTGCTGCAGCTGCAGGCATTCCTCGTAGTATTCCTCGTCCTCGTTGGTGGGGCCCATGATGTGCAGATGGACGTTGGTCAGCTCCGCGCAGACCCGCGAAAAGGCGTACAGCATGGTTTTGATGTCCTTGATGGGCACGATACGCACGATGGCGCCGATGTCAATGCGGCCGTCGGGCACCTTGGACGGGATATTCGCAAACCGCTCAATGCGCACGCCGTTGCGGATCACCCGGCACTTTTTGGCGTCGCAGCCGATCTCCTGCTGGATTTGGCTGGCGCGCAGGAACAGCGAGGTCACCTGGTCGGCATAGTGGTAGGCGCAGCGGGTGAACATGTAAAACATGTTGATCCACAGATCCTTAAAGTGGGGCGGCACCCAGTCGGTACGCAGAATTTCCTCCTCGCGCTCGCGGGTATAGATGCCGTGCTCGGTAAGCACATAGGGCTTGTGATAGTATTGCGCCGCCATGCTGCCAAGCACCCCCGCGTAGCCCGCCGATACCGAGTGGTACAAATCCGCTTCCGGAGGCTTGCCGCCCAGCAGGTATAACAGCGGCAAAAACATGGACCGCACCGTCCAGAACAAATCCGTAAAGCCGACATAGGGATAACGCTCGCGGCAGATGTCCTGCAGGATGTCGAAAAAATCGTGGTTGAGCAAAAACTCCACGCCCTTGAGCCGGTCGTTTTCAAAGAGCTTGAAAATCTCGTTCCAGTCGGGGTTCTGCGAGGAGAGCATTTCGCGGATCGCCTGGTGCTGCGCCGGTGTCAGGCGGTAGGGGCGCGGGCTTTCTCGCAGAACCTCGTGGGTAACGGAGTCCAGGTATACGTCCACCACATCCACCACGTTGTCGGGCAGGGTGTAGGCAAAGTGCCCGCGCAGCTTCTCCTGCGCGCCGATGGCCCAGATCACGAACTCGTGTTGGGGCATGCTCTGTATCAGCCCCTGCAGCCAGGACGACACGCCGCCCGGCACAAACGGATAGCAGCCCTCGGCAATCATGCAGATTCTCACGGCTCGGCCTCCCATGCTACGTACACTTCGGCCTCGTCGGCGCGAATCCAGTAAAATCCGTTGGCGATTTTGAACAGCTCGCCGCCGGTGACCGCCGCCGGCGTCCTGCGCGTGCGCAGGGCAATCCAAGCCGTGTCGTAAAACGGCGTCAGCGTCAGCGTCATACCGGTATCGGTGGTCTGGCGGCTGATTTGCAGCCGGTCGTAGCGCTGCACGGCCGCCGCGCCCTCCGACGCGGTTAAAAACCGCAGCTGCGGATACATGTCGATGATCTCTTGAAGCCGCGCCTGAAAGGTGCTGTACATCGTGGCCCAGCCGATGGTTGCGCCGCGCTCCGCGTCCAGAATATCGTCGGGGTGGATAAAGTGGGAAAACACACCGTGCAGCACCAGCTCCTGCGCGGCCACAAACAGCATGTAGTCGTCCATATCAAAGCCCGAGGAGATACGCGGCACGTCGATCGCACCGTCGTCCGCCTCCTGAAACTCCTGCACCAGCGCGTCCACGCCCTCCTCGCGCAGGTACAATCCGGAGATCACGCGGATATTGGGCAGCGTTTCCAGCAGCACCTTGCGGCCGGTGTCGCTTAAGTAGTTGGACGGCGGCACGTAGGTCTGGTACGTCGCGTCGATAAACAGCGTGTTGCCGTAGCGCTGCAGCTCGGTAAGGCTCTGCGCCATCGCCAGCGAAGTCGGCCACGGCGTATAGTCCTCGCCGCTGTAGCAAAAGCCGTCCGGACACAGCGGCATGTGGTTGTAGCCGTGCAGGCCGATCTCGCCGCCGGAGTGCAGCAGCTCGGCGGTGTAGTATTTCAGCAGGCTGTCGTCCACGTTTTCGTCGGTAAACGGGCCGGTTACGTTGTCGTTGTAGGTTTCCACCAGCACGCCGGTATAGCGCACACCGTAGTCCCAGCAAAGCTGCTTCATGTCCGGCCACCAGTGATTGCGGAAAAAGCCCTGGATGTCGTAGCCGTAGTTTTTCTTCAGCTGTTCGTTAAAGCCCTCCGGCTGCGGGGCGGGAAAATCGTCGATGAAGATCATGCCCGCGTTGATGATGGGGTAGACCAGCACATCCTCCAGCGCCGACAGTGCCGACATTGCAAAGCCGCGGCCGCCCTTGTTGAACATCAGCGTGGTATTGAGCACCACAATGCGGCCCTGCCCGCTGTCGCGTTCCCACAGCAGGGGGATCTGCCGGTCGCCGCCGGATACGATGTGCACCGTGCAGGCGCTGTCCAGCCGCACCAGCAGGGCATAGTCGGTCAGGGTGCTGTCCTCGCTGTATACCTCGTCGTCCCACAGGGGCAGCAGGTCGGTGATATAGCGCAGGGAGGTGTAGTTCTGGTAGTCGGTATCATACTCGGTAATCCCCAGCTTGCGGTACAGGATGCGGAAAGTGCTGTCGATGGCGGGGGTCATCATCAGCCCGAAGTGCCCGCCGGCTTCTACCCACGCAAACAGCGCGTCCACGCTGCTTTCCAGCGGCAGCAGCGACTGGCTGCAAAACAAAAACGTATCGTAGCCGGTCAGCTCCGGCAGCGTTTCCTGGCTGATATCGACGCATTGGTAAGCGAGGTGCATTTCGTTGAGCGTGTCGGTCAGCGTGGTGGCAAAGGCCATCTCCGTTTCGCTGCCGCGGTTGCAGGCAACCAGAATATCCGCGTCGGCGTCGGCCCGGGCGTCCTGCACCGTTTCGGTGTCCAGCAGCACAATGGACGCGTCGCGTTCCTCAATGTCGATGCCGACCGATTCCAGCAGCAGCATGCCCGTGAGCACAAGCATCGCCAGGGCGGGGAACAGGAGCTTCCAAAAATACGATCTGTCTTTCATGCCTGCAGCCCCCTGAAAAAGCTCAGGTGCTCGCGCCCCGCGGCGGTGAAGTCCACCTTTTCTTCCTGAATGCGTTTCAGCAGCCGGCGCATGCCCTCCTGATCGCGGATCTCGGCATACACACGCATGCCCTCCAGCCATGATTTTTCATCCTTGGGGTACAGGTCGATCAGCTTGCGCACCGTGCTCTTGGCCTCCTCGGCGTCCTTAAGCGCCAGGCAGTTGCCCACCTTGATGCGCAGCAGCACAGGATCGGTTTCCAGCGCCAGCGCGTCGTCCAGCGCGCCTTTGAGCAGCAGCTGCTGGCGGCGCAGCAGCTGACCCTCCAGCAGCCCGCTTTGGCAGTAGCGGGAGAGCAGGTCGATGTACTGGTTGTGGGTCTCCAGGTCCGTTGGTTCCTTGGTCAGCCGCAGCTGCAGCTGCTGCAGTTCCAGCTGGAATTGCCGTTGGATTTCCATGATGGAGGCGGTGGCATAGTGTGCGGTTTCGGTATCGTCGTTATTGCGCGCGATCAGCAGCAAGTCCAGATAGCGCATGGGATCGGAGCGCAGAATGTTCATCATCAGGTTGCGGCGCTCGTGCGGATCGTTGATGAGCAGCGCCTCCTCCAGCGGCACGGTGATCTCCACCTTGCTGCGGGATACGATGCTGATGCGGTGCTTTTCCTCCTGGCGGGGCAGCCAGTCCGCGTCCGGCGGCGTGCGCCCCAGCGAGCGGGCCAGCGCAAAGCCCGCAAGCGGGCCGAAAATGGGCACCAGCTCAATCCAGCCGAAGTGCGCGAAATTGAAGCTGTGCCCGCGCCTGCGGATGGCAAGCAGCAGCGCGCCGCACAGCAGCTCGTGTACACACAGCGTCAGGAATACGATATCGGTATT
Source organism: Candidatus Limiplasma sp. (assembly GCA_035399245.1). GTDB lineage: Bacteria > Bacillota > Clostridia > Christensenellales > Aristaeellaceae > CAXXOK01. The sequence goes on from DAOPIR010000019.1 coordinate 18,487, forward strand.
TGTCATCGCGTGCCCTCCTATGACGCTACGGTGCAGCTTAAGCCCGCGGAGAGGAAGCGCTTTTCAATCTGCGGCAGGTTTTCCAGTCCGGCCTGCGGCAGCAGCACGTACAGCCGGCCGTTGTTCAGCTTGCCCGCGATATCGGTGGAACGGATGGCACGGCCGATGCGGCGGTCGTATTCCTCGATGGTCAAAATCGCGTCTTCGCTTTCCACGCTCAGCAGCAAGTAGGTGGAAGCGCGCTTTTTGCGCATCTGGCTGTATACGCCCATGGTGGCGCGGAAGGCCTCGTCGGTGAGGATGTGAGTGTTGGGGATGTACATATCCTGTACCGAGTCGAAGTAATGCAGCGCGCGCACCATGGCCGACTGCACCAGCCCCGATACGACGCTGAACAGGTTTTGCCGGTAGAGCGTCTGCTGCTCAAAGGGCACCTCCCACAGCGCGATGATCGCGATGGTGGCATCGTCCTGCCGGATGGGCGCGCAAAAGGCCGGATACCCGGGCTCCAGCCTGGTGTTGGCAAACATCTCACCCGTGTCGTACATGGCCTTGAGAAGCGGATATTCCTTCAGGTCCATGGACTTGGGCAGGTCGCTCATCGCGCGGGAGTGCACCACCAGGCGGGCAAAGGAGGAGTTTCCGCTGCACGAATACAGCGCCACGGAGTTGTTTTGCATGATATCTTCCAGCACGTCAAGCGTGGATAAAAACACCTGCTCGGGCTGCAGGGTGTCCAGCTCCTGCGTGATGGCGTAGATGCGGCCATAGCTGTCGCGAAAGCGCATTACCTGCTCCTGCAGCACGCTGCGGTCGGCGTCCACCTGATTGTACATGGACTGCATCAGCTTGGCTTCCTCACTGGTCTGCTCCATTTCCTGCTCCACGGAGGCGATCTTCTCGGTGCTGCGGTCGCGGTGGTAGCCGAAAAACCCGCCGCCGAGGAGATACATAAGCAGCGGCAGCCAGTTATCCTTGTCGTACAGCAGCAGGTACAGGTCGTTGCCGTCGTGAAACCAGTTGTAGCCGTAGCCGATGCACGCGATGATGCCGGCCATGACGCCGAAGGGGCCGCCGTGCAGGCTGCCCATCAGGATGACGTAAAACAGCCAGTAATCCACAAAGCGATAGACCGCGTTGGTCTGCGAGCCCTGCAGCAGCAGCTCGGCCGCCGCGCCGAACACGATCAGCTCCACCCACGGCATCGCGCTGCCAAACAGCCGCCGCACGGTGCCGGTCAAGCGGCTGCGCAGCGTTTTGCGCGGCTGGGCGGAGGCGGCCTGGTCATAGATGTCGCCAAGCTCCGCGATCCACCGGTGGCGGGGAATCCATCCGGCCTTGGCCCCGGCGCTGTCGCACTGCAGCACGGCGTGGGGGGACGGATGGTTCATAAACATGATTTTCAGATCCGGCAGATAGTTTTGCAGCAGGGCGGCCGTTTCGCCGTAGGTAAAGGCTTCCCCGTAGGCCAGGTGGACGACGCCGGACAGCTTGCGCTCCAGCGCCAGCGTGATAAACAGCGCCAGATCGTCGATGTTCAAAAAATCGCAGTTGCCCTCGGGCGTGCCCTCCAGCATCATCGCCTGTCCGTTATCGCGGCACTGGCGCGCGCGGGCGAAAAACGCGTCGTCCATGCCGGGGGCGTACAGGTGGGTCACGCGGATCAGCAGGGTGTTGATGTCGCTGGGCTCAATGCAGCGCAGCACCTCCTCCGCCGCGTTGATCAGGATGCCGGTGGGCGTATCGGGCATGGGCATTTCATCCTCGCGGCCATCCTGCCCGCTGCCGAACACGCGCACGTCCGTTACCAGGAAAAAGTGCTCCACGCCGCAGCTGGTGGCCGTGTGCTGCAGCTGAAACAGCGCGTCCAGCATCGAGCCCTGTATGGAGCCGTACGCGCCCGAATCCTCGCTTTGATAGGCATAAAAGAACACAACCAGGCCGAAACGGCCCGCTTCCAATACCCGGGACGCCTCCGGATCGCGGGGCGACAGCTCGTGCACCGTTACCTTTGCGTGCGCAACGGCGGGCGGCAGGCTTTGCCCGAGAATCGACACCTGGTGTCCTTCCCGTACCAGCCTGTCTGCCATGCCCCAAATCATGGGGGAGATAATGCCGGTCAGCAGGATTTTCAAATTGCATATCCTCCCAATAGGGTAGTGCGGTCACAGCAGCAGACTACATGTTGTTGTATATACCTCATTGTATAAAAAGCAAGAGGGCTTGTCAACGAACTGTTTTACGTTTTTACGCTTCGCCGCGCCCCTTGGCGCCGGCAAGCAGGAGGAACGCACGCCGATGCAGAATGTACCGGTAGATTTCTGCATTTGGAGTAAACCGTAAAAGGAGATCAATATGCAAAACGACCGTCCCTGCGGGGCTGAAGAATTTCGCGTGAAGCCCGTGAAAAAGCCTTCGGCTGCCGGCGAGTACGTGCTGCTCACGCTGGGTTCGCTGCTGATCGCCGTGGGTGTGTATTTCTTTAAGTTCCCCAACCATTTTTCCACCGGCGGCGTCAGCGGCCTTTCCATTATCCTCAACCGGTATTTTCCCGCGATCAGCCAGGCCACGTATATGTTTGTGATCAATCAGCTGCTGCTGGTTGTGGGGTTCCTGATTCTGGGGCGCGGCTTTGGGCTGCGCACGGCTTACTGCAGCATAGTGATGAGCGGCGCGGCGTGGATTTTGGAGGCGCTTGTACCCATGAGCGCGCCGCTGACCTCCCAGCCGCTGATGGAGCTGATTTTCGCGGTCACGCTGCCCGCCATCGGCAGCGCCATACTGTTTAATCTGGAGGCCTCCAGCGGCGGCACGGACATCGTGGCGATGATCCTGCGCAAGTTTACCTCGCTGAATATCGGCATCAGCCTGCTGATCGGCGATTTTCTGATTACCTTCATGGCGCTGATCGCCTTTGGGATGGAAACGGGCCTGTTCAGTATTCTGGGCCTGATGATCAAGGCGGTGGTGGTGGATCTGGTGCTGGAGAATATCAAGATCCACAAAAGCTTCCAGATCATTACCTCCAAGCCGGAAGCGATTGTGCGCTTTATCGTGGAGGAGCTGCACCGCGGCGCGACCGAGCTGCAGGGTGAGGGATCCTTTACCCATCAGAACAAGACCGTGATCCTGACCGTGGTCAACCGCGCGCAGGCCGTGCGGCTGCGTAACTTTGTCCGCGAGTCCGATCCCTGCAGCTTTATCCTGATCACCAACACCGGCGAGATCATCGGCAAGGGTTTCCGCGGAACAATCTGACAGGAAAACTGTTTATCTGTTGTTTATAATCATCCCCTATACTGATGGGCGGCCCGCATAAAGGCGGGCCGTAAAAATATGAGGGGATGGTTTACTTGGCAAACTTTGGCAGCCGGAACGCGGCATGTGTGCGCTGGTATCAAAACCAGACGTATAACTTTGAAATCCTGCGATCGCTGGGGGAGAGCACCTGCGGCGGCGCGGAGACCGGCGAGGTTCTCAGCGCCATTGACGGCGTGCGGGCGGGCGACGACGAGGCCTGGTATCAGGGCTGGAATCGCGTGGCTGCCATGTTGGAAGGCCGGGCGGAAACGCTCAGCGATCCGGTCAGCCGCGGGCACGCCCTGCTGCGCGCGTCCAACTACTACCGGACGGCGGAGTTTTTCCTCCGTCCTGCCGACGGGCGGCGGCTGCCGACGTTTGACAAAAGCGTGCAAAGCTTTTACAGCGCGCTGGACAGCCTGGGCATTGCGTACCGGATTTTTTACACGCCCTATGCGTCCGGCCGGCTCAAGGCGGTGTACTTCCCCGGCACCCCGGGTGCGGAAAAAAAGCCGCTGATCGTTGCGCACGGCGGCTATGATTCGACGCTGGAGGAGCTGTATTTCTTAATCGCGGCGGCGGCGCTGGAACGCGGATACGCCGCGCTGATCTTCACCGGCCCCGGGCAGGGGGAGGCCATCCGCAGATACGGACTGCAATTCACGCCCGAATGGGAAAAACCGACCGGCGCGGTGCTGGACCGGTTTATTGCGGAGTTTGGAAAACCGGCAAAGATCGTGCTGATCGGCGCCAGCATGGGCGGATACCTGGCCCCTCGCGCCGCGGCCTACGACAAGCGCATCGACGGCGTGGCCGCATTCGATATCTGCTACGATTTTCAGGAGGCGGCGCTTGGCAAGGTGCCCGCGCCGGTGCGAAAGTTGTATGACAAAGGGCATACCGGCATTGTCGACCGGCTGCTGGGTGTGGCGATGAAGCACAGCCCGGGCGTGCGCTGGGGCGTGCATAACGCGCAGTGGACCATGGGCGCCAAGAGCCCGTCGGACCTGCTGCATATCTTTGACCAATATAACCTGAAGGACGATGCCGCGCGCATTACCTGCGACGTGCTGATTGCCGCCGGTGAAAAAGACCATCATTTTCCGCTGCGGCAGGTGCGGGAGTTCCAGGCAGCGCTGACCAACGCCCGCAGCGTTACCACGCGCATCTTCACCCGCCGGGAGGGCGGCCACGAGCATTGCCAGATGGGTGCTGTGGCCGTGTTCCACGAAACGCTGTTTGACTGGGTGGAAAGCACGTTCAGCGGCCGATAAACCCGCCGGCGAACCCGACCGTCAGCCGTTTCCGGCCCAAAACCAGCTTTGGGGCAGGTAGCCCGTATTGCCGTTGGCATCCAGCAGCACATACAGCGTGTCGCCCACCACGCCGACGATCCATGTATCGCTGCCAAATAGCACGCCGGTGGTGCTTTTCAGGTCGGCGGATGCATACAGCGGACGGTACAGGTATTGCTCGCGCGGGATGAGCACCGGCGAGGCCGAGGCTACGGTATCCATCGCGGCGCCGAAGGCGAGGTACTTCGTCATCATCCAGCCTTCCAGATGGCCGTCCAGCCCGATGCGCACCCGCGACCAGCCGCCCTGCTGCTCCAGCACCTGCACAGGCGTGCGGTTGTAAAACTTGCCCAGCGATTCGGCGCTTACGCTTGGCGCGGTGCGCAGGTGCAGCCGGTCGGCGGGATCGGGATTGCTGACCACGGCCCAGCCGTCGCGGTCCAGGCCGGCTATGGCGTCCGCGGTGCTGGCGGGCAGCTGCGAAAAATCAATCGAAAACAAATCATGCCAGGGATGTGAGCCTACGATAATATCCGAGGTGGTGTTTAATACGCTGCATTGCTGGATGCCGCAGTACACCGTGCCGTATACATCGACGCTGTTGCTGTAATCGGTAACCCAGCCCAGCGTCCAGTTTCCGTCCGCTGAAAGGGAAAACGAACACTGGCTGTATTCCCCGTTCCACTCCAGGCCGATCTCATCGTCCGAGGAATGGAACAAATCCAGATACGCGCCGTCGGGCAGGGGCTGCGAGGTGCGCACCGTATAGCCGTCCGCAGCCTGCACCGCCCAGCAAAGGCGGCGCACGCCGGCCGCGTCCTCGGTCATCAGCAGCAGGCCGTGGCTCAGCAGATAGCTTTGGATAACGGTATCGGCAACGGGGATGGCGGCGGTGTCAAACGCGGCGTCGGTTAAAAACGTATCGCCGTAGCCGCTGAAGTCCAGCAGCGTATCCACGGGCTCGGCCGCAAGGCGCGTGAGAAGCGCGGCGGACAGGGGAACCGGCATGGTGTCCGTCTGCCACAGGATGCCGTCCGCGGCGTCGTCGCGCAGGGCAACCCGCCGGATGGTCAGCAGGCCGTCGTCGATGCGGTAATAGGCCACGCTGGCGATGTGTCCCGTGTTGGATTCCTCGTAAAAGCCCATCGTCCAGCCGGGATACAGCGTTTCCGCCGAGACCTCCGTGATGGCTTCCATGGCCTGTGCGGCCTCCAGCGTGAGCGGCAGATCGTCAAAATCGGCCATGATGCCGAACTGCATCAGACTGTCGATGCGCGCGCTACCCAGCCGCTCACCGGTATCGAGATCGTAATAGACCCACTGGCCGTCCTCCCAAAGGGTAAAC
>DAOPIR010000020.1:0-23001 GCA_035399245.1 Candidatus Limiplasma sp.
CACGTGGCAAAGACAAGCATGAAGATCAAGCAGACACGTCCCCCCAAGTTCTCCACGCGGGCTTACACGCGCTGCCGGCTGTGCGGACGTCCGCACGCGGTGCTTCGCAAGTATGGTATCTGCCGCATCTGCTTCAGAGAGCTGGCCTACAAGGGTCAGATCCCCGGCGTCCGCAAGGCCAGTTGGTAAGCGGAACTGAACAAAGGAGGTTCTACTCATGGTCATGAATGATCCCATCGCTGATATGCTGACCCGCATTCGCAATGCGCAAGTGGCCAAGCATGATGCGGTTGTCATCCCTGCCTCAAATCCCAAGAAAGCCATCGCCAAGATTCTGCTTGCCGAAGGCTACATCAAGGGCGTTGATTTCATCAAGGACGGCCCGCAAGGCAGCATTAAACTCACACTCAAATATATCGAAGGCAAGCAACCCGTCATCGCGGGGCTGAAGAAGATCTCCAAGCCCGGCCTGCGTGTATACGCGAAGAACGGTGCGTTGCCCAAGGTCCTGGGCGGCCTCGGCATCGCCATCATTTCCACATCCAAGGGAATGATGACCGATAAGGAAGCCCGCAAACAGATGGTCGGCGGCGAAGTGCTCGCCTATGTCTGGTAACGGCAGGAGGGAATGAAGAATGTCTAGAATTGGCAAACAACCCATCACCGTTCCTGCCGGTGTAACCGTAACAGTGGACGACGCAAACGTCGTTACGGTCAAAGGCCCCAAGGGCACGCTTTCGCAGGAAGTGAATCCCGATATCACGCTTAAGCAGGAAGACGGCGTGCTCACGCTCGAACGCCCGACCGACGCCAAGCCCCATAAGGCAATGCACGGCCTGTATCGCAGCCTCGTGCACAACATGGTGGTCGGCGTTACCGACGGCTTCCAAAAGAGCCTCAAGCTTGTGGGCACCGGCTACCGCGCCGCGGCGGACGGCAGCAAGCTGACCATCAACATCGGGTTCTCGCACCCCGTTGTGCTTGAAGCACCCGAAAATATCCAGTTTGAAACGCCCGACCAGACCACCATTGTGGTCAAGGGCATCAATAAACAGCAGGTTGGCAACCTTGCCGCCGATATCCGCGCCATCCGTAAGCCCGAACCCTATCTGGGCAAAGGCATTAAGTACGTTGACGAGCATATCCGCCGCAAGGAAGGCAAGGCCGGCAAATAGGAAAGGGGATTGCAAATGTATAAGAAAAGTGATCGTAATGCCGATCGTGTTATACGGCATGCGCGCGTGCGCAAGAAGATCTCTGGCACCCCGGATATGCCGCGCCTTTGCGTATACCGGAGCCTGAACAACATTTATGCGCAGGTCATTGACGACACCAAAGGCGTAACCCTTGCGGCCGCCTCCACGGTGGAAAAGGAAATGATCGAGCGCGTGAAGGACGCAACCAAAAAGGATGCCGCCAAGATCGTCGGCCAGACGATCGCGGAGCGCGCAACCAAAGCAGGCGTCAAAAAAGTGGTCTTTGACCGCGGCGGCTATGTGTACACGGGCCGTGTGGCGGAACTGGCCGCAGGTGCCCGCGAAGCCGGACTTGAGTTTTAAGGAGGGAACGAACGCATGCAACGCATGGGACAGGAAAGCGAATTCAAAGAGAGGCTCGTCGCCATCAATCGCGTTACCAAGGTTGTTAAAGGCGGACGTAACTTCCGCTTTGCGGCGCTGGTCGTCGTCGGCGACGAAAAAGGCCGCGTAGGCGCGGGCATCGGCAAAGCCGCAGAAATTTCCGAAGCCATCCGCAAGGGCGTGGATAAGGCCAAGAAAAGCCTGATCACCGTACCGCTGGACGGAACGAGCATTCCGCACGATTCCATCGGGCGCTACGGCACCGGTAAAGTGGTACTGCTTCCCGCGCCGGAAGGCACGGGCGTTATCGCGGGCGGCGCGGCACGCGCTGTGCTGGAGCTCGCCGGCGTGCACGATATCCGCACCAAGAGCTATGGCACCAACAATCGAATCAACATGGTGAAGGCGACGCTGGAAGGGCTCAAGCAGCTGCGCACAGCCGAGCAGATCGCCAAGCTCCGCGGCAAGACCGTGGAAGAAATCCTGGGCTAAGGGGGACGACGACATGAAATTGTACATTACTTTGAAAAAATCGCCGATCTCGAGCCTTCAGGTGCATAAAGACACCGTTGCGGCGCTGGGCCTGCACAAAGTAGGTCAGACCGTGGTCAAGGAAGACAATCCCTGCATTCGCGGGCAGATCTTCCGTGTCAAACACATGATCGACGTAGAAGAAAAAACAAAGTAGGAGGGATTGCCGATGAAATTGCACGAGTTGCAGCCCGCCGCTGGTTCCACAACTGCACCCAAGCGCCTCGGCAGAGGTGTAGGTTCGGGTTTGGGCAAGACTTCCGGCAAAGGTCACAAGGGCCAGAAAGCCCGCTCGGGCGGCGGCGTACGCCCCGGTTTTGAAGGCGGCCAGATGCCGCTGACGCGCCGTGTACCCAAGAAAGGGTTTACCAATATTTTCCGCACGGAGTATGCGACCGTAAACGTCGGGAATCTCGACATCTTTGATGATGGCGCCGTGGTAACCGCGGAAATGCTCAAGGAAGCCGGCCTGATCAAAAAGGAATTGGCCGGTGTGAAGATCCTGGGCGACGGGGAGCTGACCAAAAAGCTTACCGTACAGGCCGCGAAGTTCTCCCAAAGCGCGAAAGAAAAGATCGAGACCCTCGGCGGGAAAGCCGAGGTGAAGTAGCATGGCCTCCCGGAACCGTAATAACCCCGGCATCTTCGAATCGCTTCACAACGCGTGGAAGGTAGACGACATCCGTAAAAAGCTGATCTACACCTTCATGATGCTGGTACTCTTCCGTCTGGTGGGCGTTATTCCCGCGCCGGGCGTTGACTATGCCGCGGTACAGGCCGCGGTCGGCACCGACAGCCTCCCGCTGTTGGATCTGGTTAACATGATGACGGGTAACAATTTCGGCCAGATGACCATCATGGCGATGGGCATCACCCCGTACATCAACGCCAGCATCATTATGCAGCTGTTGGCATTTGCCATCCCCGCGTTGGAACGCCTGCAAAAAAGCGGCGACGAAGGCCGCAAAAAGATCGCACAAATCACCCGCTATGTTACCGTTGGCCTTGCAATATTCCAGGCGGTCGGCCTGGTGTCCAGCCTCGGTTACGTCAAGGACGGGTGGTATAACTATGTTCTGGTCGGCATCACCATGGCAGGCGGCACCGCGTTGGCTATGTGGATTGGTGAGCGCATTACCGAAAACGGCATTGGCAACGGTATCTCCCTGCTGATCGCCGCCGGTATCGCCAACAACCTGTTCAACGGCATTGTCTCTGTGGGCACCGACGCCATTACCGCCACCAGCCTCGGCCCGTGGCTGACCCTGATCGAAGTACTGGCGGTGTCGCTGGGCATGATCATCGTCATCACCTGGGCAGACCTTGGGGTGCGGCGTATCAACGTCCACTTTGCCAAGCGCGTATCCGGGCGTAAGATGTACGGCGGACAAAACCAGGTGATCCCGCTGAAGCTGATCGCCGTTGGCGTTCTGCCCCTGATCTTTGCCTATTCGTTCATGGCGTTCCCCAGCACCATTATTCAGTTGGTGGGCGGCTCGGAAAGCGGCGTTGCGATTTGGTGGTCGCGTTACATGTACTCTACTTCCGTTGCCTATCAAACTGTTACGGCACTGCTGATCTTCGGGTTCACGTTCTTCTATGCGTCCATCAGCTTTAACCCTGAGGACATTGCCAAGAACATCCAGCAGCAGGGCGGCGCGATCCCCTCGGTGCGCCCCGGCAAACCGACGGTAGAATACCTGAAGCGCATCAACGGCCGGCTTACGATGTTTGCGGCTGTCTTCCTGGCACTGCTGGCGACGATCCCCACGACGTTTGCACGCAGCACGTCCCAGTCGCTTCCGTTCGGCGCATCCAGCCTGCTGATCGTGGTATCCGTCATTCTGGAAACCAAGCGGCAGTTGGATGAACACCTTGTCAGCCGTAATTACGACAAGATCTCCTAGCCTAAGAGGTTTACGTGAATTAGGAATTAGGAATGAGGAATGAGAAATGGCGGTACGGTTGCTAAAGCAACCGAGTGATTTGGAGATTATTCAAATCAAACAGCCGGACTCATATAATATATAGATTACGCAGTAATCTTTCCTTCATTCCTCGTTCCTCATTCCTCATTCCTCATTGAGAACAGGAGGTAATTCTATGAAACTCATCTTTCTCGGCCCTCCAGGCGCCGGCAAAGGAACGCAGGCCAAGGTGATCTGTGCACAGTTTCAGCTGGCGCACATTTCCACGGGCGATATGCTGCGCGCGGCCATCCGCAACCAGACCGAAACCGGCCTGAAAGCCAAAACCTTTATGGATAAAGGCGAGCTGGTACCCGATGAGGTCGTAATCGCGCTGGTGCGTGAACGCGTGGCCGAGCCGGACTGCGATAAGGGATATATCCTTGACGGATTTCCCCGTACCGTAGCACAGGCTGTGGCGCTGGAAAAGATCGCATCGATCGACGCGGTGATCGACATCGCCGTCCCAGACGATCACCTGGTCAAGCGGCTCTCCGGCCGCAGGGTTTGCCCCGTTTGCGGCGCAACCTACCATATCGACCTGCTGAACGGTGAAACCAAGTGCGCAAAGGACGGCACAGCGCTGATCCAGCGCGACGACGATAAGGCCGAAACGGTTTTGAGCCGCCTGAATGTGTACCATCAAAAGACTGCTCCGCTGATCGCCTGGTATGAAGAGAAGGGCATCCTTCACACCGTGAACGGTTCACAGCCGTTGGAAAGCGTCAGTGAAGAAATTGCCAACGTACTGAAGGCGTTATCATGATTTATATCAAAAGCGCTCTGCAAATCGAAGTTATGCGAAAAGCAGGCGCACTCCTTTACGAAGTGCTCGCGGAACTGCGGCAGGCTATCAAGCCCGATATGACAACCAAGGACCTTGATGACATTGCCGAAAAGCTGATCCGGGATCGCAATTCAATTCCCTCGTTTCTGGGATATAACGGGTTTCCCGCATCGCTTTGCACGTCGATCAACGAGCAGGTGGTGCACGGAATTCCCAGCAAGGACGTCGTTTTACACGAAGGGGATGTCCTCTCCGTGGATTGCGGGCTGATCTATGACGGCTGGCAATCCGACAGCGCGTTCACCGTGGGGGTCGGCGAGATCTCACCGGAGAAACAGAAGCTGATTGATGTAACGGAGCAATGCTTTTTCGTCGGCGCACGGCAAGCCATTAAAGGCAACCGCCTGCACGATATCGGTCATGCCATTCAGGAGCTCGCCGAAAGCCATGGCTACGGGGTGATCCGCGAATTGGTGGGCCACGGCATCGGGCGTGAAATGCACGAGGATCCCAGCGTGCCCAACTTCGGCAAGGCAGGGCACGGTGTGCGGCTGCGCGAGGGCATGACCATCGCGATTGAGCCGATGATCTCCCTGCACAATCCCGCAGTGGAGGAGCTTGACGACGGATGGACGATCGTCACGATTGACCAAAGCGTCTGCTCCCATTACGAGCATACCATTGCTATCAACGAAAAGGGCTTGCCTGAACTGCTGAGTTACCCGGGATACGTTTTCGCGGAGGTGGATCGCGCGTGAAACCGTCGGTGCATGAACTGGGACGCGTAGTGGTATCAAAGCAGGGGCATGACATGGGTAAGGCGTTCGTCGTGGTCGGGCTCGTAGACGATAGCTATGTGCTGATTGCCGACGGGCAAACCCGAAAGCTTGCAAAGCCTAAGAAGAAGCAGGCAAAGCATCTCATCTCCAAGCCCTATTGTATGCACAACCTTCTCGATGCAGCGCACGATCAGGCGCAGACCGCCGACAGCGATATCCGTAAAGCTCTTAAGACCTATCTCAACACCGACGCTAAGTAAACGCTGATCAATCTCCCACGTGCTGCCGCAGCGTATTCCATCGGCCGCCCCATGCAGCTTTTAACACACAGGCTGCGCACACTCGATCCGATGAAAATGCAGCGCGGTATCGCACAGGAAAGTTTAATCATCGTTTCCTAACACTCGCCCACAAGACAAGGAGGAAAGCACATTTGTCTAAAAGCGACGTCATCGAAATGGAAGGCACGGTCGTAGAAGCGCTTCCCAACGCAATGTTCCAGGTGGAGCTGGCAGGCGGCCATAAGATTCTGGCCCATATCTCGGGCAAAATGCGCATGAACTTTATCCGCATTTATCCCGGTGATAAGGTGACCATCGAACTATCGCCCTACGATCTTACGAGAGGCCGCATTACCTGGCGCTCCAAAGGCTGACAGCCTGGGCGATCGGCAAACCTTGCCAATACGCCGCGTTCAGCCCTCGAGCACGGGAAAACCTACGAATGGAGGAGTTATCTATGAAAGTTCGTCCCTCAGTGAAACCGATCTGTGAAAAATGCAAGATTATCAAGCGCAAAGGCCGCGTAATGGTGATCTGCGAAAACCCCCGCCATAAGCAGAAGCAGGGGTAAACCAAAAGGGCTGTACAAATAGTACGGCCTTTTTAATACACGCATTTTGATCTTATACCGGTCCTGATGGCAACAGTATTTGCTTGCTTACCAAATGGCTCACGGCTTTTGCCGCTCCTTGGGCGGGACTGCGAGCATACTGCTGAAAAACTCGATATGCGTGTAGATCCGGCCCTGAATCTCTTTGCAATCGTTTTCCCACAGCTGCGCCAGCAGGTACTCGTCCAGTATGCCCTTAAGCGCATAGTAGTATTCGGCGGTCACCGCCTCCGCGTCGCACTGGCGGATCGCTCCGCTTTCCATCATCCCGCGAAGCACCTGCTCGGTATCAGCCCGTTGAAGATAATAAATGTTCTTCTTGGCCATTTCCGCCGCTATCGGGTGGATAAAGCGCTCGGCCAGTACGATCTGCAGCGCGCTGCGGTAGAGCACATTGGACAGTACCGTGCTGCAGCGTTTCATGTTTTCCACGAAATACATATGTATATCGCCCTGCTCGATCAGTGCGTGGAGTTCCACATCATTCATGGGGATTTGGCTGCTGGACTCGCCAAAATAGGCAAGGATTGCGCAAAGCAGGTCGTCCTTGCTCTGATAATGGCTATAAAACGAGCTTTCCTTGATGCCGATCATGCGGCACAGCTCGCGAATACCCACATTGGCATAGCCTTTGTGTGCAAACAGGCGCAGACCGGCATAAAACAGCTTTTCCCGGGTTGACGCAGCCTGACGGATCAACGTTTCGAATTTCGTTTGGGTATCCATAGCACACCACCTAACTAACGTACGTTAGTATTGTATTGAAAATCAGAAGCTATGTCAAGATCAAACAGGGAAAGAAACGGCAGCAAAAGCCAGGCTATACAATATCTGGCGGTTGTGGTGAGCGGCTATACAAGCGCGGAAAAAACCAAACGAAAAGATGGAATAAAATTAAGAATTATCGTTGTCACGCAGTAATAATTGTGTTATACTTCAAAAGTTAGACTATGTTTTCATTTACGGGCGGCTGCGCAAGCGGGAAACCGTCTGCGACCGTAGAGCAAGCAAAGGCTGACATCGTCAACAAAGCGTTCACGGATGGCATCATCCATCCCGATGTACGCGGGGTCTTGGGCGGGTAACCCTCGCCAACTTCAAGAGACCCTCAGCCCCAACGGGCCGCCGTACGGCAGCCCACAGCAGGAGGGCAAACCAAAGCTGAACCGATAAACCCGATGGCACATCCTACGGATGGGCAGCGGGTTATGTGCGGCTGTGGTTCCCCTGAAACTTTGGAGGTGTAAATCTACACATGGCACGTATTGCAGGCGTCGACCTGCCCAATGAAAAGCGCGTGGAGGTAGGCTTGACCTACATCTTCGGCATTGGCTTAACCACGTCCCAGGGTATTCTGGATTCTACCGGTATAAGCCCCGATACACGCTGCAAAGATCTGACCGAAACGGAAGTTTCCAAACTGCGCGAATACATCGAGCGTCATGTAAAGGTGGAAGGCGATCTCCGCCGTGAGGTGTCCATGAACATCAAACGGCTGATTGAAATCGGCTCCTATCGCGGTATCCGTCATCGCCGCGGGCTGCCTGTGCGCGGTCAGAACACAAAAACCAACGCGCGTACCCGCAAAGGTCCCAAGCGTACCGTTGCAGGAAAGAAAAAGGCAACCTGATTTATACTGATCCAAACTCTAGCGCATGCGGCTTGATCAGCTGCTTGCCGCGCCCCATATCCCGGACCCCGGCCGGCGGCATCGCCGTGGCCGCGGATCGCGGTTTAGGCGCAGCAAAAGCGGAAAAGCCTGACGAGCGTAAAGATTTGAATGAGTAACACAATGCTATCTAAGCATGGAGGGAGTTCAACGCATGGCACCAAAACAAAAGCTGAAAAGGGTATCGCGCAAGCGTCGTGAAAAGAAGCTTGTCGAGCGTGGCGCGGCGCATATCCGTTCTTCATTTAACAACACTATTGTCACCCTGACCGACACCAAGGGCAATGCCCTTTCGTGGGCGAGCGCAGGCGGGCTGGGCTTCCGCGGAAGCAAAAAATCCACGCCCTTTGCCGCGCAGATGGCAGCCGAAACCGCAGCGAAAGCTGCCATGGAATTCGGTTTGAAAACCGTCGAAGTTTATGTAAAAGGCCCCGGGTCCGGCCGTGAAGCCGCCATCCGCAGCCTGCAGGCCGCCGGCCTGGAAGTGAACATGATCAAGGACGTAACGCCCATCCCGCATAACGGCTGCCGTCCGCCAAAGCGCAGAAGAGTGTAAGGAGGTACAGAGATTATGGCAAGATATACAGATTCCGTATGCCGTATGTGCCGCCGCGAGGGCACCAAGCTCTTTTTGAAGGGCGAAAAGTGCTTTTCCTCCAAGTGCGCCATGGAAACACGGCCTACCCCTCCCGGCCAGCACGGCCAGGGACGCCGCATGCGCAAGGCCTCAGAATACGGCCTGCAGCTGCGTGAAAAGCAGAAGGTACGCCGCGCGTACGGCCTGATGGAAGGTCAGTTCCATCGTACGTTTAAAAAAGCTGAAGGCATGAAGGGCATCACAGGCGACAACCTGCTGCAGCTTCTGGAGCGCCGTTTGGACAACGTGGTTTACCGCAGCGGGCTGGGCGCCAGCCGCGCGCAGGCACGCCAGTTCGTAGCCCACGGTCTGATGACCGTCAACGGCAAAAAAGTCGATATTCCGTCGTATATTACCAATATCGGCGATGTGATCAGCGTCAAGGAAACCCGCAAGGACATGGAGCATTTCAAAATTGTCAAAGAGGGCATCAACCGCGTGGTACCCAAGTGGATTACCACCGATCCCGAAACACTGACCGCCAAAATCGAAGCATTGCCTGAGCGGGAGGATATTGATCTCACCTTGCAGGAGAACATGATCGTCGAGTTCTACTCTCGTTAGTTAACCAATCGGCTCAATACAGGAGGGTACAACTATGATCGAAATTGAAAAAGCGCGAATCGAGCGTGCTGAAACAAGCGCCGATAACACGTACGGCCGTTTTGTGATCGAACCGCTGGAATCGGGATTTGGCAACACGCTGGGCAATGCCCTGCGCCGTGTACTGCTTTCCTCGCTGCCCGGTGCCGCGATCACCAGCATCCAGATTGATGGTGTTATGCACGAGTTCACCACCATTCCCGGTGTGGTGGAAGATGTGACCGAGCTGATCCTCAACCTGAAGCAGCTGTGCTTCAAGATGTACACCGATCAGCCCAAGACCGTGATCGTGGATGTGAAGGGTCCCATGGACTTCAAGTCCGGCGATATCCCCATGGACGATGAGATGGAGATGTCCAATCCCGATCTGCACATCGCGACGCTGAACGAGGATGCACATCTTCGCATGACGCTGACCATGGAAAAAGGCCGCGGCTATGTGAGCGCCGATCGCAACAAGACACATACGATGCCCATCGGCGTCATCCCGATCGATTCCATCTTCACGCCCATCCGCAAGGTGAACTACACCATTGAGGATACCCGCGTGGGCAACGTAACCGACTACGATAAGCTTACCTTGGATGTGTGGACCAACGGCACCGTGATCCCCGATGAGGCGATTTCCACGGCGGCCAAGATTCTGACCGAGCACCTGAGCCTGTTTGTCAGCCTGACCGACCAGGTGATGCCTGTCACCTTCACCGATCAGGAAGATGATAAGCGCGAAAAGGTGCTGGAAATGACGATTGAGGAACTGGATTTGAGCGTGCGCGCCTACAACTGCTTGAAGCGCGCCGGCATCAATACCGTGTCCGAGCTCGTGCAGCGCAACCAGGAAGATATGATGAAGGTTCGCAACCTCGGCCGCAAGAGCCTTGAGGAAGTTGAACAAAAACTGCAGGCGCTTGGCCTTTCGCTCAAGCCCAGCGAAGAATAACAATAGTCCTACCACAAGGAGGAACCCGATATGGCACAACGTAAATTAGGCCGTACAGCCGATCAGCGCAAGGCGTTGATCCGCAATCAGGTAACCAACCTGATCTGGTACGGCCGGATTGAAACCACGGAAGCGCGCGCCAAGGAAGTGCGCCGCGCGGCGGAGCGCCTGATTACGCTGGCTGTGAAGGAATGCGATAACACCGTTGAAGCGCAAAAGAGCACGCACAACGAAAAAGGCCAGATCGTGACCTTGGATGTTGTCAACGATATGCCCAGCAAGCTTACCGCACGCCGTCGCATGCTCGCGTACCTGTATCCGATGCAGGAAGTGCGCGGCAAAGAAGAGGACAAGGACGATTTCGAAGAGCGTACCGCAGGTGTTAAATATCCCGTGGTGGAAAAGCTTTTCCGTGAATACGGCCCGAAGTTCAAAAAGCGCAACGAGGAAAAGAAGTGCGCCGGCGGATACACCCGCATCTATAAGATGGGCCCCCGTAGGGGAGATGCCGCCGAGATGTGTGTAATCGAGATTATTTGATCGTAAACATTACACAGAACCCGTATAGGCTGGCAGCGGCATCGCTGTTATCCTGAGTCCATGAAGGATTACCCACTCGGTATTATTATAACGCGGCGCCCTTGATCGGGCGCCGCGTTCTGTAAAGCCTCCCAAATCCAGTTCACTTTGCCTTTTAGGCAAGTGCCTACTGGGCACACGCTCACTTCTGTTGCCCGACATAGCGTTGCTACTAATTATTGCGGCCCCGCCCGACATCTGTCGGACGGGGCTGCGCGCTTCATTGCCTTCGGCAATTTCGGGCGCTAGTCGGGCTTCGCAAACCCAATATGACAAAAATCCGATTCGCCGGCCGGCGTGTTTTTACTTATCGTTTGCCTACTTGTTATTTATGGATTTGTAAATAGAGAAAGCAAACGGGATCACATACTGTTGTACGTTCCCCGTTCGCCGCTTGATTTAGAGAATGAAGTGGAAACATCATTGCATTTTGCCGCGCATTGCGCGGCCATTGATGGGTCAAGGGCGAAGCCCTTGTCAGGATTTTAGGGGCGGAAGCCCCTAACGTTCCTGTTTCTCACTAAACACCCGTTCCGCTTCGGCGCACATAATCAGGAAAGCGCCTACGCCGTGGAGGTCATTTACGCAGCGTTTGCGGCCTACATAGAAATCATAATCGCCGATCCAGGTGCCTTCGCAGATGTCGTGGATCAGCACATCGTCGCCATCGCAGGTGAGGCGGCTGATGATGCCGGTGATGGCATTTTGTGCGGCGGGCAGCGTGTCCGCGGACAACACGCCCAGACGCACGGCCTTGCACAGGCCGGCGGTGTACAGGCAGGAGCAGGAGGTTTCCAGCCAGTTGCCGGTTTGATTGCCCTTGTCTACCACCTCGTACCAGAGGCCGGTTTCCGCGTCCTGGTAGGGGATAAGGGCGCACAGCAGATCGCGGGTGATGCGGGCGAGGGCCCGGCGGTGCGGCGCATCCATGAAGTCCATTTCGTTGAGCAGTGCCACGGGCACCCAGCCCATCGCGCGGCCCCAGAACGCGGGGGAGCAGCCGGTAACGGGATCGGCCCAGCCGTGGCGCTTTAACAGATCGACCGCGTGGTACCACAGGCCGGTTTTCGGATCGCGTGTGAAGCGTTCCATCAGCTGGGCTTGCAGCGTGACCACGTCCATCAGGTCGGGACGGTCAAATTCCTTTGCGTACTGCGCGAGAAACGGTCCCGCCATGTACAGCCCGTCCAGCCACATCTGGTCGCGGCCCATGCCGTTGTGCCAGAAGCCGCCAAAGCTATTTTTGGGGAAATGCTCGTAGAACCATAAAACGGTGTCCATGGCATACTTGTAACGCGTGTCCTGCGTGGCGGTGTACAGCGGAAACAACAGCCCGCCCGGTTCCAGATCGTCCAGCTGGCCGGGATTGAAATTGCGGATGTCCCCGTATTCGTCCACGATAGAGTCCACCCAGCCCCTGACATAATCAAACAGCTTCTGTTCACCGCAGAGCCGGTAGGTTTCCATCACGCCGGAGAGAAACACGCCCTGATGATAATGAAACCGCCCCACGGGGGGCAGATCGGCGGGGGCAAACCTGCGCATCATGGTGTCGCAAGCCGCCAAAGCATAAGCCAGCGGGCGTTTTCCGTTTATACTTAAGCTTTGCATGTATTATCTCCTAAAAAACGGAACTTAGATAAATGATAAAAAAGGAACGTGCTGGATGACGAATTAAATTATCGTCAGATTAGGCTTGGGGGAACCGCAGTAGCAGAAGCGCTACGTCAAGGTTTCTCCAAGCCCAAGATAGCGGAAATGCAATCGTCAGCCTGTGCGGGCTTTGTTCATCATTTACCTATTCAGCGATTCCCGTACATCTGCTCGTAGTAATTTTGATATTCGCCGCTCAAAATCGGCTCCCACCACGCCTGATTGTCCTGATACCAACGGATGGTTTTCTGGATACCGTCGGTAAACTTCGTTTCCGGCAGCCAGCCCAGATCCCGGTGGATTTTTGTGGGATCGATGGCATAGCGCTGGTCGTGGCCCTTGCGGTCGGTCACGTAGGTGATCAGGCTTTCGGGCTTGCCCGTCGCCTGGCAGATCAGCCGGACGATGTCGATGTTGCGCATTTCGTTGTGACCGCCGATGTTATACACCTCGCCGATGGCTGCCTTGCGCACGATCAGGTCAATCGCCTTGCAGTGGTCCTCCACATACAGCCAGTCGCGCACGTTCAATCCCTCGCCGTACACGGGCAGGGGCCGATCATTCATGCAGTTGGAAATCATCAGCGGGATCAGTTTTTCCAAAAACTGGTACGGGCCGTAGTTGTTGGAGCAGCGGGAGATGGTGACCGGCAGGCCGAACGTGCGGTGATAGGCCAGCGCCAGCAGATCCGCGCTCGCTTTGGAAGCCGAGTACGGGCTGGAGGTGTGGATAGGGGTTTCCTCGGTGAAAAACAGGTCGGGCTGATCCAGCGGCAGGTCGCCGTAAACCTCGTCGGTGGAGACCTGATGATAGCGGATATTGCCGTACTTGCGGCAGGCATCCATCAGCACCTGCGTACCCAGCACATTGGTCTGCAGAAACACAGCGGGGTTTTCCACGGAGCGGTCCACGTGCGATTCCGCGGCAAAGTTCACCACCACATCCGGCTGCTCCGCCGCCACCAGCGCGAAAATGCCTTCACGGTCGCAGATATCCAGCTTGTGAAAGCGGAAGTTTGGCTGATCCATCACGGGCGCCAGCGTGGTGAGGTTGCCCGCGTAGGTCAGCTTGTCCACGCAGACGATGGAATCCTCCGGATGCTTATCCAGTAAGTAATAGATGAAGTTAGAGCCGATGAATCCGGCTCCGCCCGTAATGAGATACTTCATAAATTTCCTCCTACGCAAAAGATGATGAAAGCGCCTGTGCGATGCCGTGCTTGATTTCCGTCAGGTTACGCCTGCGAAATCTGAAGCAGTAACAGCGTTACGTCAAAAATCTCGCGGAGGTAAGCTGGCGGACATACAGCCGGCAGCGGGCAGGGATTTCATCACCTATTGATTGTCTATAACTCAGGCTTTGCCGTTGCAGCCGAGCACGTCCACGATCTTGTGGCGCACCATGGAACGGATGCCGTCGCGCGCGTCGGTGAGGTACTGGCGCGGATCGAAGTGATCCGGATGCTCGGCAAAGTGCTTGCGCACCTCGGCGGTAAAGGCAAGGCGCAGGTCGGAGTCGATGTTGATCTTGCACACGGCCATCGAGGCGGCCTTGCGCAGCATGGCTTCGGGCACACCCTGTGCGCCGGGCATATTGCCGCCGTACTGGTTGATCATCGCCACATACTCGGGGATAACGCTGCTTGCGCCGTGGAGCACGATGGGGTAGCCGGGCAGGCGCTTGCCGACTTCTTCCAGAATGTCAAAGCGGAGCTTGGGCTCGCCCTGGAACTTGAACGCGCCGTGGCTGGTGCCGATGGCAATAGCCAGGCTGTCGCAGCCGGTGCGCTTTACAAACTCTTCCACTTCGTCGGGATGGGTGTAGGACGAATCCTCGGAGGAGACCTTTACGTCGTCTTCCACGCCGGCCAGCCGGCCCAGCTCGGCTTCTACGGTAACGTATTTCTTCTGGCTATGGGCGTATTCCACCACACGCTTGGTCTGCGCAATGTTCTCTTCAAAGGGCAGATGGCTGCCGTCGATCATCACGCTGGTAAAGCCACCGTCGATGCAGCTTTTGCAGGTTTCAAAATCCGGGCCGTGATCCAGATGCACCACGATGGGCAGATCGGTATCTTCAATGGCGGCCTCAATCATCTTCATCAGGTATACGTGCTTGG
The DNA here is from genome assembly GCA_035399245.1 of Candidatus Limiplasma sp. GTDB lineage: Bacteria > Bacillota > Clostridia > Christensenellales > Aristaeellaceae > CAXXOK01. Next base: position 14,736 of record DAOPIR010000020.1, read on the forward strand.
CGTACTTGCGTGCGCCCTTGCTCACCTGCAAAATCAACGGAGCGTTTTCCAGCTTTGCGCCCTCGGTAATCCCTTGTATAATCTCCATATTGTTTACGTTGAAAGCGCCGATTGCATACCCGCCTTCATAGGCTTTTTTAAACATTTCCTGTGTATTGACTAAAGGCATAGTGGGATTCCTCCTTAAACGATATCAACTCATTATAGCATTGTTTTGAGGTTTCGTAAATCTTTGGGCGCGGCTGTCGCAACTGGAAAGAAACTATGATATACTCTTTGAAAAGGAGTTGTATGGTCTTGTTCAAACGTACGTTGGCGCTTTGCCTCGCGGGACTGCTTTTATTTTCCGCCGCAGCGGCGTTGGCCGAGGCTGTGGCAGTGGTAAACGACGAAACGGCGGCTGTCGACATGACGGTGGAAGATGAGCCCGACGCCGGACAAGCCGATGAAGTTGTGGTGGAAGACTATGTGGATGACGACGGCATGAGCGAGATCGTGGGCGAGGCCGATCGTGTGTCGCCCATCATTGAAGGGCTGACGCCTTTATACACCACAAAGATCAAGTTTTTGACCTCCAACGGTTACACCGCCACCATCCGCGCGGACCAGGACCAGGACAGCGAAGCGCTCGGATATGTCAACAAGGGCGATGTGATCACCATATATAAGGTATACCCCGCCTGGGTGCTGGCTGAGTTTGAAGGCGTGGCGGGGTTTATCCTGCGTACGTGTATTGATGAAGACATGACCACGCTCGATCCCGTGAACACGCCGCCTTACGGCGTGGTAATGACAAGCTATGTGGCGACGATCACCGAAGACACGAAGGTGTATGTCGATCCGGACACGTCGAGCGAAGCGTTTGCCATCGAGCCGGGCGCGGGCAGCAAGGTTGCGATTTTGGGATTTGAAAACGGCTTTGCCAAGGTGCTGTACTGGCGCAGCTACGGCTATATCGACGCGTCGGTGCTGGCCGATCTGGTGGTGGTGTCCGCCACGGATGAGCCCATGAGCGCGGAAACGCCGATCGCCGCGTTTTCCTCGTTTTTTGCGTATAACACCGGCACGGAAATGAACGACGGCCGTGTGAAAAATATTGTGCGCTCCTGCGAGTCCATGACCCGCGTGATGGAGCCGGGCGAGAGCCTGAACTTTAACGAGCAGGTAGGCCCGTATAAAAAGGACAACGGATATTTTCCCGCGCCGGTGCTGATCGACGGCGAAGCGGTGCCCGGCTACGGCGGCGGCACCTGCCAAAGCTCGTCCACGCTGTACAACACCGTGCGCCAGCTGCCCGGGATCACCGTGCTGTACCGCCGCCCGCACGGCCCCGCCTGCGCGCGCTACCTGCCCATGCACCAGGACGCCGCCGTGGGCAGCGATACGCTGAACTTCATCTTCCGCAACGATTATGATTTTTCCATCCGTATCCTTGCCGAATGCACCGGCGAAGGCATACTGACGATCCAGATATTTAAGGTGGAGTAGCGGGGAAACGACGCACATGCTGTCGACCGGTTTTCTGCCATTTTGGGCCTGCGTAACCTTCGACGTAACGCTGCGACTACTTCAGGTTGCGCAAACCCAACTTGACAAAAATCCGATTCGCCATCATGCACGCGCTTTATACATCGTTTCCCTGCAGATTGCTCCTGAGGTATGTGTATTTACACGGCAGGCCGCGCATCGCGCGACCTGCCGTGCTTATTGGGTCAAGGGCAAAGCCCTTGGCAGGGTCGCAGGGACAAAATCCCTACCGTTCCTCCCCCTGCCGTATCTTCTTTTTCCTGCGCTTCATCAGCACAACGACAACCATCATCACAACCGTGACCACGTAAGGGGCCATGGAGGTGATGTCGGAAGGAATATAGCGCTGCAGGCGGATGCCCAGCGCGTCGATAAAACCAAACAGCAAGGCGGCCAGAAACACGCGCGGGGGATTGCCGCCGCCGAAGATGACGCATGCCACGGCCACAAAGCCGCGCGATGCGCTCATGTTTTCAGAAAACATCGTCAGGTATCCAAGGCTTAGGTGCGCGCCGGACAGCGATGCCAGAATGCCGCAGAGCACGGACGCGAGCATCTTCATCCTGTCGGGATTGACGCCGGAGGCCCGCAGCGCCTCGGGCGCTTCGCCGGATGCGCGCAGATGAAAGCCCAGCGGCGTTTTGTACAAAAGCAGCCAGCATAGAAACACCAGCAGCCAGCTGATGTAGACCAGCAGTGTGTTGCCGCTTACAAGCGTGCCCAGCACCGGAATCTGCTCCAGCCATGTAAAGTGCAGCGTGGGCAGCGGCACAATGCCGGGATCGGAAAACGAGCCCTTGACGCCAAACAGCGTGCGCAGCAAAAACACCGTCAGCCCGCCCGCGAGGATGTTCAGCGCGACGCCGATGACAAACTCGTCGCTTTTAAACGTGATGGAAAACACATAATAAAACAGGCCCAGCAGCACGCCCAGCACAATCGCAAACACCAGGCCCATTACCCAGCTGCCGTACAGGTAGCTGCCCAGCACCGCGAAAAACGCGCCCATCAGCATCATGCCTTCCACGCCGATGTTCATAAATCCCGCGCGCTCGGTCATCAGGCAGCCCAATGCGCACAGCACCACGGGCGTGGCGGTGCGCAGCGTGTTTTGCAACAGCAGGAGGTTGAAAATCCCGCTCATGTGCGCACCTCCCTTGCGTGCGCCCTCCGCACCCGCCGCTTGACCGTGTAGGCGTGCAGCGACTGGCGGATACCGCCCTCGGCCGCCATAAAGAAGATGATCACGGACTGCACAATCAGGATGACCTCGCTGGAGATCCCCGCCGAAAGCTCCATAGCCGAGCCGCCGATGTTGAGTACGGCGAAGAAGAAGCTCATCAGAATGACGCCCATCGGCTGGTAGCGCATGATCATCGCCACCAGCATGCCGTCGAAGTAATATTCGTTGGACAGGTTGGTGATAAACCGCTTGTGGATGCCGAATACCTCGATCATCCCCACCAGCCCGCACAGCATGCCGCTGAGCACCATGCCCACCATCATCAGCCGGTCGGCGCGGATGCCGCCGTAATCGGCAAAGCGGCGGTTGGTGCCGGTGATCTTCATTTCAAAACCCGTAGTGGAGCGCGTCATCAGGTACCAGATCAGCAGTGTGGCAATGATGGCGACAAACACGCTGCCGTTCAGGTTGCTCAGCTTAATCAGCGGGGAGAAGGACGCGGCCACGCTGTCGGTGCCGGACGAGATGCCGCGCTCGGTGGTTTTCAGCGGCCCGTTGGCCAGATAGGCGCAAAAGTAGATCGCGGCGGAATTGAGCAAAATGGTGGTTACGACCTCATCCACCTTCAACTTTACTTTCAGGATGCCGGGCACCCATGCATACGCGCCGCCCGCCAGCAGCGCCGCCAGCAGCGCGCAGCCGATGATGATCCAGTCCGGCGCGCCGGCCATGCGCGCGCCGACCACCGCCGCGGCGATGCCGCCGAAGTACAGCTGTCCCTCGCCGCCCACGTTGAAGATACCCGACTTGGCTGCCACGCTCATGGCAAGGCCGGTGAGGCACAGCGTAGCGGTTTTGGCCAGCGTGTTGCCGATGGCGCGCGGCTTGCCCAGCGCACCCTTGAACAGCGCGGCATAGCAAATGAGCGGATCGTACCCGCACAAAAGCATTATGCCCGCACCCACCAGAAACGCGAGCGTGACCGCAATCAGCAGCGACAGCAGGTATTGCGCCGTCAGCTTCTGCTTGGGCTTGATGGCGATCAGCGTCCGCAGCGCAGCGGGGAGACGCCATTTCCTCATGCCTGCACCTCCTGCCTGCCGCCGGTCATGTAGTAGCTGATTTCCTGCTTGCCGATTGCGCCGTTTTGGAACTGCCCTGTAAGCTGGCCTTCAAAGAGCGTTACCAGCCGGTCGGACAGGCGAAACAGCTCGTCCAGATCCGCGCTCACCAGCAGGATGGCGCAGCCCGCGGCGCGTTTTTGCAGTATCTTTTCGTGGATAAACTCGATCGCGCCGATGTCCACGCCGCGCGTGGGCTGGTTAATGATAAGAACGGGCGTATCAAAGGAGAACTCCCGCGCGATCACCGCCTTTTGCATGTTGCCGCCGGACAGGCTTTTCATCGGGATATCGATGCCGCCGGCGCGGATATCAAATACTTCCGACAGCTCCCGCGCGTAGGCATTGGCGCGCCGTTTGCGAAACTGGATGCCGAACCGGCTGAATTCCTTTTGCCGCTGTTTGCCCACCAGCAGGTTTTCCATCACCGTCGCCTCGGCGGACAGGCCGGTGCGCATGCGGTCGGCCGGAATGTAGCTCACGCCGCGCGCGCGGATCTGGCGCGGGGACAGGCGGCTGATGTTTTGGCCGCTCAGGTATACCTCGCCGCCGGTCTGCGGCCGCATTCCCATGATGCATTCGGTGAGCTCCGTCTGTCCGTTGCCCTCCACGCCGCACACACCCACGATCTCGCCCGCATGCACGGTCAGGTCGATGCCCTTCACGGCGGGCAGGCCGCGGTCGTCCTGCGCGCGCAGGTCCTTTAATTGCAGCACCTCGCGGTCGGTCGGCCGGCCGGTGCGCAGCTCGTCAAACAGCACCTCGCGGCCCACCATCATGGCAGCCAGCTTGTGCTCGTCGGTCTCGGCCGTGTTTACAATACCCTCCAGCCGGCCCTGCTTCATCACGCCCACACGGTCGGAAAACTGCATTACCTCGTGCAGCTTGTGGGTGATCAGGATCACGGTCATGCCCTGCTTAAGCACAATGCCGCGCAGCACCTCAAACAGCTCGTCGCTTTCGCCGGGCGACAGCACCGCCGTCGGCTCGTCCAGCACCAGAATATCCGCGCCGCGATGCAGGGCCTTCAATATTTCCACGCGCTGCTGCAATCCGACGCTCAGGTCGTCCACAATATCGTCGGGATTGACAGGCAAACCAAAGCGCTTGCCAAGGGCAAGCACCTCGCTGTTGATTTTTTTGTGATCGTAGAACACGAGGTTTTTCACCGGTTCCGAGCCCAGCGCAATGTTTTGCGCCACGGTGAAGCTGGGCACGAGCTTAAAGTGCTGGTGCACCATACCCACGCCCATGGCCATGGCGCGCATGGGATCGTGGCGGGCGGATATAGCTTCGCCCTTGATGGTTACCGTACCCAGCGTGGGACGTGTGAGCCCGTAGAGCACGTTCATCAGCGTGGTTTTGCCCGCGCCGTTTTCGCCAACCAGCGCAAACGCTTCGCCGCGCCGGATTGCCAGGCTGACGTCGTCGTTTGCCAGCGCGCCCGGATAGCGCACGGATACATGATCAAAACGCACGATGGGAGAGCTGTCGGCCATATCGTCACCTCGGGAAAGTTGTTGGTATTATTATACTAAAGACAGGCGTAAATGTAAAAAGAAAACAGCCGCAGCCGGCCTGAAAAAGCCAAAGCTGCGGCTGGAGATCCGTGTCCCGCGCCGCTTGTGCGCAGCAACGCCGGATTTAGCGGATATAGCGTACCTTCTCCTTGTCATAAACGCCTTTGGCGGCGGGCGCTTCGTCCGGCACACCCACGGCGATCAGCGACAGGGGAACCTCGTCCTTGAGATCCAGAATTTTGGTGATGATCGGGGTGCGCGCGCCGGGATATACGCCGCACCAGCAGGTGCCGTATCCCAGCTCCGCGGCCTGCAGCAGCAGGTTTTGGGTGGCGGCGGCACAGTCCTGCTGCCAAAAGCCGCCGGCAGAGCCGTCCGGCATACGGCCGGTATCGCCGCAGATGATCACGGCAAGGGATGCGTCGTTCAAAAACCAGTTGCCGCCGATACCCTCGGTAATTTGCTTGCGTACTTCGGCGCTTTCGATCACGATCACGCGCCACGGGCGCAGGTTGCGGGCGCTGGGCGCGCACATGGCGGCTTCCAGCATCCGGTCGATATCGGATTGCGGAATGACCGCGCCCTGCTTGTACTTGCGGATGGAGCGGCGGGCGCGGATGGCTTGTGTGGTGTTCATAGCATGGGCTTCCTTTCCTTTGCAATCGGGCGGTGCGGGAGTGCTTCCGCCCTCATTATAGAAATTGTAACAAATGCTGTCAAACCGATCATTGTTACAAACCTATCAATCCCGCTGTGCTACAATTTTTTTATCAAAGCAACGGCGGAGGGCTTGCGATGCGGCACAGAAAGATCACGGAAAAACAGGCTAAGCGTTTTACGGTGCTCTTTTTTTTGCTGCTGATGGCGGTCGGCCTGCTGACGAGCGCGGATTACGGCCAGCCGTGGGACGAGCCGCTGGAACAGGACATCCTGCGCATGAACCTCAACGAGTACGCCGCGCAGCTGAACCTGAAAATCCACCTGCCGCTCGTGTCCGATATCGACAACAGACCGGATAGCGGCCTGATATCGGACAGTGACGACCAGGACCACGGCGAAAGCGCGTTCTATCCCGTATTTTTGCTGGTGTGCAGCAATGACGTGCCTTCCGATACCCGCATGCTGCTGTGGCATATGTATTCGTGGTTATGGTGGATGGCGGGCGCGACTGCGCTGTACTGCATCGTGCGCCGGATGCAGCTATCAAGGCTGTTGAGCTGCACGGCGGTGCTGTTTTTCGCGCTGTCGCCCCGGCTGTTTGCGCAGGGGCACTACAACAACAAGGACATGGTGCTGCTTTCGGCGCTGCTGATCATGCTGTGGATGATGCTGCGGCTGGCGGAAAAGCCGACGGTGCGGCGTGCCGTTCCCTATGCGCTTATCAGCGCGGTAGCGTCCAACACCAAGATTTTGGGCTTCTTTTTATTCGGCGCGTGCAGCCTGTATGTGCTGATCCGGCTATGCGCGGAAAAACGCTTCCACAAGCGCACCTGGATCCCGCTGGCGGCGACGCTGGTGGGATACCTGGTGTTTTGGTTCCTGCTGACGCCCGCGATGTGGGCGGATCTGCCGGGGCATCTGCAATATACGTTTGGCACGACCGTCAGCTATAACCGCTGGTTTAATTATATCCTGTTCCGCGGCACGGTTTACGGGTATGAACATGCGTCGCTGCCGTTTTATTATCTGCCGTATATGATCATCGTTACTACGCCGCTGTGGCTGCTGGGGATGATCGGCACGGGCCAGATCTTTGCCCTGTACAAGCTGGTGCGGGAGCGGCGCAGGATATGGCAAATCCCGCAGGCGGGGCTGCTGCTGCTATGCACAATGCTGTGGGTGCTGCCGATCGTGTTTGCAATGTCGTTTGGTGTAATCACGTACAACGGCTGGCGGCATTTCTATTTTCTGTTCGGGCCGATGCTGGTGCTGGCGGCTTATGGATTGCAGCAGGTATTGGCTGTATTAAAGCAATGGAAAAACGGCGCGTTTGTCAGCCCGGCTGCGGCGCTGCTGGCGCTGGCGATGGGCGCTACCGCAACCGGTATGGCGGTCAACCATCCCTACCAATACACATATTATAACGCGCTTTTATACAATAAGGATATTTCCGACTATATGGAGCTGGATTACTGGAACGTGTCCGTGGTGGATACGATCAGGGACTTATTGCAAAATACCGAAGGGAATGTTACCATAGCAGGCGTAGACACATGGGCGCAAACCGGATTACAGCATGCGTACGACGTGCTTTCGCAACAGCAGCGCGATCGTATCACCGTACTTGCGGAAAACGATCCGGACGCGGCGTATTATCTGGTGAATCCGACCTATGTGCACTTCAGCGGCTGGACGCCCGAAGAAGGAATGGAACTTGCGGCGCAGACCATGAGCTATGGCCTGCCGATCTGCGAGATTTATGCGGCTGAGGATCTGAAATAGGGGATAGAATATGAGCCAAAGAGCATCGACATTGTGGATTGCGCTTGGTTTTTTGCTGCTTACATTGGTCGGCCTGATCACCGCGGTGGATTACGGCATGTCGCTGGACGGGCCGTCAGAGCAGGTGATATTGCAGGAAAACCTGAAGGAATACGCGGCGCTGCTGTTTGGTGAGGACAGCAGTCAGGTGCAAGGCTATACCGAGGCGGGCATCCAAAGCATTACCCAAAGCATTGAGATGGATCACGGGCAGGCGGCGTACTATCCGGCCGCGCCGCTGCTGAAGCTCAAGGACAGCAATCCCTACCTGTTCAACATCCTGTGGCATATGGTCACATGGCTGTGGTTTATGGTAGGCGTGGCTTCGGTCTATGCTATTGCGCGCAGCCTCGGTATGTCCAAGTTCATTGCCTTTGCCACGGCGCTGCTTTTGTATCTGTCGCCGCGCTTTTTTGCCGAAGGGCATTACAACA
>DAOPIR010000021.1:0-22340 GCA_035399245.1 Candidatus Limiplasma sp.
TGGTGCCTGTCAGCGCGATGCCTTCGATGAACTGCTTCTGGAAGATCAGGTAGATCACGAGCATGGGGATCATCGCCAGGGCGGAGCCGGCCATCATCACCGGATAGTTGGTGGAGTGCTGCCCCTGCAGGGAGCTGATGCCGGCGGCCAGTGTCATCTTATCAACGTTCATGTTGACGATGAGAGGCCACATCATGTCGCTGTAGGCAAACAGCGCGGTGAACACCGCCAGGGCCATCACGGCCGTCTTGGTCAGCGGGAACATAATGCGCAGGAAGGTCTGGAACGGATTGCAGCCGTCCAGCTTTGCGGCTTCCATCAGGTCGTTGGGAAGGCTTAGGTAGAACTGCCGCAGGAAGAACGTACCAAACGCGCTCACCAGCCCGGGGAACACCAGCGCGAACACGGTGTTAAGCAGGTTCATTGACGAAAGCATCAGGTACTGCGGGATGATAAACACCTGCGAGGGCAGCATCAGCTGGGTGAGAACGATGAAAAAGAAGAACTTCTTCAGCGGGAACTCCAGCTTGGCAAACGCAAAGCCCGCCATGGACGAAAAGGCGGAGGCGCAGATCACGCGCCAGAACATCATCAGCAGGGTGTTGATGTAAAGGGCGTCGAAGGGCAGCGTGCGCAGCACCTCGGTGTAGTTGTCAAAATTCCAGCTTGACGGAAAGATGATCGGCGGGATCATGATGGCTTCACCCTGGGTTTTGAACGACGTAAGGATCATCCAGATAAAGGGGAAAATCATGATAACGGAGCCGACGCAAAGCACGAAGTATAACCAGAACCGGCTTTGATTCAGGCGCGCGCCGCGCGGCCTTTGCACGGGCATAACAGCTGTCGTCTCTTTAATCATAATGCACCATCTTTTTCTCCGCCATAAACTGCAGGGCTGTGATGACCGCGATGATCACAAAGCTCCACAGCACGATCGCCGAGGCGTAGCCTTTGTTGAACTTTTCAAACGCTTCGCGGTAGAACAGCACCATCAGCGTGATGGTTTTTTTGTAGGCGGGGTTTTGGGCCTTGACCAGCAGATAGATCGTATCAAATTGCTTGATGGAGGTCATCACGCGCATAACGACCACGAAAAACAGCGTGGGGCTGATCAGCGGGACCGTGATGCGGAAAAAGCGCTGGCACGCGTTGGCGCCGTCGATGCGGCTGGCCTCGTAATAGGTAACGGGGATGGATTGCAGCCCGGCGAGGATCAGCACCAGGTCATAGCCTACGGCGCTCCAAATGCCGATAATGGCGCAGGATATGATGGCCGTGTTCGGATTGGAAAGCCAGTTCACATTGCCGCCGCCAAACAGCCCCAGAAACTGGTTGAGGATGCCGACATCGGCGTTGAAGATCCATTTCCACACCATGGCAACCGCGGCGGGCGCAACCACCATCGGCATGAAGTAGATCCCGCGGAACGCGTCGCGGCCCCGCACCTTGGAGTTGAGCAGCACCGCGAGGATCAGCGCGATAAAAACGCCGACGGGCACGGTCAGCAGCATGTAATACAGCGTGTTCCACGTGGACTGCCATATCTGGCTTTGCGAAAACAGCTTTTGGAAGTTCGCCAGCCCCACATACTTCGCGGGCCCGAGCCCCTGTGATTTATAGGTGCTGAGAATGATCGTCTTGATAAAGGGATAGATGTTCAATATCAACAGGCCGATGATGGTAGGCGCTATAAAAAAATACGCCCAAGCCCAGTCGCTTTTGAAGCGAAAGGGCTTTTTCGCCGCCCGAAGGTCCGTGTTGACCGCCCGCGTATCCATCGCGACTCGCCTCCGTTTCCTACTATTATAATAATGCGGTCGGACGGCTCCAAACATCCCCGGCGGTGATTCGGCATGGAATCACGCCTGCCGGACGGGATGGTTTGAAACCGCCGTATGGATACAGACGGGCAAAGCGGGCTGCCCGCTTTGCGTGTTTCCGGCCATATCCGGGATTACCGGATTGTGCCCGCGCATGCCGGCAATCGGTCTGCCGGCATGCGCGGATGGATGATGGGGAGAAGCGGGAGGCGGTTTAGGGCCTCCCGCATATGGATGGGGCGCTTATTCGGCCTCGATCTCCATGATGGTTTCATGCAGCTGTGTGCAGGCTTCTTCAACCGTCAGATCTCCCATGTAAGCGGAGGTCATCAGTTCGGTTTCGGTGCCTTCCCACAGGCTCTTGTTGGGGGAGAAGGGGAACTGCACGCCGTAGGAAATCATTTCCGCGTAGCAGCCGATGTTGATGTCGGGGAAGTTGTCGATGAAGTACTGCTCGGTGCCCTCATACGCGGGGATGGCGGCCTTGTTCTGCGCCTGCAGAATGTTGGCTTCTTCGCTGCCGCAGAAGGCCAGGAAGTCTTTCACGACTTCGGGATATTCCGTGTTGTAGGCGCCGGCATAGCCCAGGCCGTTGTAGATCGAGGCGCGGACTTCGCCCTTGGGCAGCACGCACAGATCAAACTTATCCTTGATGAACTCGTTGCTTGTGAACGCGCTCATCATCCAGCTGCCGACGAATTCCATCGCGAGCTTGCCAGCCTGGAACTGATCGTCCGCGCTCATGTCGGTAAAGGATTCCAGCGAGGGCGATACGCCGTCTACCAGCATAAGGTCCATCCAGCGCTGGATGGCTTCCTGCGTTTCGGGCTGGTCAAAGCCGGAGACTCCGTTTTCAAAGATGAAGCCGCCGTTTTGATACACGAAGTTGTAGTAGCCGCTCTGCGTATCGTTGGGCGCCGCAAAGCCGTAAATGCCGGCCTCGGGATCGGTAAGGGCTTTGGCGGTCTCTACGAGCGTATCCCACGTCCAGGTGTCGTCGGGATAGGCAATGCCCGCGTTATCGAAGATTTCCTTGTTGTAGGCCAGGGCGATGGTGTCGTAGTCCTTGGGCACGGCCAGCTGCGCGCCCTCGTAGTTGTACAGGGCCGTGATGCCGCTGGGATACGGGCTGTAGTCCAGGTCCATGTCGGTCAGGTCCAGCAGCATGCCGGCGGAGGCATACTTGAAGAACTGGTTGGAGTGCATCCAGAACACGTCCGGCAGCGCGCCGCCCTGGGCAGCCGCTTCCAACTTGGTCCAGTACTGGTCCCACGGGGTAACCTGGGTCTCGATGGTGACGTTGGGATGCTCGGCCATATAGGCCTCGGCAATCGCCGTCATACCGGGCTCCTGGTTGGTGTCCCAAAATGCAAAGGTGATCGTTATCGAGTCATCGGCAAGCGCGGTGGGTGCGCACAGCGTGAAGAGCATGCACAGAGCCAACAAAGTAGCAATCGTTTTTTTCATAGGATGGTTTCCTCCTTTTAAGTTTTCGATTTATCTTATACTATCATTTCATTTGGAGCGTTTCTATAAAGAATCTATCATATTTTGTGCACAATTCTCGCGTACGGTAAAATTTACCCATATATATGGCCATATGTCACCAGAATAAGATAACGTATAAAATAATATGCGAGAATTATATAACTAATATGATAAATTGGGATGATATCAATCTTGTTCGCAATCGCCGTATTGGGTATACTTTGTAATAATTAAAGCGTTATAAAGGATTCATGCCGGACTGGGAAGGGAGGGACGCATGACCGATGCCGAACTTGTTTGAGCCAAGCTGTGCCACCATGCCTTCCCTTTCCACGGTGTCCACGTCCATCGCGCGCACGGAGCGCGAATATATGAGCCCGCCCAACATGATCCGCATCCTTTGCGCGTCGGACGGCAGCTGCCGGCTGGTGCTCCCGGACCGGCAGGTGAACCTGATCGGCGAGCGCATGGCATACCTTACGGGGAGCGTGAAATACCATATCGCCGAGCCGTCGGAGGACTTTGCCCTCACGCGGCTGGACATTGCAATGGAAAAGGTACCGTTTGCCAATTTCAGCATTCAGGACATGGAAAAGGCCTTTCCCGAGTTTGCGCGCCTGCACCAGGGAGAGCGGCAATGCGTGGTGTTTTATGATAATTACGAGCTTGTGCTCACCGCGCTGCAAAGCCTGCATACGTTTTCCACCTACGATCCGCTGCAGCGTAAGCTGCAGGTGGGGCTTACGCTGTGCTTTCTGCTGTCGTCCATCGCGACCTCGCAATGGGATGACGACCTGCCCGAAGCGCAGTACAGCAAAAACGTCTACGCGGCGATCCGGTATATCCACGAAAACTATATGTGCAGCATTTCCACCACGGAGATCGCGGCCGCGGCCGGCGTGCACGTGGGGCATCTGCACCGCATTTTTCTGGCCGAAACCGGCCAGCGCATCGGCGAATACCTGACGGACCTGCGCATCGAAAAGGCGAAATCGCTGCTGATGCGCACCGATATATCCACCGGTTCGGTGGCGCGCCGCATCGGCGTGAGCACGCTGCAATACTTCAGCCGCCTGTTTAAAAAGCATGTCGGCATGACGCCGCACGACTTTCGCAAATCCTACGCCCTGACCTGCGATTACAGCGAGCTCGACGCCGATTCCAGAAAGGAGTGGGAACCGTGAACTCCTTTTACAATCCGGAATACAGGCGCGGCCTGTATGTGCCGGTGGTGCATGCCTATTATGACCGCGCCGACATGATGCAGACGACGACCAAGGCGGTGAACCACTCCCACGCCCTGTGTGAAATCATGTATGTCAACGAGGGCACTATGAGCATCGAAACGCCCGGCGGAACCGTGACGGTGGGGTGCGACCAGTTTATATGGCTGGATGCCAACGTGTGGCACTGGAACCTGCGGTTTGACACCAGCCTGTGCTCCATGATGAATATCGAATTCCAGTACGAGCAGCTGGACATGCGCGCGCCGTCGCTGGCCGTAATTGAAAAGTTTGATCCCGCCATGGCGGAGTTTCTGGCCAACGGCAAGCCCACGATCATGCTGTCCGACTGCAACGGGGTGGTGTACCACCTGATGAAGCAGATTATCCAGCTGTGCGTGAGCACCAACCCTGAGGCCGAAAAGCTCTGCTCCATCCTGTGTACGCAGGTAATGGCCGAGGTTGCGCGGCTGGGGAGCTTTGTGCAGGCGTCCGGCCAGCCGGTGCGCAACCAGTATGTAAGCGACGCGCTGGAGATCATGCGGCGGGACTATGCCGAATCGCTGACGGCCGCCCGCATCGCGTCTCAGCTGCATATACAGCCTTCCTACCTGCACCGTCTGTTTCGCGAGCATACCGCCTGCACGATCGGCGAGCACCTGCAGCATATCCGCATCCGGCATGCGCAGGAGCTGCTCAGGGACACCGATTGGTCGCTTCTGAAAATCGCCAACGACGTCGGTATCAGCAACCAGCAGTACTTCTGCCAGCTGTTCAAGCGGATCACGGGCGTGGCGCCTACGGAATACCGCAAGCAGGCCGCCGCGGACGGCGACGCGCCGGACATGAATTAGCAGCATCGGTTTGAGCGAGCCGCGGTGCCCGGGCGGGGACGGCACGCAGCGCTTGTTGAAATAAAAAGAACAAATGAACCGGGAGGAAACGAGTATGCCAAAAATTACTTTTATGGGAGCGGGATCGACCGTCTTTGCCAAAAACGTGTTGGGCGACAGCATGATGACGCCTGCGCTGTGCGAGTCCACAATCGCCCTGTATGATATCGACGCGGAGCGCCTGAAGGAAAGCGCGATGATGCTGGAAAACATCAACCGCAACAACGGCAGCAAAGCGCGCATCGAAAGCTATCTGGGCGTGGAAAACCGCAAGGACGCGCTGCGCGGCGCCAACTATGTGGTCAACGCCATCCAGGTGGGCGGCTATGATCCCTGCACGATCACGGATTTCGAGATCCCCAAAAAATACGGCCTTCGCCAGACGATCGCGGACACGCTGGGCGTGGGCGGCGTCTTCCGCGCCCTGCGCACCATCCCCGTGGTGCTCGATTTTGCGCGCGACATGGAAGAGGTCTGCCCCGACGCGTGGATGCTCAACTACGCCAACCCCATGGCGATGCTGACCGGCGCGATATTACAGATGAGCCCGATCAAGTTTGTCGGCCTGTGCCACAGCGTGCAGGTGTGCTGCCCCTCGCTGTTTGAAGGCCTCGGAATGCCCTATGACGATCAGGTGCAGTCCAAGATCGCGGGCATCAACCACCAGGCGTGGCTGCTGGAGGTCACCCGCGACGGCAAGGACCTGTACCCCGAGATCAAGCAAAAGGCCGCCGCGCGCACCGAAAAACACAATGATATGGTGCGCTACGAAATCATGAAGCGCTTCGGGTACTATGTTACCGAGTCCAGCGAGCACACCAGCGAGTACACGCCGTACTTTATCAAGGACAAGTATCCCGAGCTGATCGACCGCTTCAATATTCCGCTGGACGAGTATCCCCGCCGCTGCGTGGAGCAGATCCGCAAGTGGAACGAGCGGCGTGACGAGCTGGTGCACAACCATCAGCTGACGCACGAGCGTACCAACGAGTATGCCAGCTATATCATGGAAGCGATGGAAACCAACAAGCCCTACAAGATCGGCGGCAACGTGCTCAACACCGGCCTGATCACCAATCTGCCCCGCAACGCTGTGGTGGAGGTGCCCTGCCTGGTGGACAAGAGCGGCGTCAACCCCACCTACATCGGCGATCTGCCCGAGCAGTGCGCCGCGCTGAACCGCACGAATATCAATGTGCAGCTGCTGGCGATCGAAGCGGCCAAGACCCTCAAAAAGGATTACATCTATCAGGCCGCCCTGATGGATCCGCACACGGCCGCGGAGCTGTCCATCGACGATATCGTCGCCATGTGCGACGACCTGATCGAAGCCCACGAGGGCTGGCTGCCCAAGTTCCATTAAAACAAAAGGAATTAAAAAGGGGCTGCCGCATATTACCGTCGCGGCAGCCCCTTTTGTATATCCGGTTATTCGTGTGCCGGGGTTTCCGGCGGCTGTTTGCGGGACAGCTTTTGCTGCAGCTTCTGTATCCACGGCAAAATACGCTTGTAATACTTCGTCAGCAGGAACACCACGGCAAACAGCACCACCACCAATATGGCGGCGAACACATATCCGCCTTCGGTGATCTTGCTGCCCGCGGCGCACAGGATAAACACCGGCAGGATGCTGCCGAAGTAGCACGAGAGGAAAAACGGCAAAAGCTTGATCTTTGTTTTGGCGGCGGCATAGGGGATAATGCCGTTGGGCAGCACCGGAATCAGGTAGGCGATAACGGTCATATAGGACGGATGGTCGGACTTGATCAGAAAATCCAGCTTGGAGGTGCGCTTTTTTACCGGCATGTATTGGTTCATCTTGGTGTTGAAGCGCCGCGCCAGCAAAAACACCAGCAGGTTGGCCGCGACGGAGGAAAGGTGGCATACGAAAAACGCGCGCCATGTGCCGTACACGATGCCCGCCGCGATCTGGATCGGCGGCCCGGGCAGCACCACGGAAAACACTTGCAGCGCCTGCAAAAGCGCCGCGCACAGGACGCCCATAAACTTGTTGTTCGCTTCCAGGTAGGCCTCGACCTCCGCCTCGTCGCCGCTGGCCAGCAGCGGCAGCAGGTCCGGCATGGCCTTTACGAAAGCAAAATAGACAAAGCATAACGCCAGAACAACCATGATTACTTTAATGGCAATGCGGATTAACGTGTTTTTTTGCATAGGTTCCTATCATTCGCAGGCGGTCGGCAGGGGCCGGGTGTTCCTTTGGGACACTCTATTATACCGCAGAAACCGCCGCTAATCTATATCACAATGTAAATCCGGCGCGCAGCTGCCGCATATCCGGCCGGCCGGGTTTACGTAAAAAAACAGCAAGGCAACCGACAAATCCTGGGTTGCCCTGCTGCTTGATTTCAATGAACCATGCTCTATTCATGATGACAATGCGGATAGGCATGGGCTAATGATAATTTGCGTTTTGGGCGTTCCGCTTTTGAACAAACAGCAATACGATGCACAAAAGAGTCCCAAGCATCAGGATAACGTACCATGGGAACCGATGAGTATCTCCGGTTTGCGGAATAAGATCGTCATAGGGGGAAAAGGATGCGGTTAATGTGGTATCGTTTGCCGGCATCGTAAAAACGGTACTCGTACTGGCGGCATCTTCAAAGCTTCCGCCATCCGAACTGACCCAGCTGCCGAAGTAATAATCCTGATCGGGCAATATGTTGAGAACGATGGATTCGCCGGCTTCATAATATCCGGAAGGATTCATAAAGACCGTGCCATACTCGCAATCCTGAACGGTAAGATAATAGGTGCGGATCGGTTCAAAGGATGCGGTGATTGTTTGGGAAGACGCGGGAACCGTTATGGAAGTGACGCAAGACTGCAAATCGTCAATCAAATTGGCGTCCGAAACTTCCCATTGCACAAACGCATAGCCGTCATCCGCTTCTGCTATGAATGAAAGAGCAGAGCCGATGCTATATTGATCTTCAAAATCTCCGCTGATGGTTCCGCCCGCGCTTGTGGAAAAGGTTAAGGTGACCAAATCCTGTTCCCGGGGCAAAACCGTGACTTTACACAGATCAAAAGCGGTTCCATACGAAACCGTAATCACGACATTGCCGGGAGAAACCGCGGTCACCAGGCCGGTCGAATCCACGCTTGCAATGTCCGGATCACTCGACGTCCAATTCAATGTAACGCCGGTGAGCGACGGCGGGTCAATCTCGCACGATAGCGTATAGGTGGCGGTTTTGGTGAGCTCCAAATAGCGATCGCTTAGCACCAACTGATTTGCCATAACGGTTACCGAATCGGGAGCAAGAATGGCCGTTGCACCAGAGGTGCTGATTTTCTGAAGAACTGGCGGCTGATCGCCCTGGTATGTCAGCAGGTATATTTCGCCGACGGCAATCGGGATGTCATTGAATGCATAGGTGATATTGGAGCCGTCCGGCGGATTGATGGAAAGGCTCATCGTTCCGTTTGCAAGGGGAAGGATTCGGATATCATAATCACCCGATATAATCAGGTTTTTTTGATCCCGATCATCGCCTGAAAGATAAAACGTACAGTAGCCGGTATAGTTTTGGGTATAGGCATCATCGGTGTTCAGCCGGAAAACAACGTTTCCGTCTTCGTCGATTAATTGTACTTCCACCGGGCAATTGGCGCTCAAAGCCGCAGGTTCTTCCGTGGTGTTGACCTGTGCCAGAATATATTCCAATAAGCACTTTTGCACGTCCCTGTAATTGGTACAGCGAACTTCCGCAAGCGTTGCCGCATATGAAATCAATGTCCGTCTTTCACTGTCGGATAAATCTGCCTGCGATCCGTAAAGCCGGTAATTATTCGCATAGGACCAGACGGTTCCGCTTAGCAGATTATAAGCCAGCGCATCACAATCAGCTTTGGCGCCTGTGATATTAACATGCGTCGAAACCATGTCGAATACGCCGTTTTCATCAAACCCGATTTGGGAAAAATATTGCGGGTAATTCGCCATCACATAGTAATGTGTATAAAACAGCCAGGAGGGATATTGATCTTCAATGTAATGGATGCAGTATACGGCAAACTGCAGATATTTTTCAAAGAGATTCACGGACATAGTTACAGGCCCAAAGGTTTTTTCCGCCAATTTCAGAAAATCATAGCAGCCTTTCCCGACTTCCCAAAGTATGTAAGCGCTCGGGTTGTTCGTATCCTGAAATTTCTCGGCTACGATATCATAAATAAAATCGGTTGACGATAGTTTTGTATTCCACGAAGAAAGCGTCCACGTCTCATCACCAGGCTTAAAGGCTTCGACCAATTTATAAACATCCAAACCGAATCCGACGGTTTCTAATATACCATTCTGAGCGGCTAAAAGCTCCTGGTCCGTTTTTACGCTGTCCAACGCGGAGATAACGGAATCGTAATCGGGGTTTGTGCTGATGACTACATCCGCGAAACTGTTCACAAGGGATGTATCCAGATTTTCCAGCCATGTGGAATCAATGATTCTTTTGATGACAGACAATCCGGAGGCTATGGTACGGGGATCATACTTCACCGTTGGTTTTTCATCAATGTAGGTATTGTATCGGTTTAAGTACTCCAGCATTCGTTTGGTGGAATCGTTGAGGACTTGTTTTGCGCCTTCCGATTCGACCGCAACGGTCTCTTCGCTGATAACATAATTTTGAAGCGTGCCAAGCATAATGATATCCGCCATAACATCTTTTACGGTCTGCGTTTGGCTTACTTCAAATACAATTTCATCGTTGGTTGTCATGTAGGGCATTGCAAAGGGGATATCCAGCAGCGCTTCAGCGTCCAGTCCGCTGAAGTCGTACCCCAGAGCATCGGCCCAGGCCAGCAATTCCTGCGCGTAGTCTGAATCGGTGCTTGCCTTATTGACATTTTTGGGAATTGGCGGAACGCTTTCATCCCGAAACCAGGAGAGCAGGCTGACTTTGAACTGATACTTCAGATCAACATAACCGGCATACACAATCGACGTGTCCGTATCGTCCTGTGCCGGAACCGGTTCAAAATCGCAGGCAACGGTTACGTTCTGCGATGGCATGGTGAAAATAGTGCCCTGTATCACGGTCCCGTTGACGGTAAGGGAGCCTTCCTTTTGCTGATACCCATCATCAGGCGTTGCAGTAACAGAAATTATGGAACCCGGCATGGCGCTGCTAACATTGCAGGACAGGCTGCCGTTGCTGGCTGCCTTTGCGGTGATGGCGTAAGGATTATACACGGTATCCGCATTACCGGCTTGTACGGGCAGGGTCACCTGCATTTCCGCGGTTCCAATAACGGGAGCAGGACAATAGTCCGTAGCGGTATGGGTAGTATAGGCATAGGAAACATTGCCTGGCATCGTATCGTAGCAGATGATTCCCGTTTCCGTATTCAGCACGCCGCCGTCACACATGGAAACGCTGTCCAGGTCGATTAGGTATCCGTAAGGCAACGCCAGTAAGTTAACGTAGTATTTCCCGCCGGATTGTATGCAGGGGAGAGGGTCTGGATATTGCGGCGATAGGGATTCGGGGCCAAAGGAGGGATCGTCACAAAGATATCGGCTATTGTTGTGAAGATCAATGGAGGCAAGCTTATTATGATGGCAGACCAAACCAGTCAGGGATAGGTTATGTGAAACATCCAGCGTTTCCAATTGGTTTGCGTGGCAATCAATAGCACAGAGTTTGCTGTTGTTTGATACGTCCAGCTCCGTTAGTTCGTTGTCACTGCAGTTTAGGAATGATAGCAATGGGTTATGAGACAGATCAAGCGAATTCAGCGGATTGGAATTACAATACAGGCGCCCTAGCTTCGATAAGCCGGTGACATCGAGGGACGTTAATTGATTGCTGCTGCAAAACAGAGATATTATCTCGGGATTCTGGGAAACGTCAAGCGACGAAAGAAAATTATTGCTGCAGGATAAATTGTCGAGCGCAAGGTTATTGGAAAGGTCAAGAACGGACAGATTGTTGTCGGAACAAGCCAACGTTTCCAACAGCAAATTAGCAGAAACATCAAGGGAATTAATATTGTTGTTTGTGCAGGCAAGATAGGTTAGCAGGGGGTTATGCGACGTGTTGAGGGCAGTTAAATTGTTATAAATACAATACACGATGGTTAATGCCGAATTGGAGGACAAGTCAAGCCTTGATAAATTATTGTTGGCGCAGCCTAAAGTGCTTAACGCTGTATTTTGGGACACATCAAGAGCCGTTAGCTGGTTGTTGTTGCAGGCCAGATCTGTCAATGCCGGGAAATACTCTATGCCGGCCAAGCTTGCAATGCTTTGGCTATTGACGGTAATGGAGGTTACACTCATATCCACGTGACCGCTTCCATCACTGTAATCTGCCGATACAATAGCCCGAAACGCTGCGTCTGGAAAGGTTTCGGCGTTGATGTCGACACCGCTGCCGGCACTGGCCATTGGCAAGCTGATGAAAAGCAGGGCGATAACAAATAGGGTTATCCTTGCGAATTGAAGCCCGGCGGATTTGGATTTTGGATTATTCGTAATAAGGCTGCTTCCGTTGGGTACCATTGCGGGACTCCTTTTTTGTTATATCAGATTTGATTTTGACTTTATATACCTGCGAAGACGGATCCTATTTTGTTTTGAAAATGCTGCTTCCATTCGTTTGTGATTCGCTGTTCATGATATACTGCATAGACTGCGGTTGTCAAATAATACCAGCCGCAAAGCAGCAGCTTCCGTTTGTTCGAGAGGGCATTTCAAAACCGGTTTTATTTCGGGCACAGACGCGCTTGGAAATTTGTGAAAACCATGCCGGATTCGACAGGATAAAATGAAATGCCGTACAGTGCTTTCGCTGACGGCAAAGGAAGTTGTTTTTATAGGTTTGGCGGGCTTCCGCTCAGTCTTTGTTGCTGTTTGCGCCTACATGCTTCAGGTATGCCGTCGGCGCCATGCCGACCACCTGCTTGAACTGCTTGGAGAAGTGGTAGGGATCGTGCATGCCGATCTCGATGCCGGTCTGGCGGACGTTGAGGCCGCTGCGCAGCAGCAGCTTGGCGCGCTCCATCTTCAAAAACTGCAGATAGGCCAGCGGCGGCAGGCCGAGCTCCGCGGAAAAGCGCTTGCGGAAGGTCTCGATCGGCATGCGGCTGATGGCCGCCATATCGGCAAGGGAAAAGCTTTCTTTGTATTCGCTGCGGCGCAGCGCGTCCACCACGCGGGCGATCTCATGGCTGAGCGTCGCGCTCATGGCCACGCTCTGGCCGCTGTGCGCGGCGAGCAGGCCCCACAGCAGCTGCCCCAGCTGAAAGCTTGCGTCGCCGGTGCCGGCATGGCGCACCAGCACCTGCACAATCTGCTGGGCCAATATCACCTGTGAGGGCAAAAAACCCTGCTTGGCGGGTGCGGAGGTCAGCGAGTTCATCTCCGCCAAAAACGCCGTTGCCAGCGGGCCGTCGATCGTAAGCCACAGGATACGCGCGTCCTTGGCGCGGGTCAGCCGGCAGGTGTTCACCCGCAGCGGCAGCACGGCGCACTCGCCCTTGCGCAGGTCGAATTTCGATTCCCTGCCCTCCAGCGTAACGCGGCCGGATTCCACAATCAGCCAGGTCCAGTAGGTTTCCTTAACCAGCTCAAATTCCTCCTGCAGCAGCATTGCGCTGCCCGCAGAATGAATCCACACGCCGCTGTCCTCAATCAGCTGCACCGGCGTATGGATACCCTGTACAAAAATCCCCGCATCGTCAGGCTTGGCGCAAGGGGGAACGGGATGAAATGTAATGACGCTCATACTGTTTCCTCATGTCAATATTGTCTGATAATATTACCATTCAGACTAAAACATTATAACCTCCGGCCCGTTGGTTGTCAAACGGTAAGCCGGAAAGAACAGCGCGAAAACAACAGCCGCAAAACCGCGAAAAGAAAGGGATTGTCAGGCCTTTGCCGAAATGTTTGCCGGAGGAAAAAATTATAAAAGGAGAAGCGTATGGCAGCGGATATTCACCATAAAGGCTGGGATTGGACACAGGTAAAGGAAACGGCGTGGACCGAGGTGTCCGATGAGTTTTTGCCCACCGCGCTGCGCTGGGCCAGGCAGTATCGCAGCATGATCGACATCGGCGCGGGCAAGGGCCGGCATGCGCTGTTTATGAACGGCATGGGCATGGACGTGCTGGCGGTTGACCTGTCGCCAAGCGGCATCGATGTGATCCGCATGAAAAACGAGCAGGCCGGCGGCAGTGTGAAGGCCGTAACCGCGGATATGACCGCCCTGCCCGCGGACGATGCCGCGTTTGACTGCGCGGTGTGCTTCCACGCCGTATACCATACCGACTGGCAGGGCCTGCGCCGGGCACTGGCGGAGATCCGCCGCGTGCTCAAGCCAAACGGCGAGGTGTACCTCACCTTCAATGCTAAGGACAACCCGTCCTTCACCCGCGGCGTCCCCGTGGACGGCCATACCATCTACAAAACCGGCGGCCTGGAGGATGGCATCCCGCATACCTATGTGGATATAGACGATATCCGGACCCTGATGGACGGCTTTGCCATCGTCAACGCGCAAAAAATTGAAGGCTTCGTTCACCACGAAAAGCCCACCTACGGCGTGCACTATTATGTGCTGGCACGGAAAACGCAGGACGCGTCATAAGAGGGTTTTATCGTATTTTCACCGCGAAAAAACAGTTATACTGCGGCGGTGCCGATTGCGCAAACGGCCGCCGGTTCCGCATTTTGGTGCAAAACCCGCTGCGCCGCGCCTTTACATCATCTGCGGCACAGGGTATAATAAAAGTTGTGTTACAATCACGCCGGGAGGTACAAAAACATGGATACCAAGCGCATCATTCTCAAGCTCAGCGGCGAGGCGCTGGGCGTGGACGGACGGCTGTTTGACTACGGATTGTTCGTGGCGTCCGCCAAAGCGCTGATGAAGGTGCAATCGCAGGGCTATGAGCTGGCTGTGGTGATCGGCGGCGGCAATATCTGGCGCGGCAGGCGCGGGCCGGCCAAGGCGATGGGCGCTGTGGCGGCCGACCAGATGGGCATGCTCGCCACCATGCAAAACGTGATTATGATGCACGACGCGCTGACCTCGCTGGGGGCAAAGGCCACCGTGATGTCGGCGGTGGATATGGTGCGGTTTGCTACGCCGTTTCAGGCGGCAAAGGGCAAGGAGCTGCTTTCACAGGGGCACATCCTGCTGCTGGGCGGCGGCACGGGCAATCCGTTTTTCTCTACCGATTCCGCCGTGGCGCTGCGCGCACTGGAGCTCGGCTGCGGGCAGATCCTGATGGCTAAAAACGTGGACGGCGTGTACGACAAGGATCCCGCACAGCATGCCGACGCCCGCCTGCTGACCTCCCTTACCTATGCGCAATGCCTGGAAAAATCACTGCGGGCGATCGACCTCAACGCGCTGATCCTGCTGATGGACAACGAGTTTCCCTGTGTGCGGCTGTTCCAGCTGGACGCGGCGGGCGACAACCTGTTAAAGGTGCTCGCGGGCGACCCGATGGGCACCACCTTAACGCCGTAATATCAGAAAGGTACAACAGAACAGATGGCTTCGATATCCGCCAAACTCAAGGGCTTTTTTGCGCCCATGGATATGACGGAGGGGAATTCCCTCAAACAGATTATCCGGTTTTCCATTCCCCTTTTGATCGGCAATTTCGCCCAGCAGATGTACTCCACGGTGGATGCGATCGTGGTGGGCAACTACATCGGCGATAACGCGCTGGGCGCGGTCGGGCTTTCGTTCCCGATCATCATGCTGATCTACGCGCTGTTTATCGGCGTGGGCACGGGCGCGGGCATCACGGTGTCGCAGTTTTTCGGCGCCAAAAACCGCCAGATGCTGGACAAGGCCGTGGGCACGATTATCCTGCTGGCGCTTTTGGCGGGCGTGGCGTGCACGGTGCTGGGCGTGGCCATTTCGCGGCCGCTGCTCACCGTCCTCGGCTCGCCTGACGAGATGCTGGAAATGGCGACCACGTACCTGACGATCTATTTCGCGGGCATCCTCTCGGTGGTATACTTTAACATCCTCTGCGGCGTGCTGCGCGGGCTGGGCGACAGCGTATCCCCGCTGATTTACCTGTTTATCGCCTCGGCGCTCAACATCGCGCTGGATATCCTGTTCGTCACCCGGTTCAAAATGACCACCGACGGCGTGGCGCTGGCGACCGTGATCTCGCAAACGCTGACGGCGGTGCTGGCGTACCGCAAGCTGACGCGCATGAAGAACACGCTTACCGTAAGCCGCGCCACCATGAAGCTCGACCGCGAGATCGTAAGTAAGATTTTCAAGCTCGGGCTGCCTGTGGGCGCTACGCAAGCGATTTTTTCCCTGCAGGCGATCCTCGTGCAGTCGCTGATGAACTCGATGGGGCCGATGGTGGTGACCGTGTATACCGCCGTGATGCGCGTGGACGGGTTCATCATGATGCCCAACTTCACCTTTGCCGCGGCAGCTACCACCTTTACCGCGCAAAACTACGGCGCGAAAAAGCTTTCCCGCATCCGGCAGGGGCATCGGGATACGCTCAAGGCCGCGCTTACCTGCGCGATGATCCTGATGGTGTGCATCCTGCTGTTCGGGCGGCAGCTGATGGGCGTGTTTACCTCCACGGAAGCCGTAGTGGCGCTGGGTGCGCGGATGCTGCGGATCCTCGCGGCGGGCTATGTCGCCTTTGCGGTGCTGCAGACGTTCGTGGGCGTGATGCAGGGCATGAACCAGACCACCATTCCCATGATCATGAGCGTGTTTACCGCGCTGGGCGTGCGGCTGCCGCTGGCGTACCTGCTGGCGTTCCTCACGCGCTCGGACCTGTGGCCCAACGGCAACCCCGACGCGCTGTACGTAAGCCAGCTGTCGGCATGGCTGTTCAACACGGCGGTTACCTGCGCGATCTTCAAGTGGGGCAAATGGCGCAAGCGCGCGGAAAGCATATTGGAAACCGACTAATGCCTGCCGTATAGCGGGCAATGCCGCCCTTACACGCAGGGCCGGCCCGCGCAAGGCAGACGAGCCCGAAGGGCAAAGCGCGAAAGCGTGGAGACACACGCTTTGGATAGTTTCGAGGGGGAAAAACAATGAACGAAATCAAACGCGAAATTGCACAGCTGATCAGCGGCGCTGTAAAGGAGTGCTACGGTACGGAAATGGACGCCGCGCAGCTGGAAGGCTTTTTGGAGGTTCCACCCGAAAAGAGTATGGGGGACTATGCCTTTCCGTGCTTTCGCCTCAGCCGTGAGCTGAAGCAGGGGCCGCCGCAGATTGCCGCCGCCCTGGCGCAGAAGATCAACGCGCCCGGTTTTTCCACCGCCAAGCAGATGGGCGGGTATCTGAACTTTGACTTAAACCGCGCGCAGGTCGCCCGCCGGACGCTGGATAAGGTGCTGGAGGGCAACTACGGCGCGTCGGACATCGGCGCGGGCAAAACCGTATGCATCGATTATTCCTCCATCAATATCGCCAAGCGCTTCCATATCGGGCATCTGTCCACCACCATGATCGGGCACAGCCTCAAGCGCATCTACGATTATTTGGGGTACCAAACCGTGGGCATCAACCACCTGGGCGACTGGGGCACGCAGTTCGGCAAGCTGATCTCGGCCTACAAGCGCTGGGGCACCAAAGAAGAAATCGAAACCGGCGGTGTGGAAGCGCTGACGAAATTGTATGTGCGCTTTCATGAGGAGAGCGCCAGGGAGCAGGACGAAAAGGGCACCCATGTGCTGGAGGACGAGGGCCGCGCGTACTTCAAGGCCATCGAGGACGGCGATCCCGAGGCGATGGAGATTTTCAACTGGTTCAAGGAGGTTACTCTCAAGGACTGCCAGAAAACCTACGCGATGCTGGGCGTGACGTTCGACAGCTACAACGGCGAGGCGTTCTATAACGACAAGATGCAGCCCGTCATCGACGCGCTCAAGGATAAAGGGCTCCTGTCCGAGTCCGAAGGCGCCAGCGTGGTGGATCTGGAAGCCGAGGGCATGCCGCCCTGCCTGATCCTGAAAAAGGACGGCGCTACGCTCTATGCCACGCGCGATCTGGCCGCCGCCATGTACCGCGCACAGACCTATCATTTTGACAAGTGCCTGTACGTGGTTGCCTATCAGCAGGACCTGCATTTCCGGCAGGTGTTTGCGGTGCTTAAAAAGATGGGCTATCCGTGGGCGGACAACATGGTGCACGTATCCTTCGGCATGGTGAGCTATGAGGGGCAGACGCTGTCCACCCGCAAGGGGCACATCGTCTATCTGGACGATCTGCTGCTCCAGGCGCAGGAAAAGGCGCTGAAGATTATTGAAGAAAAGAGCCCCGACCTGGAAAACAAGCAGGAGGTCGCCCGGCAGGTGGGCGTGGGCGCGGTGATCTACACCGATCTTTCCAACAACCGCATCAAGGATATCGACTTCTGGTGGGACCGCGCGCTGAACTTTGACGGCGAAACCGGCCCCTACGTGCAGTACACCCACGCGCGCTGCTGCTCGGTGCTGCGCAAGGCGCCCGCGGAGGACAGGCAGCTGGCCGTCGATCCCGATTACACCTCCCTGTCCGATGACGCCGCCGGCGAGCTGGTGGGCTTGCTGAGCCGCTTCCCCGAGGCCATACACGACGCGGCGGACAAGTATGAGCCGTCCATTATCACCCGCGCGATCACCGATATCGCGCAGGCATACAATAAATTTTACTACGACAACCGTATTCTGGACGACGATCCCGCCGTGCGTGCCGCCCGCGTACGCCTGACACAGGCCACCCGCGATGTGCTCAAGCAAGGCATGTACCTGATCGGCATGGAAGCGCCTGAGCGCATGTAAGGAGCAGGAAAACGCTGCTTAAATCCCCTGCACACTGCCGGCCATATTTCCGCCAGCTTGGGCTTGGCAAGCCCTCGACGTAGCGCTGCTTCTACTTACGGCGGCCCCGCCTTGCAGGTGCGGCTACGCCATTCGTTTCCTTCGGAAACTTCGGTGGCTAGTCGGGCTGCGCCCTCCCTTGTCGGTTCCGCGAGCACAATCTGATGAAAATCTGACTCGGCATCGCACAAGCGCTTTATTCGTCATTTGCCTGCGGTGTACTCCTATAATTGGGGAAAGAAACGATGTTTACCGCTTTTGCATCTTGGCAAAGAATGGAATCTAAGTATGGAAAGAATTGAAAGTACCCAAAACCCGCGCATCAAGGCCGCCAAAGCCCTGCACACCGTGAAGGGCAGGGATGAGAGCGGCCTTTTTCTCTGCGAGGGCGAGCATATGGTGCAGGAGGCCGTGCACGCGGCCGGTGCGGCCTATGCCCTGAGCTCGGGATTTGCGCTGGGTTCGGCCTATGCCGTGGACACGCTGTTTGTAGATGAGGCCTGTGAGGACAGGTTTGCGGAGCTGATACGCGACGCGAACGCCGACCACACCTATCTGGTGCCCGCGCATGTGCTGGCGGCCATCTCCACGGTCCGCTCGCCGCAGGGGATTGCCGCCGTGGTGCGCCTGCAGACGCCGTCCATCACGTTTCGCAATCCTTATGGGATGATGGAGCCCGAGCCGCAGGCAGCGGACGCCGGACAGCTGGGCGATGAGGCCGACGGCGACGCGGCACAGGCCGAAGACGAGCAGATATCGCCGTCCATCCTCGGCGATAAGCTGGTGCTGATGGAAGCCGTGCAGGATCCCGGCAATGTCGGTACGATCCTGCGCACGATGGACGCCGCCGGCTTTGACGGCGCGGTGCTGGCCACGGGTTGTGCCGATCCGTTTTCGCCCAAGGCGCTGCGGGCCACGATGGGCTCCATCTTCCGCGTGCCCACCATGCAGTCGGAAAACGCCGCGCAGACCGCCGCCGCACTGGCGAAGGAGGGCTACGCTGTGCTTGCCGCCGCGCTGGACGGAGAGGATTTTTATCAGCGGGAAGCCCTGCCCGACAAGGTGTGCCTGATCATCGGCAACGAGGGCGCGGGTATTACCCGGGCGACGCTCGCCGCCGCTACCCACCGCTTTCGCCTGCCCATGCGCGGCGGTGCGGAAAGCCTGAACGCCGCGGCTGCCGCCGCGATCATGCTCTACGAGATCGCGTATCGGGGATAGGAGGCGACATGGAAGAAAAGCACATCTACGCTATCGCGCAGTTTGACGCGCAAACGCAGCAGCGGCTTTCCGCGCTGTACCTGCAGCTGGTCAACGCGGGCTTTACCGGCACGCAGACCAAGGGAATCCCCTATCACATCACGCTGGGCACCTTTGACGTGGCGGACGAGGCGCTGGTGGCCAGCCGCGCACAGGCGGCGGCGCGCAATGCCCGTGCGTTTTCCATCCGGCTGGCGTTTATCGGCCTGTTCGGGCTGGATGTGCTGTTCCTCGCGCCCGCCGTTAAGCGGCAGCTGCTTGACCTGCACCAGGCCATCGTTCCCTGCGGCGATTCGGCGGACGAGCATCCCTGGGTGGCGCACACCACACTGCTTATGGACACGCCCGATGTGATCCGGCAGGCTGTTTCCGTGGCGGCGCAGCATTTCATACCGTTTCGCGCCACGGTGGAAAGCATCGGTGTGTACGAGTTCTTCCCCGAAAGGGAGGTCGGCGTGTTTCCGCTGGAGAGTGTTTAGCGCAGACGCGCCAAAGGAGCAGCATGCGGGGTTCATGAGGAATTCCTCATTGGTTTCGTTTCATACTTTCGCATCAGCAAAGAAAGGGTTGCAAACGATGGACTACAACTACGCCCGACGAATGAACCAGATCAAAGCGTCGGAGATTCGGGAAATCTTGAAGCTTACGCAAAAGCCGGAGGTGATTTCGTTTGCCGGCGGCCTGCCCGCGCCCGAGCTGTTTCCCATTGAGCAGATCAAGGCGGCAACCGCCGATGTGCTCGACCACAGCGGCGAGCAGGCCCTGCAGTACACCACCACCGAGGGCTACCAGCCCCTGCGCCGGTGGATTGCCCGGCGCATGAACGCGCGGCTGCAAACGGCGTTTGACGAGGACAATATCCTTATCACGCACGGATCGCAGCAGGCGCTGGATCTGTCCGGCAAGGTGTTTTTGGACGAGGGTGACGTGGTGCTGTGCGAAAGCCCCACCTATCTGGCGGCCATCAGCGCGTTTCGGGCGTACGGCTGCCGGTTTGCCGAGGTGGATACCGACGAGCACGGCATGCGGATGGACGCGCTGGAGCAGGCGCTAACCGAGCATCCCGATGCCAAGCTGATTTATGTCATTCCCGATTTTCAAAACCCGACGGGCCGCACGTGGAGCCTGGAGCGGCGCCGGCAGCTGGCGGAGATTTCGGCGCGGCGCAACGTAGCCGTTGTGGAGGACAACCCGTACGGCGAGCTGCGCTACGAAGGCGCGTTTCTGCCGTCGGTCAAATCGTTTGACCGCACGGGCAACGTGCTGTGCACCGGCACGTTTTCCAAGATCTTCTGCCCGGGTTACCGCATCGGGTGGATCGCGGGCGAAAAAGAGGTCATCCGCAAGTATGTGCTGGTAAAACAGGGCGTGGACCTGCAGTGCAACACGCTGGCGCAGATGACCATCGCCGCCTGGCTGGACAAATACGACATCGACGCGCACATCGATGAAATCCGCGAGGTGTACCACCGGCGGCGGGATATCGCGCTGCGCACGATCGACCAATCGTTTCCCGCCGGCATCCGCCACACCCGGCCGGAGGGCGGGCTGTTTTTGTGGATGGAGCTGGAGGAGAAGATCAATACCGTGAAGCTTTTGGAAAAATGCCTGGAGCGCAATGTGGCGTTTGTGCCCGGCGGCTCGTTTTTCCCCAATCGCGTCCGGCCGAACACCCTGCGGATCAATTTTTCCAACATGCCGGACGAGCGCATCGCCGAGGGGATGCACCGCATCGCGGATGCGATCCGAAGCATGGAATAATTACCGCGGATTAAACCGAAGATACAAACAGACCGCAGTGCCGGGCAAGGGCGCTGCGGTTTTTTTCGCAATCGCAAAAAAAGCAGTTTCGGTTTCAAGTTTTGCGGACATACTATTATGTTGGGGGATTTTATGCACCCCGCTTGCGGCCGGACGCAGGCTGCCCGACACAGGCGCCTGCAGTTTGTCCGGCAGAAAACAGCAACACGTTGAGGAGGAATTATCATGAAAAAAGCGCTGATCACGGGCGGCGGCGGCGGGCTGGGACTGGCAACCGCCAAATATCTATCGGACCGCGGCTGGACAATATACGCGGCGGACTACAACCAGGAGGCGCTGGATCAAATTCAATATAAGAACGTGATCCCGATTCAGGTGGACGTTTCCAGCGACGACAGCGTGCGCCGCGCCGTGGAAGAAGTGAAAACCACCACGGATTCGCTGGACGCTATTGTCAATTTCGCGGGCATTATGGCCATGGGCTCCGTCATTGAAAACGACGTGGAAACCATGCGCAGGATTCTGGACATCAATCTGCTGGGCATGTACCGCATGAACCGCGCGTTCTTTGACCTGATCCAAAACGGCAAGGGCCGAATCATCAACATTTCCAGCGAATACGGCACGCTGGGCGCTGTGCCGTTCAACGGATTTTACACCACCGCCAAGCACGCGGTGGAGATGTACTCCGACGCGCTCCGGCGGGAGCTGCTGTTTTTGGACATTCCGGTGGTGAAGATCAGGCCGGGCGCGTTCAGAACGCACATGGAAAGCGGAACCAGCGCGATCTTTGACAAGGCGCTGGCGAACACGACGCATTATAAAGCGGTGCTGGGCAAGATGCGCACCATGATGGAGAAAAAGACCGGCATTGCCAAGGATCCCGCCGTGCTGGCAAAAACCGTGTACCGTGCCCTCACCGCCACGCGCCCCAGGCTGGTGTACAGCGCCAACCTCAACAAAAGCCAGAAGTTCATGTCCTGCCTCCCCGAAAGAACGCAGGACCGGATTTACAAAAAGCTGTTCAAGTAGGGTAGAAAATGAAAAGATTGCC
>DAOPIR010000022.1:0-21926 GCA_035399245.1 Candidatus Limiplasma sp.
GGTGAGGATATCGGCGATCGTATCTTCGTCGGTCACCGTATAGCCGGATATCTGGTCCCCGATGGATACATCCGCATCCGTAAAGCCCTCGGCCTGCGCGCCAAATGCCAGCATCAGGACCATCAATATGATGAGAACGGTTTTCATCTCTCAATCTCCTTCAAATCATTCAAATACAATGGGATAAACGGAGGAAGCGGCAATGGATACGATCTGCTGCGTATTGCCCTTCTTCAAAATAAAACTGTAGGAGCGCGGCAGCGGATAGGTTTCGCCGGCCACCGCGTAGCGCGTTACATAGCCGTTTTCATACGCCGTCCATTGCAGATCGGACGTCATCGGCTTGATGGAATCAAATTCAAAGTCATATTGCTGCACCCCGTCGACAAACAGGCCGTACAGCTGGGTTTCGGGATCGCGCACCACCAGCGCGCCGCAGTTGACATAAGCGGCCGCTTCATCGGTTTGCAGCAGGTACGTCAGGCCGTCCTCCTGCCGGTACATGCCGCCGTCCTGCATAAACGCCATGCCGCAAACGCTTTCCAGCACCGTATCAATACTCGCCTCATAGGAAAGCCGCTCGGTTTCGCCGTTTTGGTACAGCAGATACAGCGCGTAGCGCGTCTGCGTATCGGTAACGTTGCCGGTATCCACATAGCCCAGCGTCGTATCGGCGGTAAACGGGAAGGCTTTGGCAAACCACAGATCGGAAATCAGGCCTCCGTCCGTGCCGACAAAATTAAACATCGTTGCGTTACAGTCGGCAATCAGCGCCCAGCCGTTAACCATCGGATAGATAACAACATTTTCGCCCGCGCTGCGCGCATACGACGACAGCTTCACCAGCGGATACCCCTGCGCGGTAATCAGGTATGGTGATTGACGCATGTAAAATATGTCTTGCGCACACAGGATAAAATCCGTAAGTCCTTCATAATATCCCAGCAGTGTGCCGTCATCGGCGGCGAACAGGTAGTAATCAAAGGTTCCGTCCTGGTTTTCGGCCTGCTGGACGATGTTTTCGTCCGTCACAATATAGGTTTCCATTGGCAATCCGTCGGCGATTTCTTCGATTGCCTTGATAGACTTTGTTTTCGCCTGCACCGCGGTGGATTCTACATAGGCGGGAATATCGCTTGGCTCATCCGTGGGTGCGGCCGTCGGCATGATCTTCCATACCACTTCCTGGCCAAACACTTCTCCGACCAAATCCAAAATCTGATAGCGGAACAGATATACGCCACCTCCGATGATGCCAAGCACCAGCAGAATAACCAGCGCGATCCTCCAGCCGTGCCGCCGGCTCTTGCCGTTTTGCGCCGCGGCCTGCCTTTCGGTGCGCACTTCATAGCCGTCTTCCGCATAACTGTAAAAATCCGGCAGCGGCTGATTGGCCTCCGCCTGCTGCGAAAACTTCGGCGGCGGTGCGAACTGCATTTCTTCCTTCTGCTGCCGGGCCGTATTCATCTCTTCAGAAATAAAAGCGGAGCGGTCTCCGCCGTAATTGGGCGTTTGAGAGGTCTGCTGGGCAGCGGATTGATCACGGTTCTGATACCGGTCCAGCCGCCTGCCTGTGGAGAAAGCCCCGTTTGCACGATCCGGTTCCATGGATGAAGATGGATTGGCAGGCCTTTTGTAGCTGTCGTCCGGGCGGACGTCAGGCGCGGGCCGATCACTGTTATAGCTGACTTGATTGTCATCTTCATTCGACCAATATTTGTTCATGCTTTCCCTCTTTTTTCATAGGCTGCTCATCAGTAAATGTACCATTCTTCATGGCATTCGTCAAGGCACGCGCAGCCCGATGCGTCGGCCCGATACGCCTGCTTGTCAGCCGTGCGGTTTGCAATAAAAACAGGAGGGATTGCCCGGCAATCCCTCCCCCATTTTTCATTCCTAATTCATTTCCACCCTAGGTAAACACTGAATAAATCCCCCCGCACGCTGCCGCGCCATCGCACAGATGCTTTAATCAGCGTTTACCTAGGCCGTTTCTATCCGATCCGCCTGCTGGAGCCCCAGCTTCTCCACGCCCAATTCGCGCAGCCTGTATTTCTGTATTTTGCCGCTGGCGGTCATGGGGAACTCCTTAAGCTCCATCACATAGCGCGGCGTCTTAAAACGGCTGAGCCCCGACTTTACAAAGTTGATCAGCTCTTCGTCGGTCGCCGTCATGCCCTCTTTGAAGATCACGCAGGCACAGACTTCTTCGCCATATTTTTCATCCGGCAATCCAACCACCTGCACATCCTTGATGGCGGGGTGCGTATAGAGGTATTCCTCGATCTCACGCGGATAGATGTTCTCGCCGCCGCGGATAATCATGTCCTTCAGGCGGCCCGTGATGCGGAAATAGCCCTGCTCGTCCATCGTGCCGATATCGCCGGTGTGCAGCCAGCCGTCGGCGTCAATTGCCTGGCGCGTGGCCTCCGGCATTTTATAGTATCCCTTCATAATATGGTAGCCGCGGGTTACAATCTCGCCGGGCACGCCGCGGGGAACCTCCTGATTGGTCTCGGGATCCACAATCATACCCTCGGTATGCGGCAGCAGCTTGCCCACGGTGCTTACGCGGATTTCCAGCGGATCGTCCGTGTGGCTCATGGTCATGCCGGGTGAACATTCCGTTTGCCCAAACACGATGGTCAGCTCGTGCAGGTGCATCTTTTCGGTTACATCGCGCATGGTCTTGATCGGGCAGGGGCTGCCGGCCATGATGCCCGTGCGCAGGTGGGAGAAGTCGAAGTTTGCAAACTCCGGATGCTCCAGCATACCGATAAACATGGTCGGCACGCCGTGTACCGCGGTGCAGCGCTCCTGCTGCAGGTATTCCATCTCCCGCAGCGGATGGTAGCGCGTCATCAGCACCATGGTGGTGCAGTGGGTCAGGCAGCTCATCACGCCCAGTACACAGCCGAAACAGTGGAACAGCGGCACGACGATCAGCAGGCGGTCGTCGCTGGTAAACTTCATACAGTCGCCCATAAACTGGCCGTTGTTGGTAATGTTGTAGTGCGTCAGCATCACGCCCTTGGGGAAACCTGTAGTGCCGCTGGTGTACTGCATGTTGATCACATCGTGTGTATCCTGCGAGGCGATGATTTCCTCCAGCGTCTCCGCCGGCACGGCTTCGCCCATGGCGTACAGATCCTCAAAAGCAACCATCCCCTTGGGTTTGCGCTCGGCATCGCCGATCAGCACCACTTTTTTCAGGTGCGGCAGGGCAGCCGCGTCGATATGATCCGGTGTTTCGGCGGCAATGTTGGGCACCAGTCCAATGATATGGCTGATGTAATCGTTGCCCTTCACGCCGCCGATCATCACCAGCATCTTGGCGTCGCTCTGGGTCAGCAGATAGTTCAGCTCAAACTGCTTATAGTTTGTATTGACGGTGATCAGGATCGCCCCGAGCTTTGCCGAGGCAAACATGGTCAGTATCCACTCCGGCACGTTGGTCGCCCAGATGGCTATATGGTCGCCCTTGCGGATCCCCTGCGCGTAAAAGCCGCGCGCTATGACATCCGTCAGGCGGTCAAACTCCCGCCAGCTCCAGCGCACATCGAATTCCGGCGCGACAATGCAATCGTTATCGGGGTGATGATTTACATTTCGCCTCAGAAGCCCCGGTATCGTGTAATCGTTCAAATCATGCACCGGTGTAAATGCCATAAGATCACTCCTGCTTCGTAAAAAAATATCCGTCCTCGATAAATCGAAGACGGAGTTGTTCACAACATCCGCGGTACCACTTCGCTTAGAGCATAAACGAGTGCAAATCCTTTATGCGATAAGGTTTGCTCGCATTACTCCCGCTTGTAAAGGCTGTATCGGGCCGCCCGTCCGGCAGTACTGGGGCAGAAAGGCTTTGCAGCGTTTCCCCGTTTTCCGCCGGCCGCTCACGGGAGAGTAGGGTTGCGGTCCTTTCATGCCTTGCACCAACCGGCATTTCTCTTGGAAAGGCACTCCGCGCGCCGCGCCCGTTCATCGCGTAATTGTAGTTGATTATAAACAAGCTAACAGGGTTTGTCAACCCTTTACCCCCAAGCGGTTCTTTGCTATAATGGAAAAAAAGACCGTTATGCGGGAGGTGAACGTATGTACCGGTATTCAGGCAACAGCCGATACAGCAATGTGATGCGCTCGCACCGCTATCAGCCCATTATCATCCTGATTATTATCGTGGCCGCCGTTGTGGTGGTGCTTAAGCTCGCAGGCGTCGGCTCGCTGAATGAGACCAACTATATCCAGCAGCGAAACTCGCGGCTGCGCTCCGAGGTGCAAAACGCGGCCTCGCAGGCCAATACGCTGTCACGGCTTGGGGCGACTACCACCAGCAATACGCTGGGGAAAATCCGCCAGTATGTACACGGCGCCGAAGTCATCAACGAGCTGAACATCAGCATGTACGGTGAGGTGGGCCGCCTGTACCAGCAATCGGTTTTCGATAATATTTACGATATTATCGACCAATATGATTCCAACTTGTCCACAGGCTCGAAGGTCAACGAAAGCCTGACCTCGCTTACCGAGGCGATTGACGAGCTGAACACACTTACGCTGGCAATCATCGCCGGTTCAACCTAGGCACAATCGGCGATACATCGGCCTTTATACATCGCATTGCAGTATGAATCCATAAGAGGATCAAGACTATGGACAATCGTCCCATCGGGATTTTTGACAGCGGCTTTGGCGGCATCAGCGTTTTGGCGGCCGCCGTTCGCTTGCTTCCTCACGAACAGTTTATATACTTCGGCGATAACCTGCATGCGCCTTACGGTTCGCTGCCGGAGGAAACGATCATGGCGTATACGCGCAGCGCCATCCATTTTCTGACGAACTCCGGCTGCAAGGCGATCGTCATTGCCTGCAATACCGCCACCAGCGTGGCCGCAGCGGCGCTGCGACGGGAGCTGAAGCTGCCGATCATTGCCATGGAGCCTGCCTTAAAGCCCGCCTCCATGATTGCCGGAGACGGGCTGGTGCTGGTGCTGGCGACGGAGGTTACCCTAAAGCTGCCAAAGTTTCAGCATCTGATGGAAAGCTACGGCAAGAACGCCGTTCCCATCCCTGCCCCGAAGCTGGTGCCCGCGGTGGAAGCGGGCATAATCGACGGGCCGGCCATGCGGGCAATGCTTTCAGCATACCTGTCCCCGTATTTGGACAGGCCCGTCAAAGCCGTTGTGCTGGGATGCACCCATTTTGTATTTTTAAAAAAAGCGCTCCGCTCTTTACTCAAGCAAGACATCCTGCTGATTGACGGCAATGAGGGCACGGCAAAGCAGCTCAAAAAGCGGCTTGAGCAGGAAAATCTGCGCAGCGGCGCCGCGCCGCTGCCGGTTTGGCAGTGTGTTGCGTTTCATACCGCCGGAGAAGATGCCGATACTCTTGCCAGGATGAAGGCCATGCTGTCAATGGCGCTGGATCAGCTTTGCGATTGATATTGCTTGGGGCCTAAATCATAAATATCATTGCCTTGCGCGTCAATGGCAACCGTCAACGGCAGATCATGCACGATCAGCCGCTTAATGGATTCTGTCCCCAAATCGGCATAGGCCACCACTTCAACGCTTTCCATGCATTGGGACAGATATGCCGCGCAGCCGGCCGGTGCGGTAAAATACACCGCTCCATGCTCCACAATCGCTTGCTTCACCGCTTCTCCGCGGTCGCCTTTGCCGATGATTGCCATCAGCCCCTGCCCCAGCAGCGCGGGTGTAAACGCATCCATCCGCACGGAGGTGGTGGGCCCGATCGCGCCCGATACCCTGCCGGGCGGCGTGGGCGTGGGCCCCGCATAGAAAATCGTCTGTCCTTTGATATCGACAGGCAGCGGCTCGCCGTTTTGCAGCGCCTGTACCATGCGTGCGTGCGCCGCGTCGCGCGCGGTATAGATCACGCCCGACAGCAGTACGGTATCCCCTGCTTTTAGTTGTGAAATCCGGGTTTTATCCATCGGTGATGTACAGTGCATAGTAACTCCTTATAGCTCGGCCGATGCGCGGCGCGTGGCATGGCAGCCGACGTTTACCGCCACCGGCAGCCCCGCAATGTGCGTGGGTGCGGTTTTAATGCGTACGGACAGTGCTGTTGTCAGCCCGCCATAGCCTTGCGGGCCGATACCCAGCGCGTTGATCTTTTGCAGCAGTTCTTTTTCCAAAGCGTCGTAAAACGGATCGGGATGATCGCCCGGGCGCATCTCCACCAAAGCCTCCTTGGCCAGCAGCGCCACCTGCTCAAACGTGCCGCCGATGCCGACGCCCAGCATGGCGGGCGGGCAGGGATTGGCGCCTGCGATGCGCATTGTTTCGATTACAAAATCTTTTACGCCCTGCAAGCCCTGCGCGGGCATAAGCATCGCCAGCCGGCTCATGTTTTCGCTGCCGAAGCCCTTGGGCGATACCGTCAGCTTGAGATGATCGCCCTGCACCAGCCGCACATGCAATACGGCAGGCGTGTTGTCGCCTGTATTTTTCCGCCTGAGCGGATCCTCCACCACAGACTTGCGCAGGTAGCCCTCGGTGTAGCCCCTGTGTACACCCAGATTAACCGCCTCTTCCAGCGTATCACCTACAATATGCACATCCTGCCCTACCTCGGCAATGACGACCGCCATGCCCGTGTCCTGGCAGATCGGGGTTTGCAACTGCTCCGCAATTTTATAATTTTCGCACACCAGCGCGATCGATTCCCGTGCGGGCGCATAGGGTTCCGCTTCCTGCGCGTCTTTTAGCAATGTCCGTACATGCGGCGGCAGCACCGTGCATGCCTCCACACACAGCCTGGCGACGCAATCGGCGATTTGTTCCGAATGAATGGTTTTGATATGGGTCACTCCCGTCTAATCCAATAAAATTCTGACGATTTCGCAGGGATTGTTCCACCGCGGCACCGGTACGCGGTTGCTTACGCCTGTCGAAATAATCATGTTCTCTACGATTCCCTTGGTGTATTTAGGAAATATTCCCTGACCCGAGGCATATACTCCGCGGTTGAAAATCCGCCACTGCCCGCCGTGTGCATGTCCGGCAAGCACCAGGTCGATCTCCTTATCCCGCAGAGCATCCATGTAGTCCTCCGGCCTGTGGCACAGCAGGATGTGGCAGCCGTCCTCCGTTAAAAACGCCGGCAGCATATCCGCCTGTCCATACTGCCGCGGCCGGTACCAGCCTCCGATCACCAGATCTCCGAGCCGCTGATAGGTATTGCACAGCAGCTGCGCGCCTGTGTCCCGCACACGCCGCGCATACAGGTCAAAATCATTCAGCCGCATCTCATGGTTGCCCACGCCGACATACGTCGGGATGATCTTCACCGCTTCTTGTAAAAACGCGATCGACCGATCATAGCGCTGCCAATAGGCTACCGACAAATCTCCGGGCATCAGCAGCACATCGGCCTGCGGCAGCAGGGGCAGAAAATCATCATACGCATCGTCATGCAGGTCGCTGATCACCAGCAGCCGCACAGGCGCCTTCAGCTTCCCCGTATGCCAGATGTAA
The DNA here is from genome assembly GCA_035399245.1 of Candidatus Limiplasma sp. GTDB lineage: Bacteria > Bacillota > Clostridia > Christensenellales > Aristaeellaceae > CAXXOK01. The sequence continues at coordinate 7,503 of DAOPIR010000022.1, forward strand.
TCGGTTATCGTTCGTCGCAACGCTGTGCCTCCGTGTTCCAAGAAAATCCTTCTCCGCTTTATTCGATAATCACGACGGCAAGTTCCTGCCTGATCGGGAAAAGAGCTCTAATAGAAAGGTTTTCTTGACTTGCGGATACAGCAATGATATAGTAGCGCAAACGCGGAAGGGGGCGGAACGATGGATAAAACGGATATAATTCGCGAGTTTTACAACACAGAAGTCGAGCATGAGTGGGCGCGCATCGACGGTCGTCCGGAATTTCTGCTAACCTGCCGCTACCTGAACCGGTATATCCGGCCGGGCGATAAGGTGCTGGACATCGGCGGCGGGCCCGGGCGCTATGCGCTGTGGCTGGCCGAGAAGGGCTGCGAGGTAACTCTTTTGGATTTGTCACCCGAAAACGTAAACTTTGCCCGTGCCAGGGCAGCGGCGCTCGGATTGCGCCTGCATGCCGTGGAGGGCGACGCGCGCACGGCGGACGATACCGTAAAGGGGCCCTTTGACCATGTGCTGCTGATGGGGCCGCTGTACCATCTGCAGGATGAAAACGATCGCAGGCACGCCGTTGAGGCCAGCCTGCGGCTGCTCAGGCGCGGCGGAAACCTGTATGTATCCTTTATCAACATCTATGCCAACCTGATCTACGCTATGAAGTTTGAACCAACCATTATTCTGGATCAGGCTGAAAGCAGCCTGCAATATTTGGACGCCCTGTACGGCAAAAAGTCCTTCTGCGGCAACGCGTTTACCGAAGCCTTTTTCACCCGCCAGCAGGATGTGCTGCCCTTCATGGCGCAATTTCCGCTGGACATGCTGCACCTGTTCGGACAGGAAGGCATGACATCACCCTGCGAAAAGAATATCATGTCGCAGCCCCGGCACGTTATCGACGCCTGGCTGGATATGTCCGAAAAGCTGTGCGAGCGCGAAGAGCTGATCAGCTGGGCGGAACACCTGATGTATATCGGGCGAAAGCGATAACGACCCGCTTTGCCCTGTTATGCTATACAAATTAGGGAGGAGGCATAAATTTTACAGGTTATTTGGTCTGTATCTATCTAAATTAAACGGCACTATTTCCTGTTGGTTGTGCTCTGTTGGTTGTTATTCTTCACTATTGGTTCTATTTTGCCTTTGAATCCTCACAAACTAATGATATCTAGTTTGCAAAAAACATGGTACAATAAAAATACAAAGCAAGGAGGATACAAACATGACCAGAATTGCTGTGTTTATAGACGGATCTAATTTTTTCTACATGCAGACCAAAGACCTTGGAATGTTGATGGATCCGAAAAAACTGCTGGACTATATTTCCCAGTTCGGCGACATCACAGATGCGTACTACTACACGGGAGAGGATGATCTTCACGACGCCAAGCAGCAGGGCTATCTGGACGCCCTGTCGCATATGGGCTATTCGCTGGTAACCAAACGTATTAAAACTATTTTCGATCCGCAAACCGGCAGCACCAAGCGCAAAGCCAACCTGGATATAGAAATTGTATTGGATATGTTTAACACCATTGATAACTATGATATGGCGGTGCTTGTAAGCGGCGACGGCGACTTTGAGCGCGCGCTGCAGCTGCTGAAATCCAGAGGTAAGCAGTTTAAGGTGCTGGCGACGGATAACTTTGTCGCTTCGGAAATCCGCCGGGTCGCCGGCATGCATTACATCAACCTGACCGATATTGCCGATCAGCTGCGCAAAGACCAGTAGCCGTTTTTTATCCGCACAAACCAGCGATACCATGCGTGCCGCTGGTTTTTTTCGCTTTACATCTCCTTAACGGCGTTCCAAATGGCCTCTTCCGCAGGAATCCCGTGCAGCAGGTTATCGCGGCGCACGCGCATCATATTCTGTCCGGGATAGGTTACGGGGTGCTGCGGATCCCTGGGGATGGCAGTCTGCAGGTCCTGCAGGGTTGTCTTCACCTTTTTTGCGTATGCTTCGCTATCGGGCATACGGCGCAGGTCAATGGCCATAAATACCTGGCTGACCTCGGTTTCGCGCGGCAGCTCACCCACTTCGCAGGTGGTGCGCCCGCCGCTGATAGCCGCGCCTACCAGATCCAGCGCCAGTGCCAGCCCCGACCCCTTCCAAAATCCAAACGGCAGTGCCTGCTGCGTTTCCAGTATCGCGGCCGGATCGCGCGTGAGCCGCTGCTCTTTGTCAAACCCGCCGTCCACGGGCAGCTCCCGTCCCTGCCGCGCATAGCTTTCCAGCTTGCCGTAGGCAAACATCGACATTGCGATATCCAGCAGCACGGGATCCTCCCCATTGGGGATGGCAAACACAATGGGATTGTTGCCCAGCTTTGCGTCCTGCCCGCCCCACGGCGGCATGTTGGGCAGGGTGTTCGTCCATAAAATGCCGATGCAGCCCGCCTCCGCGGCCATCAGGCCATAGTTGCCCGGGCGCATCCAGTGGTTGGTATTCTTAAGTCCCACCACGCCGAAGGTATGCTCATGGGCAAGCGCAATGGCGCGCTGCATGCAGGCATAGGCATTCAGATTGCCGGGGCCGCGGTTGCCGTTCCAGCGCTCAATCACGCCGAGATCCGCGTCCAGCGTCGGCTTGGCGTCCACCTTGACATCGCCCAATTCTATCGCGCGTACAAACGCGGAAAAGCGGTTCAGCCCGTGCGAATAAATGCCGTCGCGGCTTGCATCCGCAAACAGCCTGGCCGACAGCACCGCCCGCTCCCTCTCCAAACCGTGCTTTATCAGTATCCGGGTTAGCTCCTTATGCATTTCCTCATAGGATATTCTCATCGGAAAAACCCCTTTTTGTAGATTTAACAAACATAGTGTATCACATTTTACAATACTTTACCGTACAACCGCATTCCTTGCCATGGCCCAAGAAATGCGCATCCAATTACACAGCATGTACTTTTTGGTCGGTTTTACCCCCTTGACACGACCGCTGTCCGGCGATATAATTGCAACATATTTTTTGCGCCGCAACGAAGCGATGTTTCGTTGCGGCGTGTTTTTTATTTTAGGAGATGAGGGCATGCAGGGAAACGAACTTCGCGATATGATCAGGCATTATATTCTGCAGTCATGGAGCGTGCAAAAGACGATCAATCCCATTCCGGTGGAAAAGGCCGAGGGCATCTATTTTTGGGATTCCGACGGCAATCGCTATACCGATATGTCCTCCCAGCTGGTAAACCTGAACGTGGGCTTTGGCAACAAAGCCATCAACGAAGCCATCAAGGCGCAGGTGGACAAGTACTGCTACGTCTCCCCCGGCTACGGTTCCGAGCCGCGCGCCCTGCTGGCCAAGAAGATCATCAGCCTGATGCCCGATAACATGGCCAAGGTGTTTTTCACCAATGCCGGCGCGGAGGCCAACGAGAACGCTATCAAAATGGCGCGCATGTTTACCGGCCGCAACAAGGTGTTCAGCCGCTACCGCAGCTACCACGGCGCGTCGTTTGGCGCAGGCAACCTTACCGGCGAACCGCGGCGCTTTCCGCTGGAGCCGGGTATTCCCGGGTTTGTGAAATTTTTCGATCCCTATGTGTACCGCGAAGCGATCGAGTTTGCATCCGAAGCCGAAGCCACCAAGTTTTATCTGGCGAAGCTGGAAGAGCAGCTGCTGTACGAAAATCCGTATTCCGTCGCCGCTATCGTGCAGGAAAGTATCCCGGGTTCCAACGGCGTGATCATCCCGCCGGAGGGCTACATGCAGGGTGTGCGCGCCTTGTGCGACAAGTACGGCATCATGATGATCTGCGACGAGGTAATGACCGGCTGGTGCCGCACGGGCAAGATGTTCTGCTTTGAGCATTTCGGCATCAAGCCCGATATTGTCTCCTTCGCCAAAGGCGTTACCTGCGGCTATGTGCCGCTGGGCGGCGTGGTGGTCAGCAAGCAGGTTGCGACGTACTTCGACGATCACCTGCTCTCCTGCGGGCTGACATACTCCGGTCATCCGCTGGCCTGCGCGGCGGGGCTGGCATGCGTGGACTTCTACGAAAAAGAAGGCATTGCCGCGCATGTGACCGAGGTTGGCAAGGTGCACAAGGCCCGCCTTGAAAAAATGAAAGCCAAGCATCCCTGCGTGGGCGACGTGCGCGCCATCGGCCTGTTTTCAAGCGTTGAGCTGGTCAAGAGCAAGGAAACAAAGGAAGCGCTGGTGCCCTACGGCAGCGATCCCGACGGGATTATGAAAGGGATCAATAAAAAGCTCGCGGCCAAAGGCTTTATGACCTATACGCACGAGAACATGATCCTCGTCATGCCGCCGCTGATCATCACCAAGGAACAGCTGTTGGAAGAGCTGCAGAAACTGGACGATGTGCTTACCGAAGTGGACGCGTCCCTGTAAAGAAGGAAGAATATGTCTTTTTCACTTTTAACTCCCAAACGGACGGTATTCGGGGAAGGCGCGCTGGAAAGCTGCCGCGAGGCTCTTTGCTCGCTTGGCAAAAAGCCGCTGATCGTCACCGGATACGGAATGGATAAAATGCCGGCGTTTCAAAAGCTTACGGATGTGCTGGCCGGCATGCCCTACGCCCTGTTTTCCGATATCCCCGCCGAGCCGGACGATACCATGGTGGCGGCAGGTATGCAGACCTACCTGCAGGCGGCATGCGACTGTGTGATCGGTATCGGCGGCGGCAGCGCGCTGGACAGCGCCAAGGCCATCGCCGCGGGCGTGGTACTGCCGGACGGCGTATGCGCCTACACGTGCAAGGAGATTGAGGCCGATGTACCGCCCCTTGCGTTGATCCCGACCACCGCCGGCACCGGTTCGGAAGCCACGAAGTTTATCGTGATCACCGACAGCAAGTCCAGCGAAAAGCTGCTGCTCAAGGGAGACGCGCTGCTGCCGAAGCTGGCGATCGTGGACTATACGATGTCGATGTCCATGCCGGCGAAATTAACCGCCTACACCGGTATGGATACGCTCACCCATGCGGTGGAAGCCTACACCTCCAAGCGCGCCAATCCGTTGTGCGATCCCTATGCCGTTGACGCCGTGAAGCGCTGCTTTGAGAGCCTGCCGGTCGTCTATCATGACGGCAGTGCGGCCAAGGACCGTGAATCCATGTCGATTGCGGCATTTGAAGCGGGGGTGTGCATCTGCAATGCGTCGGTTACCCTTGTCCATGGCATGAGCCGGCCCATCGGTGCGAAATTCCATGTGCCGCACGGCCTGAGCAACGCCATGCTGCTGGCGCCGTGCCTGGCCTTTGCGGCCGAGGGCGCGCCGGAACGATTTGCCGCCTTATCCCGCGCGGTCGGCTTTGCCTCTGGCAGCGACAGCAACCAGGCGGCGGCCAATGCATTGATCGAGCAGCTGAAACGGATCTCCAAGGTTTTGGAAATCCCGTCCCCCGGGGAGTATGGCATTGCCAGGGAGGATTTCCTTGCCGCAGCGCAGCAAATGGCGGTGGAAGCACTCCAAAGCGGAAGTCCCGCCAATACGCGCAGCTCCGTATCGCAATACGATATCGTAACCCTTTACCAAAGTCTCTATTAGCACAAACGACTGAATAGTTACCGCATTACAAAGGCGTAAGGCGAATGATTTGCCGGACGCCTTTTTTAATTCCATTTTGAAGCGGAGGAAACAGCATGCAGCGATTGGTACCGGACCCTAACCGAAACAACGTGCTTGTGCCCGACGGGGTAGAAATTCGTATCGAAGATCTGTCCATCAGCTTTCCCGATAAAAACGGGTCGTCGACCATACATGCGCTCACCAACGTAAACCTGGAGATCAGGCAGGGTGAGTTCGTGTCGCTGGTCGGGCCCTCGGGCTGCGGCAAAACCACTATGCTGCGCGCGATCGCCGATCTGCAAAAGCCATCGTCGGGCAGCATCACCGTGCGCGGCCAAAGCCCGCGGGAAGTGCGCCTGCAAAAAAAGTTCGGCATCGTGTTCCAAAGCCCCGTGCTGTTTGACTGGCGCACCGTGCGCCGCAACGTGTGCATGCCCATGGAGGTGCAGGGCATCCCCAAGCCGCGCCGCACCAAAACCGTAACCGAAATGCTGGAGATGGTCGGGCTGATGAAATTCGGCTACAAGTATCCACACCAGCTTTCCGGCGGCATGCAGCAGCGCGTGGGCATCGCGCGGGCGCTGGCCATTAAGCCGGAAATCCTGCTGATGGATGAACCCTTCTCGGCGCTTGATGAATTTACCAAGGAGAAGCTGCACGAGGATCTATTGAAAATCTGGCACAAGACCAACAAGACCATCGTATTCGTAACCCATAACATTTCCGAGGCCGTGTTCCTGTCCGACCGCATCGTGGTGCTTTCGCCGCACCCGGGCCGCGTGTCCGCCATCGTGGATGTGGACATTCCGCGTCCCCGTGACCTGAGCGTAAAGCAATCGCCGGAGTTTACCGCGCTGGTTGCCAAGGTACGCAACAGTTTTGAGGAGATGTAGCGGTTTGAAGAACAAGACATGGAAGAAATTCTTTGCCTCCCCGAAGTGGGTCACCGTGGCATGGGTCGTCGGGCTGATCATCGTGTGGGAGCTTGGGGCAACCTACATTGCCACCATCAAGCGCTCGCCGCAAAACGTGCTGCCCCACCTGTGGCAGATTGCGGAATCGGTGTTCTCCACCCAAAAGGTCAACGGCCGGCAGACCGCTATACAGCTGGTGCTTTCCAATGCGTGGATCACGCTGGCGCGCGCCGGCATCGGGTTTGTGGAGGGCGCATGCGTGGGTTTTGTACTCGCGCTGCTGATGAGCCGCTTCCGCGCGATTGAAAAGATGATTTTCCCCTACCTGATGATTATCCAGATGATCCCGATATTGGGCATGGCACCCATCGTGCTGGCCGTGACCAAGGATATTGATAAAAGTCGTATCCTGATCGCCGCGATACTGACGTTTTATCCGGTGGCGACGAGCACACTGTCCGGCTTCAAAGCCGTGGAAAAGGAGCAGCATGACCTGATGTATTCGCTGGCGGCCAGCCGATCGCAAATATACGCCAAGCTGATGATCCCGTTTGCAGTTCCCTACCTGTTTTCCGGATTGAAGATCGCGGCGCCGCTGGCCATTACCGCCTCCATTCTGGTGGATACGCTGCAGGGCGGCGGCGGGCTGGGCTGCATGATGTCGCAGTCGCTCAAGCACGCCATGAGTATCTACGTGTTCTGGCAGATCGTGTTTATCAGCGCCATTATCGGCATCCTGAGCTATCAGCTGATGAGCTGGCTGGAGAAGTTTTTCTCCAACGGCCGACCGATCAGCAAAAAGAAGCTGAGCGCCCTGCAAGTACAGCCTGCCGGGAAAGCGGAGGTGATGGAATCGTGAAAAAATCCAAACTGAACTGGAATACGATTTCCACCTTCGTGTACCCGATCTCGTTTGGCGTGCTGATCGTGGTGCTGTGGCAAACGGAGATCCTGCATAAGATTTTGGGCGCGGACACCTTCACGCTGCCGCTGCCGTCCCGCATCATCGGCATTATCGGGGACAACTTTCCCACCGTGATGACTAACGTGTGGGCCACGACCATCGTGGCGGTGAGCGGGCTGATCCTCGGCTCGCTGCTGGGATACACGCTGGGGATTATCGCGGCCCTGTTCACCAAATGGGGAAAAGGCGGGCTGACGCTGGCCTCGGCGTTCAACGCCATCCCCATCATTGCCATCGCGCCGATATTAAACAACCTGACCAAGGACGTGAGCACCGACGCGAGCGTACGCAGCATGGTGGCAAAGATACTGGTCGTCACCATTACCTGCACCGTGGCTATGAGCGTAAACGCCTACCGCGGCCTGACGGAACTCAAGCCCTTTTCACAGGAACTGATGGAATCCATTGCCGCCAACAAGCGGCAGGTGTTTTTCAAGCTCCGCGTACCCAACAGCCTGCCCTTCGTATTTACGGCGCTGCGCGTCAGCGTGCCGGGCAGCATCATCTCGGCGCTGGTCAGCGAGTACTTTGCCGAGTACATCATCGGCGTGGGCCGCCAGATCCGCGAAAACATCGTGCTGGCGCAGTTTGCCACGGCATGGGCCTATATATTGGTTGCCTGCATTATGGGCATCCTGCTGTATATGGTGCTGCTGATCTTTGAGAGCATTCTGCTGAAAGGGCGCAAGTAGCCTTTTCAGATAGAATAAATAAGAAATTAGGGGGAAATGTACATGAGGAATCGGAACAACAGAAACTCTTTCATCGCTTTGCTCACAGTGGTCGTGATGGTGATGACGCTGGTGATGATGCCCGCGCTGGCCGCGGCGTACACCGCAGATCAGACTGCCGAAGAAATGGTAATCGATGCGGCAACGCAAGGCAAAGTCGGCAACTGGGGTCTGGGCAACGAATACGAAATCCAGGCGCTTTTAACCAAATACGGCATGCCGACCACCTACCTGAGCCAGGCCTTCGACATGGATGGCTTTGACGACGGTTCCCTGCTGCTGGCCTCGGCCATGACCTACAACGAGCTGGGCCTCGTCGTCAACGATTACGACGGCGGCTATGCATACGGTGATACCGTGGACTACATCGACATGAACGATGAAGGCGTAGCAATGCTGGAGGACAACCTCTTCACCACCGCCGCGTTTGCCGAAGCGAACCCCAACACCGTCGAGGCGTTTATCTATGCTTCCATGAAGGGCTGGGCCTATGCCTGTGCCAATCCTGAAGAAGCCGCCGAGATCGTGTACAACTACGGTTCTTCCGTGTCCAGCGAGCATCAGCTCTACATGGCTTCCGAAGTGAAGAAGCTCGTGGAAACCGATACCGCCGGCAACACCGTGACCGACTACGGCAAGATCGACGAAGCTGCCATGACACAGACGCTGGAACTGGCCAAGACCTATATCCAGCTGGCTGACAGCGTAGCCGCCGAAGCCCTTGCGGGCATGACCCTTGCCGATGTGTACGACTCCAGCTACTACGATGCCGCCATGGCCGAAGGCGCCGTGATCGGCACCCCCGAAAAGACCGACGTCAGCATCCAGCTCAAGTGGCTGCCGCAGGCGCAGTTCATGGGCTACTATGTAGCGCTGGACAAGGGCTACTATGAAGAAGTCGGCCTGAACGTGACCATCGTGCCCGGCGGCGGCGACATCTCCGAAACGACTGCCGTATACACCGGCCAGGTGGACTTTGGCGTTACCTGGGTGTCCAACCTGATTGCCGCCAATGCCGGCGGCATGGGCCTGATCGAAGTTGCGCAGGTCTTCCAGCGCAGCGGCCTGGTGCTCGTGTACAAACTCACCGAATAGGATAAATTTCCAAACCAATTTGCCTGCGGAAGCACGCTTTGCAGCGCTTCCGCAGGCGCCATAAGGAGGGTTCTTCATGGATCTGCTGATCAAAAACGGGGCTATTGTCACTGCGGAAACTACCTTTAAGGCGGATATTGCCGTGGATAACGGGAAAATTGTGCTGATCGGAACGGCGCTTACCGTGCCGGCAAAAAAGGTGGTGGACGCAACCGGTCTGCTTGTACTCCCGGGCGCCATCGATGTGCATACGCATCTGCAAATGGCGTTCGGCGGTACCGTATCGTCGGACAGCTACCTGTCGGGCACACGCGCGGCGGCCTGCGGCGGCGTGACCACCGTGTTTGATTATGCGATGCAGCGCAAGGGCCACGGCATTGTGGAAACCGTTAAAACCCGTCAGGAAATGTGCGACCCGAATGCCTGCGTGGATTATGCCTTCCACTGCTGCATTACCGATTTGAACGAAGACACGCTGCTGGATGAATTTGAAGCCGCCGCGGACTACGGCATCACGAGCTTCAAATGCTTCTTCGTCTACAAAAAAGAAGGCATGATGGTGGACGACGCCACCTTTATCAAAGTACTGCTGAAAGCCAAGGAAGTCGGCTGCATGACCAACCTGCACGCCGAAAACCCCGATGTCATCGATATGAATATTGCGAACTTCCTCAAAGAGGGCAAGACTTCGGCATGGTATCACTACCTGTCGCGCCCCGAATTTGTGGAAGCCGAAGCGGATAAACGCGCCGTGCACTGGGCCAAATCGGTGGACGCGCCGCTGTACATCGTGCACATGGCGGACAAGGAAGGGCTGGAGGCGGCCGTGGCGGCCAAGCGCGCGGGCGCGCCTATCCATATTGAAACCTGTCCGCAGTATCTGGAGTTCACCTGCGACGTCTACAAGCGGGAGGACGGCCGCAACTTTGTGTGCTCGCCGCCCATGAAGGGCCAGGAGAGCCAGGACGCCCTGTGGAAGGCCGTAGCCGACGGATCGATCGATACCGTTGCCACCGACCACTGCCCCTTTATGAGCTACGAAAAGGACTGGGGCAAGGACGATTTCACCAAGATTCCCAACGGCTGCGCGGGCATCGAAAACCTATACCCGTACATGCTGTCCGCCGCAAACGAAGGGAAAATCTCCTTCGAGCGTGCCGTGGAGCTGTGCTCAACCAACCCCGCCAGAATCTTCGGCTGCGCCGACAAGGGCTCGCTCACCGTGGGCAAGGATGCCGATATCGTGCTGTATGATCCCAAGAAGCCTTTCACCATCTCGGTGAAAAACATGCACTCCGATTACGACCATACCATCTGGGAGGGCAAGACCGTGAAGGGCTATCCCGTGCAGACGTATATGCGCGGCAAGCTGGTATATAAAGACGGTGAATTTGTGGGCGAACCGGGCTACGGCGAATTTGTGAAGCGGATACCGGCCAAGAAATGAGTGATACCATGTTCAACGAAACCATGATGCTGCGGGAGGAAGCGGGCGCATGCTTTTTGTGCTCGCCCGCGTCGTGCACGGCTGCCTGCCCCTACGGGCTGAAACCGGCGCGCGTCATCCGCGCGGTACGCTTTGAAAATACGCAGGGCGCGCCCCTGCACCTGCCCGACACGCTGGCCTGCGAAACCTGCGCGGATAAGCCCTGCCTGTCCGCGTGCAGCAAAGGCAAGGTTTCGCGCGGAATCGCGATCGATGCCGTGCTCAAATCCGTGCATACGCACACGCCCAGGCAACCGGAAAGCGACCTTAACATCACGTTTTGCGGCGTAAAATGCGACAATCCGTTCTTCCTGTCCTCGTCGATCGTTGCCAACAATTACGGCATGATCGCCCGGGCGTTCGATATGGGCTGGGCCGGTGCGTGCATGAAAACCATCGGGCTTTTCACGCCTGACGAGGTCTCCCCGCGCTTTGACGCCATCGGCAAGGAAGCGACGCCGTTTGTCGGCTTCAAAAATATCGAGCAGACCTCCGAAAAGACCGCCGAAGAAAACTTTACGTGCATCAAACAGCTGAAACGGGATTACCCCACCAAGGTCATCATCGCCTCCATCATGGGGCGTGACGAAGCCGAGTGGACACAGCTTGCCAAGATGGCGGAAGAAGCAAACGCGGACATCATTGAGTGCAACTTTTCCTGCCCGCATATGGCTAAAAACGGGCTGGGCTCCGATGTGGGCCAGAATCCCGAGATGGTCGCCGATTACATGCGCGCCGTGCGCAGGGGCACGTCCCTGCCGGTGCTGGCGAAGATGACGCCCAATCTCGGCAACATGGAGCCGCCCGCCATCGCCGCCATGGAGGCTGGCGCTACGGGCATTGCGGCTATCAACACCGTCAAAAGCCTGATGAACGTCAACCTGCGCACCTTCTCCTCCGGCCCCGACGTGCGCGGCCAGTCAAGCGTTGGCGGGTACTCCGGCAAGGCCGTCAAACCCATCGCCCTGCGCTTTATCGAATCGATGAAAAAGCATTCCCAGCTTGCGGATGTGCCCATCAGCGGCATGGGCGGCATTGAAACATGGCGCGACGCGGCGGAGTTCATCGCGCTGGGCTGCGAAACCGTGCAGGTAACTACCGCCGTGATGCAGTACGGCTACCGGATTATCGAGGATATGATCGAGGGCATGCGCCTGTATCTGGATGAAGAGGGCATCACGATTTCCGAGCTTGTGGGCCGTGCGCTGCCCCATATTATCCCGGGCGATGATCTGGACCGCGCCACGATCTGCTATCCCAAATTCGACCGCAAAAAGTGCGTCGGCTGCGGCCGCTGTTATATCTCCTGTATGGACGGCGGCCACCAGGCCATTACCTTAAGCGCTGACAACCGCCCCGTACTCGACGGCAAAGCATGCGTGGGCTGCCACCTGTGCATTACCGTTTGTCCGGCGGAAGCCATATCGGCGGGTACCTGCATACCCAAATCCAAGAACAATTAAGGAGGAATCTTTATGGTACATTGCAGCAGAGAACGACTGGACGACAAAATCAAGACCTTTTCCAAGTTTGGCGACACGGGCAAGGGCGGCATCACCCGCTTCTCCCTCTCGCCCGAAGCGCTGCAGGCGCGCGGTGAATTCAAAAAGCGCATGGAAGCCATCGGCGCAACGGTTGTGACCGACGACATGGCCAACATGTACGCCACCATCCCCGGCACCGAAGACCTGCCCGCCATCGCTATGGGCTCGCATCTGGACAGTGTGCGGCAGGGCGGCAACTTTGACGGCGTGCTGGGCGTGCTGACCGGTATGGAAACGATGGAGACCATCGCGACCGAGAAAATCCCCCACCGCCACCCGCTGACCACCATGGTGTGGACCAACGAGGAAGGCGCGCGCTTTGAGCCCGCCATGATGTCCTCCGGCGTGATCTGCCACAAGTTCGACAAGGCCGCGATGCTGGCCTCCGTCGCCAAGGATAAGCCCGGTTACACCTTCGGCCAGGCGCTTACCGAGAGCGGCTACATCGGCAGCGAGGCAAACCGCCTGACCGCCGACAAATATGCTGCGATGCTGGAGCTGCACATTGAGCAGGGCCCCGTGATGGATACCGAGGGATACGATGTGGGCGTAGTTGCCGGCGTATGCGGTATGATCAACTACGAGTTTACCTTCATCGGCCAGGCCAACCATGCGGGTACCACACCCATGAAATACCGCAAGGACGCGCTGTATGCCGCCTGCAAGATCATCCAGTACCTCCACGACGAGCTGGATAAGCTCGACTCTGCGCTGGTATACACCACGGGTAAGATTTCCGCGCATCCCAACATCCACACCATCATCCCCGACGAGGTGAAGTTCACCCTCGACGCCCGCCATTATGACCCCGAGGTCATCAAGCAAGTGCTGGCCGTGATCGATAAGATCCCCGCCGAGGTGGAGCGCTGCGCTTTCAGCAAGGAAGAAGCCTGGGCCCGCAAGTCTGTCGCGTTCGCGCCGAAGCTGGTGGATACCATCGAGGAAAGCTCGCTGGAGCTGGGCTACAAGACGCTGAAGATGTTCTCCGGCCCGGGCCACGACGCGCAGTTTGCCGCCGATATCCTGCCCACCGCCATGATCTTCGCACCCAGCGAGGGCGGCTACAGCCACTGCGAGCAGGAGTTCACCTCCACCGAAAAGTGCGCCAAGGCCGTGGATGTGATGCTGAATGCCGTGATCAAGCTGGACAAGAGCCTGAACGCATAAGACTATATTGCCTATCATCAGTAGAATAAATTGCTGACAAATCCGAATCCGCTTGGATTCGGATTTGTTAGATAAACGATATACTTTATTAATTTCTATCGGATGCAGATATATTGACAGTGTACTTTTCCCTGCCCTATAATAACACAAACACATTCTGTATCTGCATTATCGGCCGGTGCTGCGGGCGTTACGGTCAGCTACAGCGCGGGTGGCAACGGCACCGTTACCGATCTGGCGGGCAATCCGCTGGGTACAACGGCTGCCGGAGCACTGCAAATTGCCGCATGGGAAACGGTTTATCCGGAAACCGGAGACGAATCCAACCTTGTGCTATGGCTTATCCTGCTGTTGGGCAGCGCGCTGCTTGCAATCCGCTGCCTATGGATGTATAAACCCGGACGACATTATTGATAAATATAACAGCAACGCAATCTATCATCCACGGCCCTGTTGTTACACAGGGCCGTCAGCATGTTAAAGAGCATCGTTTTGCAGCCGCGCCGCATTGCGCGGTTTTTTCCAGTCCTTTATTCTTCCTGCTTTAACTTAAATTTCATTTTTTATGGTTTTTTATGATCTTTTTTCCCTGTTGATACGTCTTATCTTTGATGGAGGAACTGGTGGAAATCCGTTCTCTTTGTACTACGTGTATTGCAACGTATAGTACACTATGCTATACTGCATCCGAGCCGATTGCTCGGGACAACACGCTCACCGTTCCATGCAATCCATATAAAACACTGCCTGCATAAGGCAAAACGGAGGAAAACCATGAAAAAATTAACCGCACTTTTGTGCGCCGTTTGTATTCTGTGCTTGACCGCGGCCGCATTGGCCGCACCGGGAGACGCCTACCTGTTCAGCAATGATCAGCGCACCGAGCTGGGAATCGATAATTATAATTCCCCCACGATGGCCGCTGTCGGCGACACGCTGTATACCCTGTGGGGAAGCGATATCTATGTCTTGCAGGCAAACAGCGATACACCGGAG
>DAOPIR010000023.1:0-7415 GCA_035399245.1 Candidatus Limiplasma sp.
AGTTGGTCAGCTCCCACCTCAGCGACCATGCCGAGAACGAATACGTTGTGCGCGAGATTACCAACTGCCTGCTTACCCTGAGCCGGCGGCGTGTAGGCGCGCTGCTGGTGTTTGAGCAAAAGGTCGGCCTGAAGGACGTTATTGAAACCGGCACGGCAATGGACAGCAAAATCTCCGATGCGCTTTTACAGAATATTTTCGAGCCCAATACCCCGCTGCACGACGGCGCCGTGGTCATCCGCGGCTCCCGCATCATGTCCGCGGGCTGCATTTTAACGCTTGCCGAGGGTATGGGCATCAGCCGCGAGCTTGGCACCCGCCACCGCGCCGCCATCGGCATTACCGAAACCACAGACGCCGTTACCCTGATCGTCAGCGAAGAGACGGGCATCATTTCCGTTGCCAGCGAAGGCCGGCTGACCCGCCATCTGGACCGCCTGCTTTTGGAACAGGTGCTCTATAAAATGTATCATCAGCACGAAGAGGGCCTTTGGTCGATGTTGTTCGGCCGCAGCAAACGCAAAAAAGGAGACGCGTCATGAGCCCGCATACGGATCACAACAAACAGGCCGGCACGGATAATCCGCCGCTGCAAAAGGCCTTTAAAACCTATCCCAAACGGCTGTGGGCAATGATCTCCAACAACCTGCAGTGGAAGGTGCTTGCCCTGGTTTTGGCTGTCGGCCTGTGGGTGGGTCTGATATCGCAGGACACGACGCTGACCCGTGAGCGCACCTTTACCAATGTTCCGCTCAGCGTTACCGGCTCCGACACGCTTCGGCGCAACGGCTTTATCGTCATTGAAGGCCTGGAAGAAGAAAACGCCATCGTCAAGCTGAAGGTGGATGTGCCCCAGCAGGAATATAACGACGTAACCTATTCCAACTACAATCCGCGTATTGATCTGACCAAAATATCCGAAGCGGGCGAGCAATCCGTAAAGGTAAGCACCACGTCCTCGTCCACTTACGGCACCGTATCCGATGTATCGCCGGAAAGCATTCCCATTATTGTGGATGAATATGTTACCAATTACCGCATTCCCGTGCAGGTAAATGTGGTAGGCGACTATCCGCAGGGGTACTATGGCACCACGCCTACAGTTGATGTATCCTATGTTACGGTCAGCGGACCGGAAAGTATCATCTCCCAGATTGCCCGTGTTGTACTGACCTACGATGTGTCGGCGCTTTCCGCGCGCACAGGCTCTGTGCAAACCGCTTTACCCCTACAGTATATGGACAGCGAAAACAACGAGCTGGATTCCACCCTTCTTGAGCCCACCAGCGGCGGCGTTATTTTGCGCACCATCGTCGTGGATCAGGATCTGTACCCCACCAAGAGCATCTCCCTCAACCAAACACTGCTGACCACCGGCACTCCCAAAACAGGCTATGAAATCAAGAGTGTAACCGCATCCCCTTCCACAATCATTGCCGCAGGGGACGAAACCACATTGTCCACCCTGCAAACGCTGTTTGTGGACGCAGCGGTGGATGTAAGCGACCGTGACACCACATTTACCGCTGAGGTCAAGATCGATAAACCGGACAACATCGTATACCTAAATGCGGAAACCGTAACGCTGATCGTGGATATCGGACCCATTATGACCACCAAAACATATGATGAAATATCGCTTTCCATCACCAATAAGCCGGATGGTATGTCCGCTTCTTCGCAGACCACTACGGTCGCCATATCCGTTACAGGGCCTATGCTGTCGATGGAAACGCTGCGTTCCTCGCGGCTGACCGCTTTTGTTTCCGCTGAAGGGCTGTCCGCCGGTACCTATGATCTGCCGATCCAACTAACCATCGACCATGACGACGCTGATTTGTTTACGTATACCATTACTCCGCAAAGCATTTCCGTAACCGTATCGGAATAATCTTTCGTTCCCATTCGTTTGAAAGGATTGCTGCATGAACAGCTTTACCAATACAATTTTAACCCTGCTGCTTGGCTGGCTGCGTACGCTGCTCAATGCCGCGCGTACGTTTGTTGCCAGCGATTCCAGTACCGTTTTTTTTGATTTTTTCCGTAACAACTGGAAGGTTATTTTTATCATCCTTTGTGTAGGCGGGTTTGTGCTGGATAAAATCGTATATTTAATCCGCTGGCGGCCCAGCCCGATTTGGATTCGGATACGCGCGCGGCATCAGAAGCACTCCGTGCAGCCGCCGCAAGCTTATGCCCCTCCTGAACCCGCTTATGACGAGTCCGCGTTTTTCAGAACCGCTCCCCCTATCCCCGATGAAGAGTATCCGCTTGCTGTTAACCAACCTGCTGCCGAGGCCGCGCCGACTATGCAATACCATATGCAATTGCAAGCGGCGCCCATGGATACGCGGCGTGTCCAACCGGATTTCACCTTGCCTTATGATCCTTCCGAATCCACACAAAATCCCTATTCTGATCCCATAGCGCCCTTATATACAGACGATCCCATGCAGGATCAGTCCTTTGCACCCGCGTCCAATCAGCAAACCTTTGCCTTCGGTATGGCGCCGTCGTTTGGTTCGGCGCAGTCCGAGCCGGCCTACGGTTATTATCGGGACGCAACCCCAAGCTTCGCACCGCCGCAGTTTTCACAGGACCTCCCTCCCGCCCCGTCCTATGCGCCTCAGCCCGAGGCGGAATCCATGCCGCAATATGAACCTGACACCCTGCTGAATTACCAGCCAGACGCCATGCCGGAGGACGACCGGGAACCCAATCCCTATTTTCGCCCGTTTTCCGACCGTGGAGAGGATACCTTTGCCCCGCCAAGGTCCCACCGTTTTGGATCGGTTGCCCGAAAGGCGCGCAGCTTTCTCAACGCGGATGAAGAAAGCCAGGCTGTTTCCTATCAGGATTTGCAGCAGACCGTGGATGTGTCCAAGGCTTTTCACTCACCCGTATACCCTAAAAAGAAACCCGAAGGAGATTGATTCCGGTGCGTTTCACCGCAAAGTATTACGTACTCATCGGCCATTACGGCAGCGGAAAAACAGAGCTTTCGCTGGCGTTGGCACGGCATCTTAACCAAACGGACGGCAATGTTGCGTTGGTGGATCTGGATATTGTCAATCCGTATTTTCGCAGTGCGGAGCAAAAAGAACTGCTGTCGCGGGAAGGTATCGACGTGATTATGCCGTCGTTTGCCATGACCTCGGTAGATATCCCCGCGCTGTCTGCGGATGTGCATACGGTGTTTGAATCCGACCGGTATAACCACGTCGTAATCGATGTCGGCGGGGACGCCGCGGGCGCAACGGCGCTGGGACGCTATCATGCATATATTAATCCCATCCGCGATCAAATGCAGGTGCTCTACGTCATCAATCCGCACCGTCCGCTTTCCTCCAACGCCGAGGATATCCGCGCCTTGTTTGCGGAAATCGAAGCCCACGCCCGCCTTCATCCCGATATGCTGGTCAACAACGCTAACCTCCAACGCCAAACCACAGCGCAGGACTTGATTCAGGCACAGGAATTGCTGGAAAGCATCGCCGTGCAGATGTCGGTCCCCGTGGGGATGGTGGCCGGTTACAGCCGCTTTTATACCGAATTGCCGCAGGCACTGCAGCAGATATTCTTCCCGATTGAGCCGATGATGCTGCCCGAATGGCTGGAGGACGACAACGCATGACGGCACTGCCGGCCGCTTTCGTGCAGCGTATGCGCCTGCAGCTTGGCCAAAGCGCAGACGCGTTTTTTGATGCTATGCAGCAGCCTCCGGTACGGGGACTGCGAATCAATCCGTTTAAACAACCAAATAAGCCGCTCCGCGGCGAGGTGCCGGGTATAGGTGACGCTGTGCCCTGGGAGCCCGACGGGTGGTATTTATCGCCTGAAAGCCCGGCGGGCGTCCATCCGCTGCATGCCTGCGGCGCATTTTATTTGCAGGAGGCCAGCGCCATGCTCCCCGCGCGGCTTCTGCGGCCAAAGCCCGGGGAAATCGTGCTGGATCTGTGCGCTGCGCCCGGCGGAAAAAGCACACAGCTTGCCGCCATGATGCAGGGGCAAGGCACCATTGTATGCAACGAGATTGTTCCTTCACGTGCCGCCGTGCTCAGCGGTAATGTCGAGCGCATGGGTATACCAAACGCGGTCGTCGTTTCAGCGGATCCGTCGCTGCTGGAGGCACGATGGCCGCAGCTGTTTGACGCCATTTTGGTGGACGCGCCATGCAGCGGAGAAGGAATGTTTCGCCGGCACCCCGAAACGCAGACGGAATGGACCATCGATTCCCCTGCGCGCTGTGCCCGTCGGCAGGCGCATATCCTGCAAAGTGCGGCGCGTATGCTGAAAACCGGCGGGCGGCTATGCTATTCTACCTGTACTTTCAGTGATGAAGAAAACGAAGGCATCATCGATGCCTTTTTGCAGTCTCATCCGGAATTCCGGCCTGTGGAATATTCGGTGACCATTCATAAAGATACCGTATTGGCTTCCCAAAACGGCTGTATTCGCTTATATCCGCACATCGTGCGGGGTGAAGGGCATTTTGCCGCGCTGCTGGAAAAAGCAGCACCGTCCGCTGAAGAACAGCCCGCTGGATTGCTGGCGGCTGACGCTGCTTTTTCTTCGCCGGATCCACAAATCATCCATGCGTTTCATGCGTTCTGGCAGGACGTATCCGCAGGCAATTTTCCACAGCCCGACGCAATGATCGGCAGCCTGCTGATCTCCGCGCCACCGCTTCCGCCGCTCAGCGGCATTAAAACTTATCGCGCGGGACTGTCGCTTGGCCGTATGAAGGGAAAGGTGTTCATGCCCGATCATGCGCTTGCCCTTGCCGCGCCGCCGCCGGCCATACGGACTATTCCGCTGGATCAGGCGGCCGCGGCAGAATATCTGGGCGGAGAAGTGCTGCCCGTCGAGGGCATCAGCAATGGATTTTGGACGGTTTCCTATGCCGGATTGCCGCTGGGCTTCGTAAAGCATAGTGACCACCAGTTGAAAAACCACTATCCCAAAGGGTTACGCAACCGTTAATTTACCGTCTATACAGACACGCTGTAAACACCGACATACTTGCCCCTGCGGGACGAAAAATAAATCGTATCGCCGCCATGGTTAAAAATCGCGTGCGGATGGGTATCCTGCCCTAACCAATCTGTACCATGCTTGCACAAGGGTGTCCAGCGCAGTGCGTGCTTTTCCCAATCGGGATGCACCAGGCTGATGTACTCCGCATTTTTTTGATGCGGATCCGCGCCGTGATCGGTCGAGTTATCCCTCTGCGGCGGATGATCGCCCGGCTGCTTATAATACCCGTCACAGACCAACTCTCCGGTATGGCTTATGGTGAAATGCCCATATGCATCATATTCCTTCGGCAGCGGAATTTCGCGATAGGTCATCTGTTCTACATTCACGCGGCCCACAAACGCGGGGCCGTTTGCATAAGCGCCGTGATAAATCACAACCTTGCCATCCGCCGACCACATCTCGTGGCAAACCCAATCGTCCGCGCTTCGTCCCTGCCCTGCGGTACGCAGCTGACGGTGTGTTTTTCCGTCAAACAGGTTGATCCGCCGAATGCCGCAGGCAAAGCTCGGCCATTCGTTATTGTATAAGATCATCCCGCTATCCAGCGGATGAAACTGCACATGGGTAATCCAGCAGCGGGGAACGGGTTCGCACATCGTTTCCTCGCCGGTTTGCGTATCGTACACATGCAAATAGGAGCAAAGGTTCTCCTGCTGCACCCGGCTGTCAATATCATACTTTGGCCGTTGATCCAGCCCGTAGCCCTCCGTGTCGGGATCATAGTCTAAAATGCGAGCATCCGTCGTGGGCACGCAAAGATATCGGCCGTCGCCGCTTACATGGGTAAACGCAGTCATCTGGTCTGCCGGCACTTGGTTGAGAACGCGGATATTTCCGTCACTGCCAACCGCGCACAGATCGCGGTCCTGAATGTAATAGACAATCTCCCTGACCGGATCCAGGCATACGCTCGCCTTGCCGAGGCCGGTATTCCGCGTACCGTTAAAATATACATACGACTGCAAGATACCGGATGTATTACTGGTGAGTATCTGCTCCCTCCCCGTTTGCAGATCATGCCTATACACATTCGGAAAGCCGCCTTGATCGCTGATCAGGTAAATGCGCCTGTCGTCCGCGCTGAGCGAAGAGCAGGTGAAATACAGCATCTGCGTATTGCTGTCATCGCGTAAAGTTATCGTATGGATTGGATTCAATGTCTTTCACCTTTTAATCAGCTATCCCAGCATCTCTTTCATCTGCATCAGCGCGGCCTCGGCGCAGCCGTCCTGTGGCAGCTTTCCGGATTTCAGCCGATACTCATAGTCCAGCAAATAATCATAAACCGCTTTAAGCTGCTGTTTATCATACCGCATTGCCTGCTCCTGCATCCGGCGGGCGGCAAAAGGCGGGATTTTCAGCAGTGAAGGAAACTCCGACTGGCGCACACGCTCCTCCAGCAGGCAGCGAATCTGGAACAGAATCCGGTATTGCCGCAGCAGCATGGCAAGGATCAGCATCCGATCCTCCCCACTCTGCAGCACCCGCTGCATTAGGATCAACGCCTGCCCATAATTACCGGCCACCTGTGCGTCCACCATCTGGAATACTGTGCATTCCAGCGATTGCACGGAGATCGTCTGGATATCCTCTTCGTTTACTTCTTCCCGCTCGCCGGTATAGTCCGCCAGTTTTTCCATTTCCTGCTTCAGCAGCGCCGCGTCGTTGCCGACCGTAAACAAAAAGCGTTCCGCCGTCGCCTGCCCTATGCGCTTGCCCATCGATTTCATCGTACGGATAATCCAGCCGGTCGCCTGCTGGTCTGTCATGGGTGAAAAATCCACGATCGTCTGATTTTTCTTGCAATAGGTGTACAGCTTTTTACGCCCGTCCGCCTTTCCTTTTACAAGAAACACCAGGCACGTGGACGGGGACATGTTCGGCAGATAATCAATCATCCGCTCCGCCTCGTCGTCGCCCGACGCTTTGCCGGCAATAAGCGGCACATACTCGCTGACCAGTACGATGCGCTTATCCGCCATCATTGGCAGGGTTTCCGCCGCGGCAATCAGCTCGTCTGCCGGCGGATTGGTTAACTCCGTTTGGTTCATCTGCTCCAGGCCTTCCGGCAGCAGCTTACCGCACAGCGCCTTTACCGCCTGTGCTTTGATATATTCTTCCTCGCCTTCAAACACGTAAACCGGTTTGATGTCGTTTTGCTTTACCGATTCAAAAAAGCCAAGATAGTTCAATTCGTTTCCTCCGCTAAGTATCGATAGGTTCGATATCCGTTTTTTGTCGGCACAATGGTAATTTCGCCTGCTTCATCGCTGCGCAGTACCAGTACATCCTGCTGGCGCAGCCGTTCCAGCGTGGCCAGCGAAGACGATGCCGCGCTGCTTCGCAAAGAAATCAGCGCCAGCGTTGGTGAAACC
>DAOPIR010000023.1:7425-21635 GCA_035399245.1 Candidatus Limiplasma sp.
CCATGATGTCCAACCTTTAGCACATCCGCCGATACCGCGGCATAATTTTCATACAGGCTGCCGTTATCCCCCATGCTGAGGATGCGCACATTGCCCAGTGTAATCAGCATTGCCAGGGAGCGGTCGTTTGCGTCGATTCCGTACCGCGTACACCCTTGCTGCGGCCAAAGCACATCGATGGTAGTTTCGGGATACTGCAGCGTATCTCCTGCCGCAAGGCAAGTGATCGGTACGCCTGCATCCTCCAACAGCTGCACGATGGAAAGCGATTCTTCCCCGTATCCGTGCTTTTCATAATCTATCGGCAGGTAGGCCCGATCAATCTGAATTCCCGCCTCCAATATTGCCGCTACCCCGCCCGCATGATCGATGTGCAGATGCGTCAGGATCAGCGCGTTCAGATCACGGTTTTCCGCCAGCAGCCGATTGATCATCGTAGTACCGGTGCTTCCCGTGTCAATGCCGATGGTGGTATTCCCGTCGATGATCAGCGCCGAATCCGCACTGCCAACGGAGAACTGGTAATACCGAAGCGCCGGCGGCCGCTGCGCATACGATCCCGCTGCCGCGATCACAATCATGATACCAAGGGTGATCAGCCGCTTGCGCAGGGGCGCGCGCACAAAATGTGAAACCGTAAACATGCTGAGGAAGACCGCCAGATACACCCAAACGTTCGGCTGTGCTACACGGATTGCCGCCCACGGGAAGTTGCTTGACGTATGCACCAGCCACAGCACAAATCTGCTGCCCCATCCCGCTATCGCTCCCAGCACAATGCCAAGCGGTTCACCGATCCACGGTATCCATAGCGTTAGTGCCGTTACGGCATACAGCGGCACCAACAGGCTGACAATGGGGACAATAACCAGGTTAAACACAAAGCCGCACAGATAGATATGATGATAATAACTTGCAACCGGCAGCAGCACGCCCAGCTGTGCCGAGGAGCAAACCGCCAGGGATTGCTTTGGTTTGAAAAAGCGGATGATCCGCATAAGCAAGGTATTTCTCTCACGCTTTTCTGCTTTATTGGAGGGAAAGACACGATTAAGTCCCTGCATCAAACGCGGATAGAGTAGCGCAATGCCGCCAATGGCGGCAAACGACATGGCAAAGCCCGCTGAAAACAATTGCAGCGGATTGATAGCCAATACGATCACCACTGCTGTCGATATGATAGTGATCGGATTGGCTTTTCGTCCGAATGCCTTTGCCATTACGTACAAAAGCACCATCACCGCCGCGCGCATCGACGCAACGGCAAAGCCCGTAATCCCGCAATACAGCAGCAAGAAAAGCGCAACCACAGGAACTTGCCATTTTTTCCGCAGGCGCAGCCGTTCCAAAAGCCAAAGCAGCGCCATCGAAAGTACCCCGACATGCAGTCCCGAAACCGCCATAACATGCGCCACACCCGCCTGTTGAAACGCCTGCGCGTCGTCTTCGGCCAGCGCGTCGCGGTACCCCAGCAGCATCGCAACCGCTAAATCCGCCTGCGCTCCCATCACAGTTTGCAATCGTTCATGGCAGCCTTCGGCAATCCGCTGGGCATAATCCGCCCAACGTGTTTGATCGGATAGGATTACAAGATCGTCAATACTCGATATTTTGTAATATATGCCGTGCTGGTGCATCCACATCGTGAAATCAAAGTCGAACTCGTTTTCCTTGGGATACGGCGCCCATACCTTGCCGCCGCACTGTATGCGCATCCCGTCTGTAAGCGTAACAAGATCCGTATCATCGCCAACATAGATCGTGGCGTACGCCTTGCCCTGCTGTGCCTCACCGTCCAGCGTAATGTCAGTTAGGATAAAGCTGATATTGCCCGCGCTGTTGAGCTTTGAACTGCCGTACACGGTTGCGATGATGGTATCGTACGCTCCTTGCGCCGGCATGGACGGATACAGCCAATGCTGTGTCCAAAACAGCGCCAGCATCAGCGCAATCGGCAGGCAGGCAATGCGCAGCGGCAGCCGCAATGTACGCAGGGCAACCACCAGCAGCACCGCCAGCGGCACAAGCCATAGCGGCCAAAGACCTGTGGAAACTTTTGAAGCCAGCCATACGCCCACGATAAAAAAGCCTGCAAGCGCAGGCAAAAACAGGTTACGTTCGATTTTGGGAAGCATATCGCGCGTCATTGTATGCTTTCCAGCAAGCACACGGCATGTGCCGATATTCCCTTTTCTTCGCCTTCAAAGCCCAAATGCTCGGTAGTCGTCGCTTTCACGCTGACACAATCCACGGCAAGCCCGAGATGCTCCGCCAGCACAGCGCGCATGGTATCGACATACGGCCGCAGCTTGGGTCGCTGCGCCGCAATGGTGATATCTATATTCACAGGCTTGAAACCTGTATCGGCAACCTGTCGCATAACCTCATCCAAAAGGATCATAGAAGAAATACCCTTATACTGCACGTCGGTATCGGGAAACAGCTTTCCGATATCCCCCAGTGCAACGGCGCCCAGCAGTGCATCCATCAGCGCATGCGTGGCGACATCCGCGTCGCTGTATCCGAGCAGACCCTTTTCGTGGGGTACATGCACACCGCAAAGGACCAAGGCCCGTCCTTCTGCCAGCGAATGCACATCCAGTCCATAGCCGATTCGCATCATGATTCCATATCCTCCAATATTGCCCCGGCAAGCAGCACATCAAAGGTCGTTGTCAGCTTGATGTTGCGAAGGTCGCCCTCCGACAGATACACCGGCATCCCCGCGTGTTCCAGCAGGGACGCGTCATCCGTGCCGATATACCCGTCCGCATCCGCGATGGCATGCGCTTTTTTTATATCAGCCACACGGAACGCCTGCGGCGTTTGCATGGCGCGCAGCGCACTGCGGTCCAGCGTTTCGGCAATGCTGTCGTCCGCATGCACACGCTTGATGGTATCGCTCACGGCAATCGAGGCCACACCGGAACCATGCTCCGCAGTGGACTGCAGCGCCCGTTTGATAACTTCAACCGTCACAAATGCTCGCGCGCCATCATGAATCAGTACGATTTCGGCATCCTCCGGCAGGGCTTTCAGGCCGTTGGCAACCGATGCCTGCCGCGTGTCCCCGCCGGCTACGATGGCTGTAACAAACCGCGCAAGCCCAAACTGGCTTATGAACGTCTGCATATATTCCACTTCATCAAGCTGCGCCACGATCACAGCACCGGCGCAGATGCCCGTGAACGGCACCGTGGCGCGCACAATGGCGGGGATGCCGCGGATGGGCATGAATACCTTATTGGTATCTCCGCCCATCCGTGTACCGCTGCCGCCGCCCAGAATCAACGCATACGCTTTCATCAGCCGCGCTCCGCCTTTACCGCGTCGTCCTCTTCCAGTACCTCATACAGGTCTGCGGCGCCTTCTTTGCGCACGGTTTCCCTGACATCCAGTATTTTATATTTGCCAATCCGGTTTCCAAAGCGAATCTCAAGCGTATCGCCGGGCTTGACATCCGCGCCGGGCTTGGCGGTGCGCCCATTCAGGCTCACGCGTCCGCCGGAGCAGGCATCGTTGGCAACCGTACGCCGCTTGATAATCCGCGACACTTTAAGAAATTTATCCAGTCTCACTTATCTCATTCCGTTTCTTGTTCCCCGGCCAGCAGCAGAATGGCGCGGGCCATAATTTTAATATTCTGCATTAGGGTATCGATCATCATGTATTCGTTTGCCTGATGCGCCGTGTCCTCTTCCTCGGGGAAGGTAGCGCCGAAGGCTACGCCTTCCTGCAGGCAGCGCGCATAGGTTCCGCCGCCAATTGCCACACACTCGCCGGGACGGCCCGTTTGGGTGTGGTAGGCATCGAGCAGCGCGTTTACCAGCTCGCTTTTGGGGGATACGTGATGCGGCTTGCTGAAGCTGATCGTTTCCACTTCCAGCAATCCGTTCAGTGTGGATTCAATGATCGCGATCACCTGTTTTCCGTCGCACAACAGCGGATAGCGGATATCCAACTCGGCATACATGCCGGTTTCATCATAGCGCAGAATGCCGAGGTTACACGTCAGCGCACCGCTGGTTTGATCCGAACAGGCCACACCGAGGCTGTCACCGTCGTACTCTACGCCCACGGTATCCGCCAGCGTTTTCAGCGGTCCTTGCACGCCCAGCGCACGCAGCATCAGCAGCAGCTCGCCAATCGCGTTGCGTGCCTTTTCCGGCATCGAGGCATGGCCCGCGATACCCTTAGCCGACAGCTTGATGCCGTCCTCCGCCATGCTTGCTTCCACCGCTACAGCCATTTGCTTGGCCAGGCGGTTGATATGATTGCACAGCGTTTCGTCGCCCTCGATAATTGCCGATGCCGCGCCGGGAATCACGTTATGCCGCTGCCCCACGGCGATTTTCTTGACCGTAAGGCCCTGCGCGGCAGCCGGCGCGGTAAGCTTCAGGCCGACCATACCTTTTTCGGTATTGATAACAGGGTAGGACGCATCAGGGCTGAAGCCTTCCCTGGGCAAATCAAAGTGCTCCTTATAATAGGCGATATCCCCCATGCCGCTTTCCTCGTCGCAGCCGAGGATAAGCCGCACCTCCCGCTTGAGCGGGATGCCGGACTCCTTCACGGCTTTCATGGCAAACAGTGCCGCAACGCCGGGGCCTTTATCGTCCGATGCGCCGCGGGCAATGAAGCGGTCGCCATCCACAATACCCGTGAACGGGTCTACCGTCCAGCCGTCACCGACGGGCACAACATCCAGATGTGCCAGGATCGCCAGCGGATTTACATCCAGCTTTCCCATGCGGATATCGCCCGCATAGCCATCCAGATTACGGGTGGTAAAGCCCATGGCCTGACCGTCGGCCAGCGCGGCATCCAACGCACGCTTTACCTCGGCGCCAAACGGCGCGCCCTGCGCCGCTTCGCCTCTCAGACTGGGTATGGATACCCAACGCTGCAGGGTTTTAATAAAGTCCTGTTTATGTTCGTCGATGTATTGGCTGATTTGTTGCATAGTATCCTCCATTATTTCGGCAGGTTTTCTTTAACCGCCTTTTCTAACAGCTCCAGCGCCTTGCGGGTTTGACAATGCGGGCAGGCGAAGTTGATCCGCAAAAATCCATCCCCAAGCTCCTTATCAAAAAACTGTCCGTCCGTAAACGCAACGCCCTGCCGATGGGTGGCGTCCATCAGCTCTGCGGACGTTAAACCGTAAGCGCGCAAATCCATCCAGCCCATATAGGTTGCTTCGATCGGTGACAGGATCGCCTCGGGCAGCCGTTTGGCAAGCTCCTCTTTGACAATGGTACGGGCTTCATCCAGATAGGCAAGCAACCCGCGCAGCCAGTCGTCGCCATAGCGATAGGCGGCCTCGGTGGCTTCCAGCCCGAAAATATTGCCGCTGACCGCGCCGACATTCGCAGTATACTCTGTCATTTGATCCTTTAGCGCCTGGTTGCGCGTAAGCAGCACCGACTGCTGCAGCCCCGCAATGTTGAAGGTTTTGGTCGCGCTGTTCAACACCACGATCTTAGCATCTTTGGCCTGATCAATCAACAGCATGGATGTAAACGCGTCCCTGTCATACACAAAACCCGCATGAATTTCATCCACAACCACTGTTGTGCCGTACCGCTTGCAAAGCGTATACATTTGCTCCAGCTCCGCTCTGCTCCATACACGGCCGACAGGATTATGCGGATTACAGAGGATCATCAGCTTGGTTCCGGATTTCAGCTGCTCTTCCATCTGTGCAAAATTCATGCTATAGCGGCCCTGCGCATCCCTAAGCAGCGAATTGCGCGCTATCTTGCGCCCGTTTTTCAGTATCGAATACGAAAACGGACCGTACACCGGCGGTTGGATCAGCACCGTGTCGCCGGGCTTTGTAAACACATGCACAGCCGCCTTCAGCCCCGTTACCACACATGGCATGATAGCCTGCTCGTCCTTTGTGAGCGAAAGGCCAAACTGCCGGTGCATAAATCCCAGCATCGCCTCTACGGAGCTATCGGTCTGATAGGTATAGCCATAGACCGGATGGGATGCACGGCGTACCAGCGCATCGGATATTTCCTGTACGCATGGAAAATCCATATCCGCCACCCACATCGGCAGCAGTTCTTTCCCTTCTCGCTGTTTTATCCCATCCCATTTTTCACAGGCGGTGCAGCAGCGGTTAACGCTTTGGTCAAAAAATGCGGTGTCGTACTTCATGGATTTCGTCTCTTTTCATTAAATTAATCTCATTGGTCAGTTTTTTACACAGCGGATGACCCAATACCCGCCCTTTTTAGCGATAACATCCACCGTTTGAAACAGGGACTGCAGCGCGGCAACCGCTGACGGTGCGCCCTGCTGCTTGCGGATCACCAACATCAGTACGCCGTTTTCCCGCAGTGCGCCTGCCGCATCGGAGAACATGGCGTATATCACTTGTTTGCCCGCGCGGATCGGCGGATTTGTCACAACAAAATCGAACCGTTTCCCGGTCAGCGCCGCAAAGCCGTTGCTTTGCACAACCTCAGCAGTTACTCCGTTTGCCGCGGCGTTATCCTTTGCCAGCGCCAGCGCGCGGGTATTGATATCGGCCATCGTCAATCTGCACTCCGGATTGCACTTTTGCAGGCTGATACCCAGCACTCCATAACCGCAGCCCATATCCAGCACATCGCCGGTGATGGTTTCCGGCATAGCGCTCAGCAGCGCCCGTGAACCACGGTCAATTTCCGTACGCGAAAAAACACCGCTGTCGGTTTGAAAGGTAAAGGTATGGCCTCTGTATTCATGTTGAACCTGCATCGGTTTGTGTGCGCTTTCCGGTTTTTCGGTGAAATAATGATCAGTCATCGTGTCTTTCTCCATCCAGTTGAACCGCCGCATACAGCGCGTCAATTTCCTGCTGCCGCAGTATACGGATGCCGCCGCAGGGAATATCCAGCCGCAGCGGGCCGAAGCTTTGCCGGTGCAGCGCCGTAACCTGCAGATCGCGCGCACCGAACATGCGCTTAACCTGATGATATTTTCCCTCCCGCAGCCGAACAATCGCCGTGCTTTGGGCCCGATCTGCGCTTACAATGCTCAATTCTGCCGGCTTTGCCGTAAAATCCTTGAGTGCAATCCCTTCCGCAAAGGCGTTAATATCCGCATCTGTCAGCATACCGTCGACCGTTACCCGATACTCTTTCCAAACATGATGCTTTGGGGAAAGCAGACGATGCGCCAGCATACCGTCGTTGGTAAAAAGCAAGAGACCGGTGGTGTCCTTATCCAGCCTGCCAACAGGCATTACGCCCCTTGCACGCATAGCATTTGGCACAAGACGCATCACGGTTTCCGCAGCATTGTCCCGTGCGGCGGTAACGACGCCAGCTGGTTTATGAAGCATCATATACTGATACGGATGATCCGTGATCCTCTTGCCCTGAAAGCATACCGCGTTTCTCTCCGGATCGGCTTTGTAAGCAGGCGAGGCAATCGCTGTACCATCCACGCTTACAAAACCCGCGCGAATGAGCTTTGCCGCCTCGCTGCGTGACCGTTCTCCGGATTGTGAAAGCAGTTTATCCAGACGCATAAGTGCCATAATCCGCTTACGATTTCTTTTTTAGCGACGCGGCCGGCTTATCCTCATACAGCACAGGCATGGGCTCCTGCTCTATGCTGCCGGCCTGTGCGGCCTCCGCCGCGTACAACTGGCGGCGCATCCGTGCGGTAGCAAAGTGCCCCGTCAGGATTCTGCGCAGCGGCACAAACGGCAGGTAGCATACAAAGAACACAAATGCCAGCTTTCCGTACGGGATAAGGATCTCGGGTACCGTGCCCGCGGTAAGCGCGGTCGCAATCTGCATGGCAATATCCTCGGTCGCCTGTTTTGGCTGTATCAGCTGGTACAGCACAATCAGCGCGGGCGCAAGCAGCGCCAGGTTGATCAGCGCGATGCCAAGCTGCTTCAGCCGTCGGCCGCGCAGGGAACGGCGCGCTTCGGCATGCGGGTTTTTATCCAGCTCCGTGGCCTCCGCCCAGATATAGCGGTAAGCGCTGGTACGGACAATGCCCCAGATGATCAGCAGCACACAGAGTCCAAGCCCGATGAGGATCGCATAAATTCCTTCAGCAAAGCCGCCCGGCAGCGCATCCTTCGCCCCGCCGAAG
This sequence comes from Candidatus Limiplasma sp., assembly GCA_035399245.1. Lineage (GTDB taxonomy): Bacteria > Bacillota > Clostridia > Christensenellales > Aristaeellaceae > CAXXOK01. Next base: position 15,529 of record DAOPIR010000023.1, read on the forward strand.
AACTGCAGAAATCCGTTCCATACAGCTGTTGCCGATGTGCCGAAGTCCGCAATGTCCGAAATTAAATCCGTAAACGCGATGGTATGGATAAAGGTGTAGTACATAGTTGCGCAAGCCACGATCAGCGGGATCATCCATTTGATGATATGCACCGCATACAGCAGTCCCTCGGAAACCTTCTCCCCGTATAGGGAAAAGCTGAACGCCGTTTTCAGCGTGAACGGCATGTGATGATAACGGGCCGTTACCGCCTGGGCAAAGCTGAACCGAAGCGGCAGGAGAATGAATATCATCAGCAAAGGGCTAAGCAAAGCCAGATATTGCCATGGCGATCCTTTTTCAAAAACAAAAAGCGCCAGAAGCGGTGCCAATGAGATAAAAAACAGCAGGCTGAGGATGAGCACCGATAGCAGCGTGTTAAGATAGAGCACCAACGGGCTTTGTACGCCCATACGATGAACGCCGCGTTGTTTGGTTTGCATGTGGATATCCTCCGTATACTTGATCGCGTTTGCACGCCTATTATATCTCACCGTCGCACGTGATGCAAATAAAACCGGCGTTTGTCTCCCGCCATGGCACCACGGAAACAATGTGTCCCGATTTATATAGCTATCGATGAAGAGAGCGCCTCTACAGCGGCGGATCAGCCGTCGTCTGCCGCTAATGAAGAAGATTTGCGCTCATGGCAATCCAGCGGGGCGTATTGTTGTACAAGTTTTTCAGTGCGTCGTGCATCTCCTCGGTCGGGCGGATGCAGAGCATGGACGACATTACATCTTCCAGTTCCTGATAGGATACGTTCTGCTTGACCAGAAAACGCAGATCGTCAGCCGCCTCATCAGCACGCCATTCGGGGCGCATATTGCCAAGCAGCGCACTTTGCATACGCTCATGCAGCGGCGCTTCCTCGGCGAGCATACCGTTCATACCGCCCAGTAGCGCATCCTCGGTAAGCGTAATGGCCGTGTTTATCCTGCCACCCAGTGTCCACAGGAGGCGGTACGGATCGGCCAGCGCGGGATGCAGCAGGATAATCTCATTCTTTTCATCCTTGATATACTCAAAGCCCGCTTTCAGATAGCGGTCCGCAACGATTCGCCCCCATGCCGCGTCTGTTTTCAAAACTTCCTTCTGAAAAATATCGCGCGGCTGCAGTGCCGGCAGGAAGCCGGTGATGTACAGGAGACCATGGATGGTAACATCGTAGCGAAACGTACGGGTTCTGGCGCCGGCATGCTTTTTGGCGGAGAACGCCTTAATCAGCGGGTCGCGCAACTCCGCCGCCAGTTCCAGCGTCCACGTTTCACCCTCGCTTGAAAACGAGCACCACAATCTGCCGGCCAGCGCCTCGGCTGCTGGGATCTCCTCCCAGTTTTTGGAAGTCAGGCGGCCGCCGGCCAGCAGCAGTTGCTCCAGCAGCGCGTTTTCCGCCGAGGACAGATAATGCGCCTCGTGCGGCAGGAGCGCAATCACCTTCGCGCGCAGCGTTTCGATCGTCATCAGCCGGTCTGCGGGCAGTTCATCGGCGAAATAAGATTGCTCAAATAGCCGCTGGGCATAGGTATCGGTTGCCAGCGGCGAAAAGAGGTTGAAGTTGAGTTGGTTAGACAGCCGGCGTTCACACGCCTCAAATTGTTTTTCGCGCAGAATACTCAGGGTTTTTTCCGCCCAATCCTGTTCATGGAGCAGGCTTGTTTCTCTCAGCATTTTATCCTCATGTTTACGGCACAGGCGTAATCCAATTAAACGGATCTTCCAGCTTGCCGAACTGAATTCCGGTCAGCGTATCGTAAAGTTTGCGGGAAACGGGGCCGATGGAGTTGTCCCCGATAAAGACCTCTTCTCCCTTGAAGAAGATCTTGTTGACAGGCGAGATAACCGCCGCCGTACCCGTGCCGAACGCCTCGGTAATCTTTCCGCTTTTAGCATCGGCGATCACATCGTCAATGGCGATGCGTTTTTCTTCGGCTTCATAGCCAAGGTATTTTGCCAGCTTCAAGGTAGAATCCCGCGTGATGCCGGACAGGATGCTGCCGTTGAGCTTGGGCGTAACGATCGTCTTGCCTTCATAGACAAACATCATGTTCATTGCGCCGACTTCTTCCACGTAGCGCTGCTCCACACCGTCCAGCCACAGTACCTGTGCATAGCCCAGCTTTTTGGCTTTCACACCCGCCAGAATGCTGGCGGAGTAGTTGCCGCCGGTCTTGGCCGTGCCGACACCGCCGCGCACCGCGCGCACATGCTCGTCTTCCACATAAATTCCTACGGGTGCCAAGCCGCTGGCATAGTAAGCGCCGCTGGGCGACAGCAAAACATAATACAGGTACCGATCCGACGCGGACACGCCCAGGTACGGTTCGGTGGCAATCATCGTGGGCCGGATATACAGCGACGTGCCTTCCTTATGCGGCGTCCATTCCTTATCCACGGACAGCAGCTTTAACAGGCTTTCCATGCACAGCTCAACCGGAATGGTCGCCATGCCCATCCGCTCGGCGCTGCGGTTAAGCCGCGCAAAATTGTCGCGGATGCGGAACAGGTTCATGCCCTTATCGGTGCGGTAGCACTTTGCGCCTTCAAAAATTTCCTGGCTGTAATGCAGCACGGTGCTGGCCGGATGCAGTGACAGGTTGCCAAACGGTACGATGCGCGCATCATGCCATCCGATGCCTTCGTTATAATCGATCAGCAGCATATGATCGGTAAAGATTTTGCCAAATCCAAGTTTGGATTCGTCTGCGGGTTTTTGCTTGAGTTCTTGTGCCTTGGTAATCTTGATATCGTACATCCTGTGGTCCCTCCGCTGCGTTTATTATACTGCTTACGGCATGGTTACGGTAATCATCCCGCTAACATCATCTATGGTAAACCCAATCCCTGTAAGCCGCTGTACATCCTGCAGCGGTAGATACACTATACCGTCCACCAGCACGGCATTGCGTGTGGTCATCGGCTGCGGCTCCGCGTTTTTATCAATCGAAAGGTTGCTTAACGTTCCGTCGTCCGCGATTGTGTAGGAAACCTGATAGAAATCCGTCAGCACCGAGAAAGCGAGCTCTTCCACGTCGCCCTGGGTATCGGCAACAATCACATTGCCCGCGCTTTTAAGGATCTCCATCAGGGGGACATACAGCGCTTCCTCCGCCTCCACGGGATGCAGGGTGCTGTCGTCCTCGGCCTTTATGGCATCGGTGAAGCCCTCAAACACGAAGGAATACTCTTCCATCAGGATCGGCAGATCCGGATTTGGCGTGTCTGTCGGCTCCGGAGCTGGTGTGACCGTTGGCGTGGGCGAAACCGTGGGTGTTGCCTGCGGCGTTTGTGTGGCCGGCGGCGGGGTATTCGTCTCGTCTGCATAGAATACCGGCGTGTTGGTCACCACCACTTCCGGCGGCGCGGACTGCACATTTTCGTCTTCATACAATATGGTCAGCGTGTATTTACCGGCAATACCATCCACCGTCAGCCCGTTTTGATATTGGAACAGCTCCACGGCGTGGCGGGTTTGGTTGCCATATGCGCCGTCGATATCGCCCGTATAGTACCCAAGCTCCTGCAGCCGCAGCTGCATTTGCGTTACCGTGTCATCGCGATCGCCCATGTTCAGCTGCCCATATGTGCTGTTGGGCGTAATGGCCGGCGTAGGCACAGGCGTCGGCGACGGTGTGGGCACCGGGGTTGCCGTTGCAACGATCCCGTAGGATGTCGGCGACGGTGTGGGCGTAACATCTACCGTTGCCGGATCGGGAGCGACCTGAACGGAAGAGATAAAGAGCATGGACAAATACAGAAGAATTGTTTTCAATAAATCCATGAGCAAAACTCCCCTTTCCGAACAATGGTTGAATTGTGTGTATTATACCACGTTTTTGTAATGCTTCGCAATGAACTTGCGTTATGGAACAGGATTAAATACCGGCGTTTCGGTCCAGCTTTTTCTGGCCGTGCATACGCTTTTGCGCAACGCCGGTGATGACCAGGCCAAGGCTTTTACGCTCCAGCTTTTGCATGGGTTTGATCCATTGCATCACGTCTTTGGCCGTCCACCGCTTTGCCTTGATCACCGGTACATATGCATGCAGCACGCCCGTCATCGCCAGCGCGTCGGAGAAAAGATCGGCCCGCGGCATATCAAACAGCACAAAATCAAACTTAGCATACATCGCATCCAGCAGCGCGGAAAACGATGCGGACGCCGAAAGCTGCGCCGCCATGCTCTGGCTGTGGTTCTGGTCCAAAAAATACAGGTTGCGCGTCTCGGTCTGCACGGCGGCCTGCTCAAAGGGCACGCTCGATACCAGGCAATGGATCAGGTCGCGCTCGCCCTTTGCCTGCAAATACACACCGAGCATCGGTGCATACCAGTTCATATCCACAAGCAGCACACGGCTGCCCTGCCGGCAAAGCTCCTGTGCGAGCATGACCAGCGTTTCGGTGCGAAATTCATCATCCGTGCGCGATACGAACGCCAGGCTCTTCAGCTGATCCTGCTTTGCCCGAAAACGAATGGCAAGCGAAAGCTGCCTTAGCTGCTCGTGCGTTGCAAAGCCGGCAAAATCGTACAAAATCGGGCTTGCCTCGGGTTTGAAGCGCAGATATGCTCCTGTCAGACCGCGCAAATCCGGAATTTCCGCCACAACAGGCTGGTTTACGGCACAGGAAACATCCTTAGCTCGAATCAGCTTCGGTTTCACGGCGCATCCGATCAGGGAAAGCAGCCCAAACAGCACAAACGCTCCTGCCAGCACAGCCGCAATCAGCCGCTCCCGATACAGGAATATGGGGCTTTCCGGCACGCCTGCCTGCACCACAACCTTCAATTCGGCTGCGTTTGCGGCCTTGTTGATCACTTCCGCCAGCGTACCCGCCAGCGTATTGGCGGCATCAGCGGCAATTTCGGCGTCGGTGGAGATCACCTTTACCAGCAAAATGCCGGTATTGCCATAGCGATCCACGCTGCAATCCGCTATTCCCCACTGTGCGGCGGTCAGCGTTCCGGTTTTCAGCGCATCGTACCGGGACCAGTGAATGGCTTCGTCCGCCAGTGCGTTAATCGCTTCGGCATCCGATTCCAGCATCAGCACTTCCGAAACAGCTTCGTACCGTACCGGAATATATAAATAGGAAAATACTCCCATCGCGACTGCAAGAACCACAGACAGCAAAACGATCCAGCGCAATCGTCTTTTCCATAAGAAAAAAGCGGCTTTCATCGCGATGTAACCCCCATTTGTTCATTTTCCAAAGAATAGCACATCCATGCCCGAATGGCAAGCCGCCCAAACACCGCAAAACAAGATTATTGTTGCGGTATCTTCACAATTGTTGTATCATTGTAATCGAATGGGAACAATTTGAACATTATATTCGTTAGATGCATGAACACATAGATTAACGGAGGAATCCGATATGAAACGAATTGTTTTGCTTAGTCTGGTTGTCGTCATGATGGCGACGCTGCTTCCGTTTTCAACGGCTGCGGCAACAACGTATGGTACCGTTACCGGCGGCTGGCTGCGCCTGCGTACGAGCGCATCCTTCAGCGCAACCATTGTCAAATCCTATTATACCGGCACCGTGGTTGAAATCCTGGGCACCAGCGGAAGCTGGTACCATGTGGAAGCGCCGGACGGCCACACCGGCTATATGTATTCATCCTACATTAATCTGGGCGGCAGCGGCACCTCCACAGGTTACACAGCCTATGTGACCAGCGCCAACGGCTATGGCGTACGTATGCGCACGGGCCCCAGCAAGGGCTATCGCGTGCTGGCCGTATACTCTGTCGGCACGTCGGTTACCGTGCTGTCCACCGGTATCCTCTGGAGCCGTATTCAAGTCGGCTCTACCGTTGGATACATGATGAGCGAATTCCTGACCACCTCATCTCCCGGCACCACAACCACGACGCCGGAGGGCGACGATATGGCCACCGTTTGGAGCTCCAACGGATACGGCGTGCGCCTGCGTTCGGGCCCGGGTACCGGATACTCCATCATCGGCCTGTACAGCGTAGGCACACGTGTGGATGTGGTTACCCGCGGTACCACCTGGGATTATATCCAGGTCGGCAGCCGGTTAGGCTACATGATGAATGAGTT
>DAOPIR010000024.1:0-21430 GCA_035399245.1 Candidatus Limiplasma sp.
GCGGCTCGTTCATCCTGAACTTGCCGCTTTTTTGCTGCCCTTGCTGCGACAGCCCCTTTTTCTATTGGTTTGAGTGTGCTATAATTTCTATGAGATACCGAGGAGGATATAGTATGAAGAAAACTAACGAACCCCAGATTAAATTGGATGTAAACCATATGATGAGCGATATCATCGGCTATCAATATGGCGTCGACAGCCACGAGGTACTGCAGATGGCGGATGCTGCCGCTGCCGCGCAGATGGCAGTTGAAAAACATCGCGGCACCGGGTGGCTCGGATGGACGGAGTTGCCCTACAATCAGGCCGAGGTTTTGCAGCAGATTGAAGAGGCTGCTGTCTACGTGCGGGAAAATTTTGATTCGTTCGTCGTGCTTGGCATCGGCGGCAGCGCGCTGGGCCCCATCGCCGTGCATAGCGCACTCAATCACCTGCGCTGGAATGAGCTGGAAAAGCGCAACGGTCCCAAATTCTACGTGGAAGATAACATTGATCCCGAGCGCATGGCGTCGCTTTTGGACGTAATCGATCTCAAACGTACCTGCTTCAACATCATTACCAAGAGCGGCGCTACAGCCGAAACCATGAGCCAGTACCTGATCATTTCCGATTTGCTGAAAAAGGAAGTCGGCGAAGGCTGGCAGAAGCATATCATCGCCACTACCGATAAGGAAAAGGGCAACCTGATCCAGATTGGCAAGCAGGAAGGCTTCCGCATGTTTGTCATCCCCGACGGTGTCGGCGGCCGCTTCAGCGAGCTTACCCCCGTTGGCTTGCTGCCCGCAGCGGTATGCGGCATTGATATCCGCGCCATGCTGAAGGGTGCCGCCGCCATGGACGCGCGCTGCAAGACCGATGATGTGCGGGTTAATCCGGCGCTGCTGGAAGCCGTGCTGCAATATATCGCCGTGGAAGACCGCAACGCGAATGTACAGGTTGTAATGCCTTATGCCGATAGCCTTAAGTACATGGCGGACTGGTTCTGCCAGCTGTGGGCGGAAAGCCTTGGCAAAAACGTGACCCGCAAGGGCATGGCCGTCAATTGCGGCCAGACGCCCACCAAGGCGCTGGGCGTGACCGATCAGCACAGCCAGCTGCAGCTCTACACCGAGGGGCCGTTTGACAAGGTCGTTACCTTTATCAAGGTTGAGAAATTCCGCAGTGAAGTGGAAATTGCGCACGGCTGTGAAGCCTTTAAAAATGTCGCGTTCCTTGGCGGCAAAACACTCAACCGCCTGATTGACGCGGAATTGCAGGGTACGGAATTCGCGCTGTATCAGGCCGGCCGCATGAACCAGACAATCATCCTGCCCGAAGTATCCGCATATACCATCGGCCAGTTGCTTTTCTTCTTTGAGATGGTCACCGCTTATTCCGGCGAGCTTCTGGATATCGACGCGTTCAATCAACCGGGCGTGGAAAACTCCAAGCTAGCCAGCTTTGCGGTACTTGGCAACACGGATGAAAAATATCAGGCGAAGGCAAAGGAAATGCAGGATCGTCCCGAGCTTCTGGATCGCTATATTCTGTAAGCTTTTCCGCAATTTTACAAGCGTAAGCAAATGTCTTACGCTTGTTTTTTTGTTTTGTAACACACTTGCAACAAACCATTCAATATTGTATAATTTTCAGGAAGGGAGCGGGCCATCATGCGCGTGAAAATTCGGAAATTATCGTCTTTCGCAGCGCTTATTTTTCTATGCGCGTTTATGGTGCAGCCGTCGGCTTTTGCCACGGTCACACAGCTTGCTTCCGACAGCGAAACCGATATAGCAATCCGCGATGTGGCAACGGTTATCGGCGATAATTCCGTTTGTTATCCGCAGCTTGAGGGCATGGCCGATACCGCGCTGCAGCAGCAGATTAACGATACCATCGTCAATGACGCGAATATTGCCCAGCGCCTGGCTGTCCTCAGCACCCTGCAGGCGGGCGGCAAAGGCTTGCAAGTTACCTACACAGCCTATTTGGACAATCGGCTATTTTCCGTTGTTATCATCGCAAAAGGTATGCTAGAGGCGTATCGCAGCGAGCAGGAATATACAGCGCTTTGTTTTGATTTAAGCAGCGGGGCCCGGTTAACGCTCGCCGATCTGTTTATCGATCCCGATGCTGCTGTAGCATGGATGGAAACGCAGCTTACAGACAGTTATGTCGACGAGCTGTCCCCCTATCTGGAACACGCGGATGTTACACCGCTTCCGGTTGATAGCTTCTTCTTTGATCAAAATGGCATTACCTTCTATTATCCGTACGATCAATTTACCTTGCTCAGCGGGTATGCCGGTTCCGTACAGTTTTACTACGGCGAGCTGCAGGATTATCTAATCAGCGATGCCCAATCCGTGCCTGTGCGCCTTGGCGCGATACTGCCTGCATATACCGATACGCAGATCAGGGAGAATATTCTATCGATTGTTGCGCAGGGCACGCTCCCCTATCTTACCGTTTATCTGGACGATCCCCTGCCTGACCTGATTGCGGCCTACCGGCTCGATCACACGCCGGATCAGTACCCGGGCGGACGGTATTTTCAGTTGGAAGCACCCGCATATCGGGATATGCTGATCCTTTCCGATGCCTTAACGGATCAATGGGACACTTCTGTTGTTGAAGGCATTCTGGCATTCCGCATGAACCTTTACGGCATTCAAACCGGCGTTACGCCCCGCGAGCGCTGGCGCCAAATACTCGGAGATCCCACGGCATCCGTCTATTATGATTCATCCATTGCCGCAGATTACGGCTTGCCTGTCGGGACAGCCGATTACTACCTGATAGACAACCGGCAGCTCATGCTCTACGCAGATGAAAACGATATATTGTACGCAGTTCGACTGGCGAAATAAAACGGAGGCACTATGGCAAAGAAACGGCGTTCCCGCGCAAAAAACTATACATCCGATACCATTTTATTCCGGAATACATTCGGCATTCTCATTATAGCAATCGGCGTTTTTGCCGGCATCTCCGTTATGGGGCTGCTGAAAGGAAACGTGTTTCTTTCCATTCGCCATTTTGTACAGGGGCTTGGCGGCATTCTATGCCTTGGTGTCCCTATTTATATTATATGGAGCGGCATCATCGTCATCCTGTCCGCCTATCGCAAAACCTCTCCGCGCGCGTTTCTATTATTGCTTCTCGTATATTTATTTGTGTTAGGCATCATCAATCTTCTATCCAGCACAAAAAGCGCAACCCTGATGGACTACTTTACGCAGGACACCGAAAACAGCTATACCGGCGTATTGGCCGCAAGCTACCAAAGCTCGGTTAATAATGCCGGCGGCTTCGGCGGTATGCTCGGCATGCTGACCGCATGGCCTTTGTTTACTTATATCGGAAGAATAGGCGGTGTGATTGTTCTTGCCCTTCTAAGCTTACTGTGCCTGCTGTTTTTCTCTCGGTTCGATTTCATCGGCTCCCTGCGGCAAGCCAGAGAAGGTGCGAAAACGAATAAAGAACAGCGCGCCCTGGAAAAGAGCAAACAGGCGCACCTCAAAAAACTGGAGCAGCAGCAAATGCAGGAAGAAAAGCACAAGCACAGCTTGAATTTCCCCGCATTTTTACGTAGAAAAACACAGCCGGAAGATCCGCCTGCCGCACAAACGCCGCCCCAGCAACAGCAGCCCGCTCCGGTGCGCAATCCTTCTCCGGTGCGTACTGCTTCAACGCCTGTTGCGGCACGTCAGCCGGTTCGGCCGATGCCGCAGACGCAGCCTCCGCATCCGCCTGTAACCCTGTATGATGAAACCATCGTACCGGAAACCCCTGTTCCAAAAACCAAGATGGATGCCGATGCCAGCAAAATGCTCCAACGTATGGATGAGATTCGCAAGCGTAAAGCGCAGATTGCCCGTCAAATCGGTGAAGAACCTGCCGCTATTCATTCCGATACCGGCAGCTTTTACCCGGCCGAGGAAGATCCGCCGCAGGAATCACCGCAGGATCGCTATTCTGCTTATAAAGGCCCCAAAAAGAAAACTGTGGTGGAATTCCCGCCATCCGGAAAACGCCTTGATGATCCCAAGCTCATTTTGCCGGATACCAAAAAGAAGCCGCAGGAGAAGCAGGCAAAGCCCAAACCGGCCGCATATCCGTACCCGATGATCGAGCTGCTGGATCTTAAGCATTTCGCGCCGCCCGTGAACCGGGAAGAGGATGCGCAAAACATTGCCAAGCTTGAAGAAACCCTGGCAAGCTTTGATATTCCCGCCGTTGTGCAGCGTGTTACCCACGGCCCTGCTGTTACGCGCTACGAGTTGGGGCTCACCTCCAGCGGTGTCAACGTCAAGAAAATTCTCGGTATATCCGAAACCATCGCCCTGCAGCTGGCCGCCAACGGACAGGTGCGAATTGAGGTGCCGATTCCGGGCACCAATCTGTTCGGTATTGAAGTTCCCAATCGCGAAATATCCAGCGTATCCCTGGCCGAAGTCCTCACCAGTTCGGAAATGGAGCGTACCAAAGCCACCCTGCCAATCGGCCTCGGCAAGGATATTGCGGGCCGGCCCGTAATCTGTGATTTGGATAAAATGCCGCATCTGCTGATTGCCGGCCAAACCGGCAGCGGTAAATCCGTATGTATCAATACCATCATCAACAGTCTGCTGTTTCGCAAAAACCCGCAGGAATTGCGCATGATCCTGATCGATCCCAAGGTGGTGGAACTGCAGGGCTATAATGAAATCCCACACCTGCTGATCCCCGTGGTAACCGATCCGCACAAGGCTGCCGGCGCGCTGGCATGGGCCGTACAGGAGATGCTGGACCGCTATCACAAGATGCAGAGTAAGGGTGTACGCAACATTGCCTCGTACAATGCACGGCGCGCGGGCGATGAGCCTGCCCTGCCCCGGATTGTGGTAATCATCGACGAACTGTCCGACCTGATGATTGCCTGTAAGCGTGAAGTGGAAGACAGCATCATCCGTCTGGCACAGCTTGCGCGTGCCGCCGGCATCCATGTGATTATCGCCACACAGCGCCCGACCGTCAACGTAATCACCGGCTTGATTAAGGCGAATTTCCCATCCCGTATATCGTTTGCGGTTGCCTCCAGCATCGACAGCCGAACCATTTTAGATGCCAACGGTGCCGAAAAGCTTTTAGGCAGCGGCGATATGTTCTACTATCCTACCGGCAGCAACGCGCCCATTCGTGTGCAGGGCTGTTATGTCAGCGATCAGGAAATCCGCAATGTGGTCAGCTATATCGTAAACAACTCTGAGACCGATTATAACGAGAGCATCCACGAGATCATGGACGGCGGCGATACCGGCCTGCCTGCCGCATTGGGCGGCGGTATGGACAGCGAAAATGACAATCGGCTGGCCGAGGCGGTGGAGATGGTGCTCACAGACGGGCAGGCAAGCATCAGCATGCTGCAGCGCCGCATGAAGATCGGCTATGCGCGCGCCGGACGCCTGATTGATGAGATGGCATCACGCGGGATTATCAGCCAGAGCGCCGGGCCAAAGCCGCGCGATGTGCTGATGTCCTACGAACAATATATGGAACAGAAAGATTCCCTGCTTGGTTGACTGTGCCCGTGCAAAAAGGGTATAATTCAAGGAATTCTATCTGTTGAGGTGAAAGGAATGCTGACTAGGATCCCCAAAGGCACCAAGGATGTTCTGCCCCGCGAAACCGCTCAATTGCAAGCGCTGGAAGCCATCATTCGTGAAAAAACGAGATTGGCGGGCTATCAGGAAATACGAACGCCTGTATTTGAACATACTGAGCTTTTTACACGATCTGTCGGCGAATCCAGCGATGTGGTCCGCAAGGAAATGTACACCTTTCTGGATAAAGGCGATCGTTCCATCACCTTAAAGCCCGAAAGCACGGCGGGCGTCGTTCGTGCTTTTTTAGAATCCGGTATGCACAATCAGGCACTGCCGATCAAATTGTACTATTTATATGCGCCCCATTTCCGCTATGAAGCACCGCAATCCGGCAGGCTTCGCGAGCATCACCAGTTTGGTGTGGAGTGCTTTGGCGCCACACAGGCTTCGGCGGATGCCGAGGTCATTTGGCTGGCGATGGACCTATTTGAAACGCTCGGCATTCAAAACCTTACCTTGCGTATTAACTCCATCGGCTGCCCCGTATGCCGGCCTGCTTATAAAAAATTGCTTTTGGATTATCTGCACGCGAAAAAAGACCTGCTCTGCGACGATTGCAAGGACAGGATTGAGATCAATCCCCTGCGGGTGCTTGACTGCAAGGTAGAAAGCTGTCAGGCCCAGCTTAAGGATGCGCCCCGGATGCTGGATCACCTTTGTGACGATTGCCGGCAGCATTTTGAAGCATTACAAACATTTTTGGATGCCGCGCAGCTCAAGTATATCGTCGATCCGGGTATCGTGCGCGGATTGGATTATTACACCAAAACGGTATTTGAAATCACCACCGATACCCCCACCGGCACTCTGACCGCCTGCGGCGGCGGCCGGTATGACGGGCTGGTGGAAGAGCTTGGCGGCCCGAGCATCCCCGCCGTTGGTTTTGGTATGGGCATGGAGCGGGTGCTGATGCTTCTGGAGGCGCAATCTGAGGAGGATCGAACCTTAGCGGTTCCCGTCAGCACGCCGGATATCTATATTGCGCCGCTTGATCCGTTGCTTGCTCCCACCGCGTTCCAACTGTTAAAAGCGTTCCGCGGGCTTGGACTAAAGGCGGATATGAACCACACCACACGCGGCCTTCGGGCACAGTTCAAGTATGCCGATAAGCTGCAAGCCGCCTTTGTGGCCATTCTTGGTGAAGACGAGGCAAAAAAAGGCGTCGTAAAAATCCGCAACATGAAAAGCGGAGAAGAATGGGAGCTAAGATTGTCGGACGCTCCTCAAAAATTGGCCGATCAGATTGCAGCACAGCGCAGAGAGGAAGTAACCCCATGAACAAGCGAACGCATTATTGCGGGGAAGTTACCAAAAAGGACGCAGGACAGCAAGTGCTCCTCAAAGGTTGGGTGCAGCGTACCCGTAACCTTGGCGGATTGATATTTATTCAGATGCGGGATCGTTCCGGCATTGTGCAGGTCGTTGCGGACAGCACGTTGGTTGACTCGCAAACCTTTCAGGCTGCGGAAAGCCTGCACAGTGAATATGTAATCGAGCTCGCAGGCACCGTAAAGCTGCGCGATGCAAGCGCCGTAAACGACCAGATGAAAACCGGTGAGATTGAAGTGATTGTCACTTCGATCACGGTTATTAACGCGAGTAAAACCCCGCCGATCTATATTGAGGATGGCCAAAACGAAAAGGAATCCATCCGCTTGAAGTATCGCTATCTCGATCTGCGCAGGCCAAGCGTGCAAAATATCCTGCGGCTGCGCCATCGTGTAATGAAGTCCATTCGCGACTGCATTGACGAGCAGGATTTTATTGAGGTGGAAACCCCCATTCTTACCAAGTCCACCCCCGAAGGCGCGCGCGACTATCTGGTACCCTATCGCCAAAGCCCGGGTTTATTCTATGCGCTGCCGCAAAGCCCGCAGATTTATAAACAGCTGTTGATGGTCGGCGGATTGGACCGCTATTATCAGTTTGCGCGTTGTTTCCGTGACGAGGACGGCCGTGCCGACCGGCAGGCGGAGTTTACGCAGTTCGACATGGAAATGAGCTTTGTCGAGCCCAAAGATATTCAGGATGTAGTCGAAAAGATTTATCGCCGTGTATTTCTTGAAGTGATGAACATTGAGGTCCAGCTTCCCCTCCCGCGGCTGACCTGGCGCGAAGCTATGGCGCGCTATGGCAGTGATAAACCGGATCTCCGCTTTGGCATGGAAATCGCCGATGTTGGCGAAACCATAAAAGGCTGTGGATTTACGGTGTTTGAAAACGCGCTTCAAAACGGGCAAACCGTTTGCGCCATCTGTGCCAAAGACGCAGGCAGCCTTACGCGCAAGCAACTGGACGCGCTTGTTGAGTTTGTCAAAACCTATCATGTTAAGGGCCTTGCTTGGGCCGTTCCGCAGGCAGACGGCACGGTTCGCTCCAGCTTTGCCAAAGCCATGCAGGGCGACAGCATGCAAAAGCTTCTTGATAAGATGGCTTGCGGCATCGGCGATGCGCTGTTTGTTATCGCAGATGATAACCGCACCGCGCTGACCGCTATGGGTCAGCTTCGCCTGAAGCTCGGCCATGACCTTGACCTTATCGATACCACGCAGTATAACCTTCTTTGGATTACCGAGTTTCCGCTGGTTTCCTGGGATGAGGACGAGCATCGCTATGTAGCGGAGCACCACCCCTTTACATCCGTAATGGACGAGGACATCGCCCTGATGGAGACCGATATCGGCTCGGTGCGTGCCAAGGCATACGACCTTGTCCTCAACGGCGTGGAGATGGGCAGCGGCTCGATCCGTATTCACCAAAGCGATTTGCAATCTAAGATGTTTGAGACTATTGGCCTGACGCCGGAGGAAGCGCAAAGCAAGTTCGGATTTTTACTGGAAGCCTTCAAATACGGCACGCCGCCGCATGGCGGATTTGCCTTTGGCATCGATCGGCTGGTAATGATCCTTTGCGGTGCGGACAGCCTGCGCGAAGTACTGGCTTTCCCCAAGAGCCAAAACGGCGTCGATGTCATGATGGATACGCCAAGCACCGTGCAAAACGATCAGCTTGACATGCTTAAGCTCGAAATCAAAAAGCAAAATTAGCACATGCCAAGCCTCTTCCCTAATCATTCTCCGCTTGACAAGCAATCATCCCGCCTATATAATAAAATGGTTAGTCTATGATAGTTTGCGGCCATATGGCATGCATTACACTATGATACTTGAAACCCTAAGGAGTTGTGCAAAATGGTTCATACTTTTCAGCCCAAGAAACGGCAGCGCAGCAAGGTTCACGGTTTCCGCTCGCGTATGTCCACCAAAAACGGCCGCCGCGTTTTGGCAGCCCGTCGCCGTCGCGGCCGCAAAGTGCTCAGTGCTTAGTGCCACGGCCTTTTGGATGTGATGATTTACCCGCTCCCATCTTTTCCTTTCGGGTGAAGTGGGTACGGGTTTTTCAATGTCAGCCGGAAGCAGCCCCCGTGAAATGAGGATTTCGATTGCAAAAGCAATATCGGCTATGCCGTAATCGGCAATTCAGCTATGTATACCGCCGCGGAACGCGTGCGTCCTGCAAGGATTTTACGCTGATTTATGCCAGAAGTTCTCAAAAGCGCGTTGGTTTTTCGGTAAGCAAAAAGGTGGGCGGCGCCGTGGTTCGCAATGCGGTAAAGCGTCGCCTGCGGGAATGTATCCGTCCGCTCCTGCCGGATATGCAAAACGGTCTCTATGTCATAATTGCGCATCCGTCTTCAGCCCAGCGTTCCTTCCAGCAGCTTCAGTCCTCCATGGCTGTGATATTCCAAAAGCTTGCCCTGCGCCAGCGGAGCAATGGTAGAGGGAAATGAACAGATTTCTCATCAAGCTGATACGGTTCTATCAGCAGCGTATCAGTACACACACTCGCCCTTCATGCCGGTTCGTGCCCACATGCTCCGAATATGCTGTTACAGCATTGCGGCGTTATGGTGTGTTGAAAGGGCTTCGATTGGCAATTTGGCGCATCCTTCGATGCAATCCCCTATCCAAGGGCGGGTATGATCCCGTTCCAGAAAACACCGATATTACAATAAGGAGGAATTGATTCCGGAATGGGTGCAATTAATACATTTTTGTTCAACATTCTCGATGGTATCAATAGCTTCATCGGCAATTACGGATGGTCTATTGTCGTATTCACGATCATTATCAAGTTGATTTTACTGCCGCTGGATTTAAAAAGCAGAAAGAGCATGCGCCGCATGTCGGATCTGCAGCCCCAGATTTCCAAACTGCAAAAGAAATATGCCAATGATAAAGAAAAGCTGAACCAGAAAACAGCGGAGCTTTATCGTAAGGAGCGGATCAGCCCGCTGTCCGGTTGTTTGCCGATGCTGATTTCCTTCCCGATTTTGATCGCCATGTTCGGCGCCATGCGTATGGCTGCCAACACAGAGCTGGCAAAGCAGGCTATCGATTTGGTAACGACGGGCCAACAGGTCAATCAAGGCTGGCTGTGGGTAAAAAACCTGTGGATGCCTGATAGCCCCTTTGCTACCGCCGTAGCACAGGAAGCACAGCTTAAGTTGATTCCCGTGGATATTTGGCAATCCGTTATCAAGGGAATAACCGATACCAACATCCTGAACTCGCTTAGCGCACTGGGGATTACGGCCGATACCGTAACCTCCGATACCTATCAGGTTATTCTTACGCAACTACAATCTCTCCCCGATTACCAAAACGAGCTGCTGCAATGGGCCGCCCTGCCGGAAGTCAACCTGATTCTGTTCAAGCTGAAGATTTATGCGGCCAACAACGGTTTGTTTATCACGCCAATTTTAGCCGCGGTAACGCAATTCCTGATGACGCTCACACAGCCGCAGACAACCAACACCAATTCCGCAAACGGCGGCAAGGGAACAAGTCAGTTTATGAAGTACTTCTTCCCGATCTTCTCTTTGTACATCTGCTCCACCTACAACGCCGGCTTCTCCATCTACTGGGTTGCGTCCAACCTGATTGCCTGGGGCGAAGGCATTGTCATCAACCAATCCTATGATAGAAAGGCACACAGCAAGACTCAGAACATCCAGGAGGATAGCTTGAAATGAAGAGCATAGAAACTTCTGCAAAAACCATAGAAGACGCAATACGTCAAGGCCTTGAAAAGCTTGATGTATCACTGGGCGATGTCACGATTGATATTATTCAGGAAGGCACCAAAGGGCTTTTTGGTTTCGTCGGCGGGAAAGACGCCAAAGTCCGTATTACGGTAAAGGATAGTGAGCCGGATAAGGATGACGATATTCTGTCCACGCTCACCTGCAATATCGAACCAGAGCAAAAAGCGAAGCCCGCAAAGGCTAAGCAGCGGCAGTCCAAACCTAAAAAGGCCGTAGCAACAGCCGAAAAGCAGGAAACTGCCGCGCCTGTTGCCAAGCCCGCCAAAGCCCCGGAAAAAGCGCCGGCAAAGGCCAAAGAGCCTGTGAAGGAAGTCACGCTCGCCGATCCCGCCACGTCTGCCGGCAAAGCGCAGGATTTTCTGATCAACGTGACCAAGCTGATGAACCTGGAAGTCTCGGTGGAGGCCGATACCGACACGGAAGGCAATGTAAGGGTCAACATTCACGGCGACACGCTGGGCATCTTAATCGGACGCCGCGGCGAAACGCTGGATGCTTTGCAGTACCTGACCAGCCTTAACGTCAACCACGGCAAGGACGATTATACCCGTGTAACGCTGGATACTGAAAATTACCGTGCCAAACGCGAAGAAGCGCTCAAGCGCCTTGCCAACCGCATGGCCAACCGTGCCGTGAAAACAGGCCGTAAAGTGGTAATGGAACCGATGAACCCCTACGAACGCAGGATCCTTCACAGCGCGCTTCAGCAAAACGAGGCCGTTACCACCCACAGCGAGGGCGATGAACCCAACCGGCATGTTGTAATTTCCTTGAAATAAGCCCTTCGTTATAAATTCAACCCTACCCAATATTATATTTACCTTTACCAACTTGCGGCGATTGCTGCAAGTTGGTTGCTTTAAGCACTTTGTTAAGGTTATAACATATGGTATAATACAGGCAAAGTATTTGTGCACGCAACAAACTGTTGTATGATACAAAAGTATGAGCATTAAAGGAGTGAAATACATGGCCGGCCATGTTTCAGAAGCTGTTCTTAGAAGATTACCGCGATATTATCGCTATCTAAAAGAGCTTGAATCAGATAATGTGATGCAGATTTCTTCACAGGAACTTTCCGAACGCATGGGGCTGACCGCCTCGCAGATCCGGCAGGATATCAACTGCAGCGGCGGCGAAGGCCGGCAGGGCTTTGGGTATTCCGTACCCAAGCTTCGTAAGCATATCGGCACGGTGCTTGGGATACAGCACACGCAGAATATGATCATCATTGGGGCCGGCAATATCGGCAGGGCTATCGCCATGTCTGATTCCTTCAATGCCAACAACTTTAATACCATCGGCATCTTCGATGTTGATCCTGATAAAATCGGGAAGAAAATCGGGACGCTGACCGTTTTGGATTATGAGAATATTGCGCAATTTCTCCAGCAGCATCCCGTGCATATCGCCGTGCTTGCCGTCCCCGTATCCAGCGCGCAGGCTGTGGTAGACACACTGAATGCTTATGGCGTTTCCGCCTATTGGAACTTTGTTCCGATCGATCTAAACATTCCGCAAAACGCAACCATCGTCAGCGTTCACCTCGAAGAAGGGCTGCAAATTCTCTCCTATAAAATCAAGGAAGGCACAGCTGCGCTTTGATTACCGCCGCATCGTACCTGTGAGAGGAGGCCGCCCCTTGCATGTCGGACTATAATCCTAATTCATCCTCCAAGTATACGCCGCCCAGCGCGCGATCCGCACCGCATTACGCGGCCAATTCCGTTCCCGCAAACGCAGACGGCGAAGATTACAGCTTTGATGATACCAACGCCTGGGACGCGCCACTGGATCGTTTGCCGGTAGAACAGCCGGTTAAGCCGACCCAGCAAATCGGTCAGAATCCCTTTGCGCAAAAGCGCTCCCCTATTGATCCGGAAAGGACTAAAAAGCGTAAACGCCGCAAGCTGCACATGACAATCTACATCAGTGTAATCGCCCTTTGTCTGCTTACCGTCGCCGCAATCGGCATATTGATGATGCCCCAGATTGCCGGCTATTTCTGGACCGATTTGGATAACTACGCTTTTATTAACGGTGAATTGCTGCGCTATGACGCGGACGTTGTAACAAGCTATAAGCAGTATCGGGCGTACCTGCAGCGGGATGTTATATTCCCCGGTGTATTTATCGATGGCATTCATATGGGCAATCTAACGCTTGCGGAGGCCCAGGACGCGCTTGGTGATGAAGATACCGCATCGTCGGCGTTTTCCATCACGATCAACATCGGCGATAAGGCCTGGACACTGAACAATGAAAATGTGTCCGCCCACCGTGATATCAGCGGCGCTCTGCTCAAGGCCTATTCCTATGGCCGTCAAAACACAACCGACATTCTATCCACACAGAAAACGCCGTTCCGCGAGCGGGCGGACGTTGTGATGGGGTTACGAAATCAATACATCTATATCAACAGCAAGCAGGTATACGATTATGATACCGTGCGCGCTGTGATTGATGAAATCGTGGATTATGTGACCCGCGATCCTGTTGATGCGCAGATTGTAAGCTTCAGCTTTAGCACCCGCACTTTCACGTTCTCCGACGATCAAGTGGGCGTTACCATTGATGGGGATGCATTGTATGACCAGGTTGTCGCTTTACTCAAGCAAGGCGTGGTCAACCGTTCCATCACCGTATCGCCGCAGATTACCCTGCCTACCGTAACCAAGGAAGATTTGGAAAATACCTTTACGCTGATTGCCGCCTTTACCACCAACACAACTTCATCCGCCAACCGTAACTCCAACATCTCTCTGGCTTGCGAAACAATCAACGGCACGGTACTGCTGCCCGGAAATACCTTCAGCTTCAATGACACCGTAGGTGAACGTACCCTAGCGCGTGGATATAAAGAAGCCGGCGCAATCGCTGGCGGTGAGCTGGTGCAGGAAGTCGGCGGCGGTATCTGTCAGGTAAGCTCTACATTGTTCAATGCCGTTGCGCGTGCCGATCTGGAAATTGTCAGCCGCAGCCCGCACGCATGGCCAAGCACCTATGTTGAAAAGGGTGAAGATGCCACGGTAAACTGGCCGAACCTTGATTTCAAGTTTAAGAACAATAAAGATACACCCGTGTTTATCATCACGTATTATAAAAACCGTCAATGCACCGCTGAAATCTGGGGCGTTACCCTTGGCGACAATATATCGATCGATCTGGAATCGACCGTTACAAAGACGCTGTATCCATCCACCGAAGTTATCTACATACAAGATACAGATTTGCCAGTAGGAACCAGTAAGGAAACCGTGAAAATGCGTACCGGCTATGTGGTGGATACCTATAAGGTATGGTATCAAAACGACGTTGAAATCAAGCGCGAGTATTTTTATACTTCCACATACAAGGCGTATCAAAAAACCATAGAGTACAATTAAATCTTGACCCGATCCCTTTCAATCGGTTATCATATCATAAGGAAGGTGAAGCCGGCATGAATGTACTCATCACAGGCGCAGATGGTTTTATCGGCCGCAATCTTCGTGCTGCATTGCGGCAGTTTGACCACCGCCTGTTTTTAATTGATATAGCATCATCGGACGATGATCTGGCCGCCGCCGCCGCACAGGCGGATTTCGTATTTCATCTGGCAGGTATCAATCGTCCCAAAGAGGTAAACGAATTTCAAGCGGGAAACACGGACTTCACCGTGTCGCTGCTCGCCGCGTTGGAAAATGGAAAGAAACCGCCTGTGCTGATCTCATCCAGCACACAGGCAGCGCTTGATAACCCGTACGGCAAAAGCAAGCGTGATGCCGAAGACGCCGTACATGCCTATCAAGCCCGGGTCCATTCCCCCGTTTATATTTATCGCCTGACCAACGTGTTTGGCAAATGGAGCAGACCCAATTACAACAGCGCTGTCGCTACGTTTTGCCATAATATCGCCCATGATCTTCCGATCACCGTTTCTGATCCGCAGTATTTGCTGCGCCTTGTCTATATCGACGATGTGATTGACGAGTTTCTGCGCGCCTTTCAAGGCAATCCTACGGTTGACGCAAACGGCTTTTGTTCCGCCGGACCGCAGCACGAAGCGACCCTGGCGCAAATCGTTGCATTGATCCGTAAGTTTCATGCCGTTTCCACAACGCTTAACCTTCCGGATCAGCGTGATCCCTTTGTCCGCAAGCTGTTTGCCACCTATCAAAGTTTTCTCCCGCCGGATCGGCTTGCCTATGTTCCCAAGTCCCATGCCGACACACGCGGCAGCTTTACCGAGCTTATGCATATGCTCGGCTACGGCCAGATCAGCGTTAACGTAACCAAGCCAAACGTACGTAAAGGCTCGCATTGGCACCACACCAAGCACGAGAAGTTTATTGTAGTTTCCGGCCATGGCATCATCCGTTTTCGCAATCCGTTTGATACCCAGGTATACTCCTATCCTGTCGGCAGCAATGTAATAACCGTAATTGATGTCCCGCCGGGGTATATACACACGATTGAAAACATCGGGCCGGATGATCTTGTTACCTTGATGTGGGCAAGCGAGATATTCGATCCGGAGCATCCCGATACGTATCAGCAGAACTTTGAACCAACAACGACCGGAGATGATGCGCTATGAGCAAGCTGAAACTGATGACTATTCTGGGTACACGGCCGGAGATTATCCGGCTGTCCGCTGTGATGCGGTGTGCCGACCGTTATTTTGATCATATCATTGTGCATACAGGACAGAATTACGCGCATGAGCTCAACGAGATCTTTTTTCAGGATTTGCAACTGCGCAGTCCGGATTATTACCTCAACTGTGTCGGCGCCAATCTTGGGGAAACCATGGGCGCGATCATCGCGGAAAGCTATACGCTGCTCCAAAAGGAAAAGCCGGATGCCGTGCTCATCCTCGGCGATACCAACAGCGCGCTGGCGGCCATTTCCGCCAAACGGCTGAAAATCCCGATTTTTCACATGGAGGCGGGCAACCGCTGCTGGGATTGGAATGTCAGCGAAATGATCAACCGCAAGATCGTGGATCATATCAGCGACATCAATCTCCCCTATACCGAGCATAGCCGCCGCTACCTGCTGTCGGAAGGCATCGACGGGAAAACAATCTTTGTTACAGGTTCACCGATGCGCGAGGTGCTGCGTGACGGTATGCAAAAAATTGAAGAAAGCGATATATTAAAGCGCCTGGAACTGGAAAGCGGTAAGTATATCCTAGTCTCCGCTCACCGTGAAGAGAATATCGATCTTGAGGATAATTTCTTATCCCTGATGACCGCGCTCAATACCATTGCGGAAACCTATCAGCTTCCTGTTATCTATTCCACGCATCCCCGTTCGATGAAATTTATTCAGTCCAGACACTTCAAGTTCCATCCGTTGGTGAAAAACATCAAACCGCTTGGCTTCTTTGACTATAACCACCTGCAGACGCACAGCCTTGTCGTTCTCTCCGACAGCGGTACGCTCAGCGAGGAAAGCGCAATGCTCGGTTTCTGCGGCGTGCTGATCCGTACCTCCACCGAACGTCCCGAGGTGCTGGATAAGGGCACGGTTGTCATTGGCGGCATTACTTCACAAAGCATTGCGCAGGCAACCGAGCTCGCCATTGCCATGCATCATGCCAATGAGCCGGCTGCCATGCCCGCCGATTATCTAGACGATAACGTTTCCGCGAAAGTCATCAAAATTATCCAAAGCTATACGCCGATTGTGAACCAGACCGTTTGGCTGAAATCTCCACGTTAGTGCGTTAATTCCGACATTTTATGTGGATTTTGAATGCTTATATGCAATATTTTTAACACAACGGAATATTTTCCTGTATAATATGATCATCCAACCGTATAAATAAGGAGGATTTTTACATGATACGCAAGGGACTCATTATCGTGATTTGCCTTATGCTGGCACTGTTCAGTTTTTCAACCGCAACGGCTGCGGAAACCGAAACCGTTACGACTATCACATGCATTCCCGGGTCATTGCTTTCCGAATATGATGTGTTCAACCAAATATGCGAAACTGCGGCAATCCGTATCCACTACCTGTCAGATGGATATGGTGCGTTAGTGTTGGCATTGGATGACACGGACGTTCTAAACAACCTGATCCGCGTTGATGAAAACGGCCTCTATCTGCAAAGCGACTTACTGGGAACCTCCGTGCATTATTTCAGCTGGGAGGACCTGATCACCCTGTATACGGAGCAGATAGAAAATAGTGACGAGATGCAGTCCTTCACCCAAATGATGGACAGCCCTATGTTCCAGATGATGCTGAACGGCTCTGTGAACGAGGATATGGATGAAGCAGATGCCTATGCCATGATGGGTATTGACGAAGAGACAATTTGCTATTTCAACGATCTCGAAAACTCCAAAACCATTGAGACCGGCACTTTCTACTTCCAAAGCATTGTTGCCGACCAAAAGACGGTTATGGTTCTGACCGGTGATGACCTGGTTGACATTTTAAATCTGCCGTTCATGCGCGAACAAATCGCCTCGATTGAAAAGATGTCGTCCGACGGCCTCACCGATGAGGAAGTCTATGCGTTGGCAGATGACGACCTTGCCGATATGAGAAGCGAATTTGAAGAAATCAATTTAACCTTAACCATGACTACGTACACTAAGGATAACGCGTTTGTTGCCTTTGATATGACAATCGACGGTGACGATGGATATGAAGCTGCGGCGATCAATCTTTCCGTCACCAAAGCTACGATCGGCGACGCAGCATTCTACCAGCTGAACGTCAGCATTGCCGAAGATAATGAAATCATGCACAGCGAATACGGCGAGCTTTACCTCGGCAATGATTTTATCGCCGGTAAGTACTCCATGAATGCTTATGCTGACGATCCAATCCTCAGCACTACGTTTAACTGTGACCTAACCAAAGCCGACAGCGTATCCGGTGAGTTTACGGCAACACTGTACGAAGAGTACTTTGACGAGCAGATCGCTATTATGCTGTTGTTTGATCAAACCCGAAACGGAGACGTATCGGATACCGCGATCGATTTGTTCGCCGGTGCCAGTGTGGACGGTATCAAGTCTGCCTTATCCGACGCAAGCGTTATTTCGCTGTACTTCCACACCGTCGTTCAGCCGGACAGCGGCTACTTTGCCGCTTTGCAGAGCGCAACGCCAGAAACCTCTATCCAGCTGACACAAATGAGCGATGAAGAACTGGAGGAATATTCGGCCGGTCTGGAGCAAACCATGATGATGTCGCTGTATACGATCATTGAAAACCTGCCGCCCGACCTCAGCACCGCGTTATCGGAAGAGATTTACGGGTATTAATCCCGAATTGCATGGGTAAGCTCCACCCATTGCTTAACGCTTAGTACCTCGCCGCGTACCGTATGCGGCAATCCCATTGCATCCAGTATCGCCTGCAAGCGTTCGATTGGTACATCCGTGACCGTCTTCAACGCATTCGTCAGGGTCTTCCTGCGAAGCCGATAGCTGGCATTTACCAGTTTCCATAGCAGCTGCTCCTCCTCTTTGGGAAGCAGCTTTTCTTTACAAATTTTGAGGTTTACAAAGGCGCTGTCCACCTTGGGCGGCGGCGTGAACGCGGATGCGGGGATCTGCGCGACTATCTCCGGCTCACAATAATAACGGCAGCGTACACTCATTAAGCCATAGGCTTTACTGCCCGGCACGGCCACCAGCTTATCCGCTACTTCTTTTTGTACCATGACGGCCATCTGGGATACGGGGACATCCGTTCCCCAGAATAAATCAAATATCTGCGTCGTAATGCTGTACGGAATATTGGCAATGACACGAAAGCCTTCCCCCAGTTTCAGCCCCTGAAAGTTTACCTTTCGTATATCTTTGTGAATGATTGTCAGGTTAGGTATTTCCTGCGCCATCCCCAGCAGATTGGGCATCAGGGCCTCGTCTACTTCTACAGATGTTACGTGTGCCGCCGCATTGCACAGCACACGCGTCAGGGTTCCGGCGCCTGCGCCGATTTCCAGCACGTTGTCTGTGTGCTGCAAACCGATTTGATCCACAAGAGAGGTTAGCAGTGCCACGTCATATAAAAAATGCTGTCCAAGATCGTGCTTATATTGAACAGCTGGAAATATGTTCGTCTGTTTTCGATAGGGTCGCTTTTTCAAGTCAGTCCTCCGATTCGTCAATGTTCAGCAGATCACGTCCCACGGTATCCGCCAGCATTTGAATGTTCTCTTGTATGTTCGCTTTTTGCTCCTGGCTGCCTTCCAGTACCGGTTCAAAGGTTGCCGGTTTTCCGGCTGCGTCCGAAAGTGCCTTGGATATCGTTTCCAGCTTATCTTGCTTTTTCAGGTGTGCGTAAGAAAAGTTCTTGCGTTCCTGTGGCACCTGTACCCGAAATACGCCGTTTTGCGCACCGATAAACTGTTCCCGTTTCAGTATTCCATAGGTTGCCGGCTGGGTGGCACAAAGCGTTTTCATTGCTGCTTTCCATATATCGTTATCGCTCAACGCGGTTACCGGTTGTGTCTGTTCGTCCGATGGCTTCGGAGCTTGCGTTGCCATTGATTCGGCATCCGTTTCCGTTTTTGCGGGTGTCTGCGGAAGATCCTCTTCCTGTGTGCTGTCTGCATCAGTTAGCGTCGCAGCATGATCCGTGGATGCGGTCGCTGCTGCTGCACGGATCGTTTTTGGCAGGTTGTTTACTTTAATTTCCAGCTCGGAAATTCTTTCCGTCAGTGCTGTAAAATCCTCGGCTTTCTCTTCCTGGCATGCTTTCAGGGCGACGATTTCCAGCCCGATCCGGGGAGACGACGCAAAGCGCAATTCACTGTCTGCCGTCATAAAACTGTTCATCATACGGATCAGGCGTTCTTGCGAAAACTTGGTGGCCTGTTTTCGGTACCGCTTTTCATCTTCCTCGGTGATCTGCAAAAGCGTCGCCGCATTATCGGCCACTACCTTTACAGTCAGAAGCGCCCGCAGATGCCGTGTCATTTCCCGCAGAAATACCTGCGCTTCATATCCTTCCCGTATCAGCTGGTCGATCTGCTCCATTACGGCACGAGAATCACGATCGGCCAATGCCTCGGCAAAACCAAAGAGGAAGTCTTTATCTGCTGCACCTAAAATATCCCGTACGATTTCTGTGGTTATTTTATTATTCACGGCGGCGGATATTGCCATGTCGAGAATGCTCCAGGCATCGCGCATCGCGCCTTCAGCCGTGCGCGCGATCATTTGCAGCGCTTCCTGCTCTACCTCAATATGCAAAGGTTTAAGTGCAAGCTCCATTCGCTGCTCTATCAGCACAGCGGGTATACGTGATATGTCAAACCGCTGCACACGACTTAATATCGTGGCGGGTATGCGCTGCGGCTCGGTCGTTGCCATGATAAATACCACATGCTCCGGCGGTTCTTCCAGCGTTTTGAGCAACGCGTTGAACGCGGCGGTGGAGAGCATGTGCACTTCATCGATGATATATACCTTATACTTGCCAAGCTGGGCCGGGTAGCGCACCTGTTCCAGCAGATCGCGGACATTGTCTACGGAGTTGTTGCTGGCGGCATCCAGCTCCTGCACATCCAATGTGCTTTCCGACAGGATGGCTTTACAAACCTCACATTCCCCGCAGGGTTCGCCATCCTGTGGGTTCAGACAGTTGATCGCCCGGCTCATGATCTTGGCAAGCGACGTTTTGCCTGTACCTCTTGATCCGCAGAATAAATATGCGTGGGCAATCCTGCCGGTTGTAATCTGCCGGCGCAACGTTTTAACCACAGCGTCCTGCCCGAGAATCTCTGAAAATGTTTTTGAGCGCCATTCCCGATACAGTGCACGATATGCCATATATTCCTCCGTATTGCCTGATGAAAAAGCGGCAGAATGTTTAACGTTCTGCCGCTTTGGATTTGGACTAGAAGTTTTCTACCAGCTCGATATCCTTGTAGCGGGGCATGCCCGTCCCGGCCGGTATCAGCTTGCCGATAATTACGTTTTCCTTCAGCCCCAGCAGCGGATCCACCTTGCCTTTGATGGCGGCATCGGTGAGCACGCGTGTGGTTTCCTGGAAGGAAGCCGCCGACAGGAAGCTTTCCGTTGCCAGTGACGCCTTTGTAATGCCCAACAGGATACGCTTGGCGATGGCCGGACGTCCGCCGTTTTCGATGGGTTCTTTGTTCGCTTCTTCAAAGCGGAAAATATCAACCAGCGATCCTGGCAGCAGGTTGGTATCGCCGCAATCTTCCACACGTACTTTGCGAAGCATCTGGCGAACAATGATCTCAATGTGCTTGTCCGAGATATTAACGCCTTGCTGGCGGTAAACACTGAGCACCTCGCGCAGCAGATAATCCTGTACGGCTTTCACACCAAGGATACGCAGCAGATCATGCGGATTGATAGAGCCTTCGATCAGCTCCTGGCCCGCTTCCACCATTTGGCCATCTTCCACCTTCAGGCGGCTGCCGTAGTTGATGGAATAGGTTTTCTGCTCGGTGGGATCGTCCTGATTGGTAACGACAATTTCGCGCTTTCGCTTGTTTTCACCAATGGATACCTTGCCGCTGATCTCCGCCAGGATGGCGTCGCGCTTCGGCTTACGGGCTTCAAACAGCTCTTCAACACGCGGCAGACCTTGGGTGATATCGTCGCCGCCGGCAACGCCGCCGGTATGGAATGTACGCATGGTCAGCTGTGTTCCGGGCTCGCCGATAGCCTGTGCTGCGACGATACCCACGGCCTCGCCTACATCC
>DAOPIR010000025.1:0-21031 GCA_035399245.1 Candidatus Limiplasma sp.
GCTGTGTACCCTCCAGCTTCACATCCAGTGTCTGTCCCGCGATCATGCCGCGCACGCCCGCGCGGTTCGCAATCTCCGCAATCGCACCCAGCGCATACGGATGGCCGGACTGCAGCGCTGCCTGCAGCATGGTTTCAAATGCCAGCGAATACAGTGCGTCGCCCGCGAGGACGGCCATGGCTTCGCCGAATACACGGTGGCTGGTTGGCTGGCCGCGGCGCAGCTCGTCGTCGTCCAGCGCCGGCAAATCGTCATGGATCAACGAATAAGTATGGATCATCTCCAGCGCAACGGCATACGGCATAACGCTTTCCCAGTCATCCTTCAGCAAATGATAGCCGGCCAGCAGCAGCACGGGACGGATGCGCTTGCCGGGCAGCAGCAGGCTGTAGCGCACGGCGGACTTCAGCGGCTCGGGGATTACCCCGTCGACCGGTGCGGCAGACAAGGCGTCCATTTGTAAATTTTCATCGCCCGTAAGCAGCGGATGTGCCGCGATGGCGGCATTAACCGCCCGCAAATAGCGATCATAGGTCTGCTTGAAGTCCATGCGTTACTCCTCAAGGTTGTCCAGCAGGGACTCCTGCCGGGCAACATCGCTTTCCTCGGTGGTAATGCTGCCGTCTTTTTTCTGGCTCACCTCGTGCAGCCGCGCGGCGGCTGCCTTCAGCCGATCCTCCAGGCTCTTTGCCAGCTTGGCGCCCTTTTCATAGGCGTCCATCAGCTTTTCCAGCGGCATTTCGCCCTGCTCCATCTGCTCGGCCAGCGATTCCAGCTTGGCCAGATCTTCTTCGAAGCTCGGTTTTTTCTCGCTCATTTACGCTTCCTCCTGATGCACGCGCAGGGCCCTTGCTTCCACGCTGCCGTCGCCCAGTAAAACGGTGAACTGATCGTCCGGTTTCAATTCTTTGACGCTTTGTACGGTACGCTTGCCCTGCCGCACAATAGCATACCCGCGATCGAGCGTCGCCCTGGGGCTGGCCGCCGTGATGCGCAGCGTAAGCTCGGACAGCCGGCGCGCCTTTTCACGCACCGCCTGCCGGTACAGCAGCGTGATGCGCTGTGACAGTCCCTGCACGCGCTCCGCGATCACGCCCAGCTGCTTTTCCGGCGTTTGACGGGCCACCCGCGCGGCCAGGTCGGCCAATGCGGCGGTGTGCTCCGCCAGCGTCATCTCACAGGCGCGGCGCATGCGGGTCTGCATCTTGTCGATCTCATACAGCAATGCGTCACGCTGCGGCACCACCAGCTCGGCGGCCGCCGATGGCGTAGGCGCGCGCAGATCGGCCACAAAGTCGGAAATGGAAAAATCCGTCTCATGCCCCACGGCGCTGACCACGGGCTTGTGACAGGCAAAAATCGCGCGTGCCAGCACCTCTTCGTTGAACGGCCAGAGGTCCTCCAGGCTGCCGCCGCCGCGTGCCACGATGATAACATCCACCGCGTCCAGCTTGTCCAGCACTTTCACGGCGCGGGCAATCTCCTGCGCCGCACCCTCGCCCTGCACCTTAACGGGAACCAGATAAAACGGGATCCCCGGGTGCCGCCGCCAGCCGACGCGCGTTATATCGTGGATGACCGCGCCTGTTTTGCTGGTGGCAACGCCGATGCCCTTTGGCAGCAGCGGAAGCGGCTTTTTCAGCGACGCGTCAAACAGGCCTTCGGCCTGCAGCTTCTTTTTGAGCGCTTCCATCCGCAGATGAATCTCGCCCAGCCCTTCCTCCTCCATGCCCTCGGCATAGAACTGGTAGGAACCTGCCTTGACATACAGCCCCACACTGCCGCGCAGAATAACCTTCATGCCGTTTTCCGGCCGGAAGGCAAGCCCCATCGCCGAGGTACGAAACATCGCGCACTGGATGGCGCTTTTCTCGTCTTTCAGGGTAAAGTACAGATGTCCCGACACATGCCGTTTGAAGTTTGATATCTCGCCGCGCAGAAACAAATTGCGCAGCATGGGATCGCCCGCAAGGGATTTGCGGACGTACTCATTGAGCTCCTCAACGGTCAGTGTCAGCCGCGTATTCATCCGAATACTTTTTCGGCGGCGTCCACGGTGTTGGTCATCAGCATGGCGATGGTCATGCGGCCCACACCGCCGGGCACGGGTGTGATGTAGCTCGCCTTTTCCTTGACGTTTTCAAAGTCCACATCCCCGCAGAACTTGCCGTCCACACGGTTCATGCCCACGTCGATCACCACAGCGCCGTCCTTGACCATATCGGCGGTAATGAACTTCGGCTTGCCGATGGCCGCCACGAGAATATCCGCGCGGCGGGTGTGCGCCGCCAGGTCCTTGGTGCGGCTGTGGCAGATGGTCACGGTTGCGTTGGCGTGCATCAGCAAAATCGCCATCGGCTTGCCCACGATATTGGAGCGCCCGACCACCACCGCGTCCTTGCCGGCGATCTCGATACCGGCGGATTTGAGCATGTACATTACGCCGCGGGGTGTGCAGGCAACGGCGGCAGGCTCGCCGCGCAGCAGCTTGCCGGTGTTTACGTTATGGAAGCCGTCGGCGTCCTTTTCGGGCAAAATCAGCTCCAGCGCACGGGCGGAATCCAGATGCTTGGGCAGCGGCATCTGCACCAGCAGGCCATGGATGGCCGGATCAGCATTGGCTCTGGCGATCTCCTTTTCCAGCTCTTTCTGGGTTGTATTTTCAGGCATGCGCACGGTTTTGGAAAAAACGCCGAGTCGGTTGCAGGCTTTTTCCTTATTGCCGACATACAGCTGGCTGGCAGGATCGTCGCCTACCAGAATAACTTCCAATCCGGGAATGTTTCCCTTGGCGCGCATGGCGTCCACGCGTACCTTCAGCTCTTCCTCCACCTGTGCGGACAGCACCTTACCATCCAATAGCTTCATGAGCATCCCTCCGCTTCTAATACTTTCCGCATCCCATAACGGGCAATCCCCGCCGCGTTATCCGATGCGTATTCCCGTTTGCCAAATACGATCTCCGCCGGACAGCCGCGCTTTTGCAGCCGATACGATATCTGCCCGCGCAGTAAAGCTGACGACGCTACGCCGCCTACGATCAGCACCTGCCGCGCGTCCGTTTGCCCGCATGCGGCGGCGATCATACGCGCCACCGTGCGCGCGAGGAAATCAAACGCTTCGGCAGCCACCGTTTCGCGAGTGTATGCTCCGTTATCCAACCAACGCCTGCACTGCGTTTCCGCGCCTGAAAGATGGCAGTCCAGATCCCCGTTTGCCATGCTCACGGGCAGCCTGGCCTCTGCCTTGCCCTGCAGGGCAAGCTGCTCCAGCGCCGCCCCTGCGGGAAAGCCAAAGCCCATCTGTACCCCGAGGCGATCCACCAGCTGGCCTGCATGGATATCCAGCGATTGGCCAAGCAATGTCACCGTTTCGCCGTCTGCCAGCAGGCTTTCTGTGGTACCGCCGCTCAAGTGTACGGCCACAAACGGCGAATGCAGCGGCGGATTGCCGATCTGCCCGGCCAATATATGTCCCATCTGGTGCGACGTGGCGAAGTACGGCACGCCCAGCAGGCTGGCCAGCGATTGGGCAAAGTTTCTGCCGACAGTAAACACGGGCATATAGCTGTCCTCGGCGTCCCGCGGCGCGGCGGACGCGGCAACCGCGCATATTTCCGCATTGCCGATCTCCGCCTTCAGGCGCTGTACAAGCTGCGGCAGCTGCCGCAGATGTGCAAAAACGGCCTCGCTTTGGCGCAGGCCGCAGGTCCCTTGTTGCACTGGCAGGAGCATCCGTTGAAAGCCGATCACCTCGCCGTTTTCATTCACAGCGGCTGCGGAGGTGGTGTAACAGCTGGTGTCAAACCCGATCGCTGTCCGCATGCCGCTCATCCTTCTGCTTCCGGCGCACGATAGCGCCCAGCACCCCGTTGATATAGCGCCCGCTCTTTGGCTCGGAATAACAGTTTGCCATCTCCATCGCCTCGCTGACGGACACGTTGTCGGGTACATCGCTTCGATAATAGAGCT
Source organism: Candidatus Limiplasma sp. (assembly GCA_035399245.1). Classification (GTDB taxonomy): domain Bacteria; phylum Bacillota; class Clostridia; order Christensenellales; family Aristaeellaceae; genus CAXXOK01. The sequence goes on from DAOPIR010000025.1 coordinate 3,972, forward strand.
CGTACACCGCCAGCCGCAGGATACACAGATCCACACGCGGTACGCGCTCCAGCGTCCATTCGCCGCTGGAATGCTCCGCAATCCGCTCGTCAATCTCCGCCTGGTGTTCCTGTACCCCGTTTTGGATATCCATAATAAAGTCCAGATCCGCTTGGTTGGGTTTGCCGTGATCCCGCAGGTGTTCGTATATCAGCGCGATTGAATCATCGCTTGTCTCTGCGCCGCACGACCGCTGATACAATAGCTGCATCGCCGCCTGCCTGGCTACCGATCGTGCCATGCATTACACTCCGTTTCCTGCATTATTCGCCCTTGGGCGGGAAAATCTTGTTGATAAAATTCTTGATCCCGACGATCTTCTGGTTATTGGAACCAAACAGGTATCCTACCGCAAAGAAGAGCGCGACGAGCAGCGTTTTCCAAAAGCCCAGAAAAATGAGCATGAACGCCAGTGCGGCGCCGCACAGACCGATCAGCCACCCGCATTGCTTGGTGCCGATCGAAAGCCACTTGTTTTTATCCTCGTTACACATTACGCATCCTCCTTGTCCTGCGGTTCAGCCGCCGCGTCAGACTGCTTTTTCGATTTTTTATCCGGCTTTGCATCCGGCTCCTGCGCGGGTGCTTCCGCTGCCTTTTCCGCGGGCTGTGCTGCCGGCGGCATCTCGATCGCCGTTTCGGGCTCCTCGTCCTTCTTGCGGAAGATGCGCTGGTGCAGGCTTTCCTTCTTTTCCTCGGGCTGCTTCATTTCCGGCGCGGCGTCGGACTGGATGGCCTTTTGCACCGATTCGTTCAGGCGGTCTACCATGCGGCCGGCCTTTTCCACGGCGTTTACGTCGGCTGCCATCTCGCTGGGCATATCGGTTTTATGCTTCAGCCCCATATTGTTGGAGGTTTCCACAAACACGCGTACTTCCTTCACATCCACGCCGGAGCAAGAGGTGATATATTGCTTGGTCTGCTTTTGCAGGGCGCCGACGATCATGGGGATATTAACGCCGTTTTCCAGCAAGATGCGGATGGAGACGATTACCCCGTCGCGCGTGTGGATAATCTTGGTCTGGGTGACCCGCAGCTCGTCGTTCATATCGACGCACTTTTTCACCATGTTTTCCATCGCGCTCATCGAGATATTCAGGTCGCCGTATTCCGTGCGCTGCAGGATAAAGCCCTTTTCCTTGCCGGAGCGGAAGATTTTGGATACGCCCCAGATGCCCAGCATAAACAGCACGATGGCGATCAGCACCATAAGCACATGCTGCCAGAAGGTAAAGGGTCCTTCAAAAAACGACAGATCCAGCGAAAACGGGAAAATACCGACGCCGTATACAAACAGCCCGATTCCCAATGTTACCAATACAAGGCCCGCCAGCCCGGTCAGCAGGCGGTCTGCCAATGAATGTTTCATAACGCTACCTCCATAACGGTAAGCAGGTCAAAGCAGTAAACCCCAAAAGAGCTTACATCGTCTTTTGGGGTCAAGCTTATGCTTCCGGTTCCTGCTTTGAATCCTCATCTGACGCGGAAGGTGCTTCCGCTGTGTTTTCCGATGCTTGTTTGACGGGCTTTGCTTTTCGTTTTCTGGGCTCGGGCGCCGGCTTGGCCTTTTCCTTTTTCGCTTCCAGCGCCGGCGTTTTAGCATCCGACAACCTGGCGTTTTCCAATCCGGCTTCCTCTTCCAGCTTTTCTTTTTCAAAGCTCACGCCGTTTACGTGAACGTCTACGCGCACCACATGGAGCCCCGTCATCGTTTCAATCGCCTTGCGCACGCTTTCCTGCACATTTTGCGCCGCGATCTGGATCGGCGTACCGTATTCCACGATTACGTACAGGTCCACCGAGGCTTCCTCGGCGCCGATCTCCACCCTGACGCCTTTTTTGATGTTCCGGCTGCGCATAAAGGCATCCGAAAATCCACCGCCGGAACACATGCCCGCAATGCCCTCCACCTCGTTGGCGGCAACGCCCGCGATGATGGCGATCACTTCATTGGCATAGGTAATGGTTCCTGTGGAATCACTTTCTTTGGCTAAACTCAAAGGCAAATTCTCTTTTTTTGAGGCCATGCCAACACCTCCTTAGGTTCTGAGGTACCGACCGTAATTATAACAGAATGTACAGGGTTTGACAATAAACAGCTCGGCGGACATGTTTGCTCCGGCTTTCCCGCCCACAACCGCAAGCGGCGCAGGATTTACATCCCGCGTCTTGCATTCTTTTTCGGCTGCCGATATGATGAAGGTACAATCGTTCGCCCTGCTTATACAGCATACCGAAAGGAGTCCGGTATGAAACCATCCAAACCGCTCGCCGTTATCCTCTCCCTGCTGCTGCTCTGCCTGCCTGCCTGTGCGGCGGCGGACAGCGGGGAAGCACCGCAGTCGCTCACGCTGAAAAACGCAGGCACACTTTCGCTGCCCGCGGACTGTTCCGCACTGCAGACAGTCACCCTGATCAACTGCCCCGCCATGGATTTATCACCGCTCGCCGCCTGCCCGCGCCTGACCTCCGTAACCATCGTATGGCAGGACGGCTGCTGCGGCACAGCGCCCTATGATCTTTCGCCGCTTGCACAATGCGCGCGCCTGACCTCGCTTACGCTGCAGGGGCCCTGTGTGGAGGACCTGACGCCGCTTGAAGCCATGACGGCGCTTGCCACGCTTTGCGTTTCCTCCCTCGCGGTTAAGGACTATACGCCGGTCACCTCGCTGCAGCTTAAACACCTGTCGCTCTCCGGCGTGCCCGGCGGGCAGGTGGGCGAAATTTTTACCGCCATCGGCCGCCGCCTGGAAAGCGCCGTAATCGGCAGCTGCACGCTGACACAGGAAGCCTGCGGCGCCATACTGCAAGCAGCCAAATTAACCTCCCTGCGCTTTGAACAGGTGGAAGGAATCGATACCGCCGCCGACGCATGGACAACGCTTACGAATTTATCTTCTTTGCAAATGACGGGCTGCGCGCTTAATTCGCTTGCGTTTTTATCCAACTTCGTGGCGACGGTTATTATCAAGCTGGACGATGTTGCTGTGGACGGAAGCGTTTGCAGTATAGCGTTTGACAAGTATTTTCTGGATTGCGACAACGTACCGGCGGATGCAATGCTCGATTTCCTGTCCGGCTCCGGCAGACAGTGGCTCTACGCCACGGTCGGGATGGAGGCCGGTACGGTATCCAAAGCGGTTATCGCGGCCTTTGCGGATATCGGCAGCCTGCTCTCGCTGGATGTGGAAAGGGCAGCGGCCGACGCATGGAGCGCGGATGTGTGGCAAGGGTTTCCCAGGCTTGAACAGCTGAAGCTCTCCGACAGCGGAACCGTCGATCTGGGATTTATACCGCAGCTGACGGCGCTTGAGCGCCTGGTAATCTCGAACACTGCAGTCACCGGAAGCGACGCCGTCGGAAATCTGCCGCTGCTTACTCAGTTGACGCTGCTTGCCTGTGAGCTGGACAGCTGGGATTTTTTATGCGGCCTAACATCGCTTACGCTGCTGACAGCGGCGGGATGCAACGGCCCAACTACGCTGGACTTTGCACCGGCGCTCAAGCACCTGACCTCTTTGGCATTGGAAAACGCCCCGATCACGGATCTTTCTCCGCTTACGGGGCATAAGCTCCAATCGCTGTATCTATACGGTTGTCCGATTGCGGATTATGCGCCCCTTACAACGCTCCCCAATCTAGCCTTGCTATCGTGCAGTGAGGATGCGGCGCTGCCGCAGCTATCCTGCCGCGTGGTGCACGCCCGCTATTTCGCGTTTTCGGACTGACAGCGGCTACTCGCCGTCCGTCGCCGCCAGTGCCTGTTCGGAATAGCCGATCCCCAGGAGTTCCGTGGTTTTACGTGCGCTTGTGTTGCCGTCGTACTCGCCTACCAAATTCAGCTGCTTGCCCATAAACAGCATCACGGAGGTCTGCCCGCCGTCCATATTCAGCGCCTCGGTGCAGCCCAGGTTATACATCAGCGCGGCAAGGTGTGTCATGGTGATGCCCTCGCTTGTGGACAGGCGGCCTTCCGCCATCACCGCCGCATAGTGTCCGGGCTCGATCATGCCGATCGCGCAGCGCGGATTGGTGTAGGTTTCCCAGGTTTCGGACGCCGGATTCAGTTCCCCGTCGCGCACCAGATACGGCCCGAAGGCGTATACGTCCGTCGCGCCCAGCTGCAGGTACTCCTCCGCCGTCAGGTCGTAAGATGTGTACACCTGCAGGCTGCCGTCATTAAACAGCGCAAGCGTATCCAAATTGGGGAACACGGTCGTATCATATGTATACGGATCGTTGACAAGTATCTCCCCGTCACGGATGACAATGCCTTTTCGGCGCAGGGTTTTGCTGGCCAACCGATAAGTATAGTAATCGGTATTGACGGCAAACACCGTGCCGTATTTTTGCGCAATCTCCGTAGGCGCCACAGCCACCTCGCCGATGTTGTCGTAATCATACTGGATGGAGTTGAAAATTTCGCCGGACGCTGCGTCCGACCAGATCTCGGCTTCAAACCAGCGCAGCGGCTCTTCCAGATCCACATACCGCTGGATGATGACCTTCAGCGTTTGGGAAATATAAATCCAGATGCCAAGATCCTCGTTTTCATACACGAATTCACCTTCGTCGATATAGCCGGCGGCGTTGAGCGCCGGCAGCACATCCGCATAGCTGATCACAGGCGACTCTACCGCCTCGGTTTCCGGCAGCGCCTCCACCTGTGCACAGGTAACGGGTTCCAGCACGTTTTCCAGAAAATCGTTGTGCAGTACGTCCTCGCCAACCTCGCTCTCCACCAGCCCGAACAGCGTGTTATCGTATTTCACGCCCGTGGTTTCCATGGTGGAGTTGGTGCTCTGCTGGGTAATGTGCAGCGCAAACGCCTCGGCAGCCAGCTCAATGCCGGTTTTACCGCCCATATTCTGCAGCGGAACCGTCCAGTCAAACTGAATTTGGTTTTCCGCATAGAGATGCGAATATAGCTTCAATATCTGCCATGTGCCGTATTCCTCCGCCGATTCGGGACAGACCTCCGCGTCCGCGGCCTGCTCATAGGCCTTCTGCGCCAGCTCCGCCGTATACCGGTGCGCGCCGTGGCCGTACTCGCCGTCAAAATCGTGCGTCACCAGCACCTTCGGCTGATACTTGCGTACGGCCTCCACCACAAACGCAAGCGATGCCTGCCGTCCCCAGTTTTTGGCGCACTCGCTGGCTGTGGAGGTATAGGTATCCAAAAACTCGCCGATCACCGGATAGGTACGCACGCCCATCGTCCACAGGCCGTTAAGCAGCTCGCTGCGGCGCGTGGTGTTGGAATAGGTCATATAGACGACCACCACCTTGCGCTGCTGCTCTACCGCATAGGTGGGGATAGCCCCGCCGAAAAACAGCAGCTCGTCGTCGGGATGCGCCACCAGAAACATGATGTCCGCGTCCTCGGGCGTCGGTTGCCACTGCTGCACCCAGTCGGGCACCGTACCCTGCGAAAACAGGAAGATTTCGTTCACAGCCAAGTCCTGATACTTGCCTGTGTCTTCCACATAAATACGCAGCACATCCAAGCCGTACAGCGGAATGTACACATGCTCATATTCGTCCGTCATGGTGCACAGCGTAATCCATTCGCCCGAAACATTGGTCTGCAAAAGCCATTCCTTTGGCTCCTCGGCAAAGCAGATATAGATGCCGTAGCAGTCCACACCGGCCGGCATGGTGATCTCGATATAAGGTTCGCGCCGGTCTGCGCTCACCCATTTGGTGGTATATTTGCCGTCATGCATCAGGCTGGGCTTCAGCTTGGTGTAGGACGTGGAAAAGGTGCAATCCTGAGTGATATCCAGTGCTTCCTCGGCGGCACAGGCCGATACGCCCAGCGCCGCCAGGCACAGCAGGGCAATCCATACGGTCAGGGCCCATCGTTTCATCATACTATACTCCGGTCGTTTTGCAGTGTCAGCACAAATGGATCCGCCTTGGTTCCGCTGCCGCTTTGGATCATCAGCCGATGGACATCCAGATACACCGCGGGCCGGCATCCTTCGTTTTGCACCATCACGCGGATATATCCCAGGTTTCCGTCTTCCTTGGTACACACCGCACCGTAATCGCGCGATGTGCTCTGCGTGCGCGTCCAATAAGGGCTGGAGCCGTTGGTGTATTGGAACAGACCGTTTTGCACGGCATAAGCGGTCGGGTATCCGCGCCGCGCCGTATCGCCGGTAAAGCCGTAGGCCTTGTTTTTCAGGTCATCCCGTGTCAATAGCGTTATGCGGCCGCCGGTTTCGTCCGCTGTCATCAGTGCCTGCTCGTCGTCTGAAAAGCACTCCAGAAATTCACCGTTGAGATACGCGTACAGCTCCGTGGTTTCAAACGCGCCGCTGCTTTGCGCATAGGCGGTATCGTCATAATGAATGCGGTGATGGAACAGCACATATTCGCTCAGCAGCAGCGCCGTTTGCGCGTCGGCATACAGCACACGCCATACAATCGGCTCCCGTCCGCCTTCCAGTGTTTGCGGATATACGCCCAACTCCACATACTGATAGCCGTCGTTTGCGGTATATCCGCGCAGCGTTTCATCCGCGGCGGACAGGGACCACACCCCCGCGCAAAGCAAAATGGCCAGTGCCATACAGATCGGTTTTCGAACGTCATGTGCCGCCATGGCATCCTCCCTATTCAGAAAGCGCAGCTGTATAATCTTGCACTGTTTATGATACTATCCCGCAAAATAGGTGTCAACGTGAAAGCGCCGTTATCGAAAGGCTTTACAGGTTTTACGCGATGATGTAAAAACCCTGCGCCTGTACCGGCCGGCGCGTTGACAGTACCGGCCGGTTTCAGTATAATGCAACCAAATAAGCGCTTAGCGGGCAGAACAAGGGGAAGGATATGAAACGACTCGCGGGACTGTTTTTTGTATGGATGTACTTATTATGCACGACGGCAACGGCATGGGCGGATCAAACGATCCTGGTTTCGTTTTTAGGCGACTGCACGATCGGCTGTGAAGAAAAGGTTTACGAATGGGAAAACGGCTTTGCAATGACGGCTGACCGCGAGGGCTACGCCTATTTTTTTGAAAAGGTGTACCCGCTTTTATCAACCGACGACCTGACCGTGGCCAACTTTGAAGGCGTGCTCAAGCGCAACGCCTACGGCAAAACGGAGAAAACCTACAATTTTCGCGGTCTGCCCGCCTACGCGCAGATTCTCGTCGAGGGCAGCGTGGAAGCTGTGGGGCTGGAAAACAACCACACCGAGGACTACGGCGACACCGGAAAAAACACCACCAAAACGGCGCTTACCGATGCCGGCGTTTCCTGGTTTGACGCCGAAAACGCGTATATCTATGAAAAAGGCGGCGTCCGCATCGCATTTTTAAGCATCTGGCAGCAGTGGGTATTTTATTACGGAAAAGAATACGAGCAGACCATCACCGCCCTGAAAAAGAACGGTGCCGACGTCGTGGTGGTCTACCTGCATGCCGGCGAGGAATACAATCCCTATCACACCGAAAGCCAGTCCAGCGCCGCCTATCGCTTTATCGACGCCGGCGCCGACCTGATCGTGTGCAGCCATCCGCACGTGGTGCAGGGAATCGAGGAGTACCAAAACCGTTTGATCCTCTACAGCCTGGGCAATTTCGTGTTCGGCGGCAATGTAAACGTGCGCGCACTGGAAACCTATATCCCGCAGGTTACCTTTACCTTCTCCGCCGACGGCGAATACCTGTGCCAGCAGCTGCGCGTGTATCCCGCCAATGTTTCGGGCGACGCGGAGGCCAACGATTATCAGCCGCGCCTGGTAACCGGCGAGGCGGCGGACGCCGTGTACCTGCTGATCGATCAGGACAGTGAAACGCTGGAATTGCCATATACAACCACCGAAGATTACCGCGAATATAATCCGGTTTACGCCGCCGCGGATGAAAATAATTGATATTTTTCAAATTCGGGACTATCATGATATCTATAATCGTTGTATAAACAGCCGGCGAAGGAGGCATGTGTACCTATGAAAAGAATAGCGGCTTTCGTTCTCACTATGGTGCTGATCATTTGCATCGGTTCCGTCGCGTTTGCCTACACGACCATGTACGTGTACACCTCCAACGGGAAATCTCTCAACCTGCGCGACGCGCCCAGTATGTACGGCAATGTGATGACCACCATCCCCTACGGCGCCGCCGTGCGCGTCAACGATTCGTTTGACGATACCTGGTATTCCGTCTCTTACGGCGCGTATACGGGGTACTCCATGGCGCGGTACCTGGTTACATCGTACACACCTTACGTCACCTACTGCCCAACCGTTACCCCCACGCCTACCCCGACGAGCGCAACGACTTCTACGGGAACCTTCCCCAATGAAATTTTCGCAGACTTCGAATCCGCCTATTATCAGGTGCTGGTCCGCCCGAGCAATCCCGCGGGATATGTAAACATGCGCTGGGCACCCACGCTGCAGGCGGACATCCAAACCCGCTATTACGCCAACGAAGTGTTGACCGTCGTCAGCGAAAACTCCGTTTGGTGCCAGGTGATGGATGAAGAAGACCACGTAATTGGTTTTATGATGCGCCAATTCCTCACCGCATATTCCGGCGACAGCTAAACTGCGTACGTCCCTTTGATTGCTTCTGGATTACAGAAAGGAAGGAAGCGTATTTATGAAAAAGATTTTACCCATACTAATCGTATTGGCACTGCTTTGCAGCGTAACGGCCGCGACTGCCGAAGAGCTTGAAATACAGCAGGGAGAGGACCTGTTTTCCATCGGCGTTACCCTGCCCGAAGGCGCGCATGTGGAAAACTTTACCTCCGACGATCAGTTTTCCATGCTGGAGATCGGCTTTGACACCGAGGGCAGGCCTTCCATCGTGATTACCGTGGCGGCGGACGAGCTGTATATCGGCCAAAGTCTGTCCGACCTGACCCAGGACGAGAAAAACCTCATCATCAGCGAAATTACGGTGGAGATGGTTTCGCCCCAGGTGGAAATCCGCACCTCGCAGGCGGGTTATGAGTACATCGTTGCCAACGAAACCACCGAGGCCAACGACACCAGCGATACCATGATGCTGCTCGACGGCTACTTCGTCATGGTGCACGTTTACAATGAAGATTACAGCGAGCTGAACCCGGAAGACGCCGAAATCGGCCCGTCCATCGTGGAAACCCTGCACTATCTCGACGGCGGCAACTCCTGACGCGGCGCAGCGCCATGCTCTCACGTGTATTGAATCAAGTTTTTGCTTGCATCGCGGGCGTCTGTATGGTATAATATTTGTCGTGATATTCAACGGGCGGTCCGCTGCCCGGGCAGTAGCCCTGGGGTACGAACGTCTATGAGGGAAAGGAGAAACAAGCCATGAGTGAAATCATTCGTGCAATCGAAAAAGCTCAGCTTCGCGATGACCGTCCCGCATTCAACATCGGCGATACCGTTCGGGTATGGGTGAAGGTTGTTGAAGGTGAGCGCGAGCGCCTGCAGGCGTTTGAAGGCACTGTAATTGCCAAGCGCAACGGCAGCATCCGCGAAACGTTCACCGTGCGCCGCGTAAGCTACGGTATCGGTGTTGAGCGTACGTTCCCGCTTCATTCGCCGCGTGTTGACCGCATTGAGGTTATCCGCCGCGGTAAAGTGCGCCGTGCAAAGCTCTACTATCTGCGTGGATTGCAGGGCAAGGCTGCCAAAATTAAAGAAGCGAGCCGCAACTAGCGAAAATCAGAACGCCTGTACAGGCGTTCTTTTTTTATTTTGCAATAAAAACACATAGGATAGAGGTATGGTATGACCCGCAAGCTGATCGCACTGCTGTTGCTTTTAACCTTGTTTCCGGTTTATGCTCTGGCTGACGACGACGTGGTGTATTATACGCTCAAAAGCACCGGTAAAGCGCCCTATGAAACCGTACCGATCGCCCCGGACGGCATGTTTGACGATACGGACGATCTGCTGACGGTAGACTTTATCGATCGCGGTGCGGCCGACTGCATCCTGCTGCAATGCGGCGGGGAAAGCCTGCTGGTGGACGGCGGCAAATACCGCCTGTTTGACCATCTGCAAAACGTGTTTTCCTATCTGGGAATCACGCATTTTACCTATATGCTCAACACCCATGCCCATGACGACCATATCGAAGGGCTGATCAAGCTTCTGCGGCATGACTACACGCCCGACCTGTATATGTCCTGCTACGGCGACGATTACCGTGGCAGCGATTATCAGACCACCGTGCGGGAGCTGCTGGCGGAAAAAGGCATCCCCTACCGGCAGATCGGCGACGGGGACACCTTTACGCTGGGCAGCGCGCAGATCACGGTGTTTCGCGACGAGACCCCGAAAATTGATAAAAACCGGCATTCCATTGTGCTCAAGGTGGTGTACGGCGAGCGCAGTGTGCTGCTGATGGCCGACGCCATCGGGCGCACACAGGAATATTTGCTGGCGCATTACGACGCCAGCGTATTCAAGGCCGATGTGCTCAAGTATCCGCACCACGGCTACGTCAACATGACCACCGCCTTTTTAGACGCGGTGGATCCCGCCGTATGCGTGATCACCAACACGCGCACCGCGGCCGCGCTGGCCGATAAGCAGCTGGCGTACCGCGGAATCCCGCGCTACTTCACCAACGAAGGCGTGGTACGGATGCAGACGGACGGCCATGTATGGCACGCACGGCAAATGACCTGGGCCTGGCCGCTGGATGTAATGGAAAGCGACGCGCTTTGATTTCTCCTTCCTTTGTGGTATAATAAAACTTAAGAAACGCTGTATTGATCTTAGACACAAGCGTCGGCAAACGATGCGGCGCGGTGCTAAGATCAGTTGATGTTATGCCCTTACGGCAAAATAGCTCGGAGGTCAAACTATGTTCACGCCGCGCCTGAAAAACGAGCAAACCGATCTGCTGATGAAAGCACTGCTCACCCTTCATTCTACGGAGGACGCATACCGGTTTTGCGAGGATGTGATGACCATCAAGGAGCTGGACAGCATTGCGCAGCGTTTGGAAGTTGCCGTAATGCTAGACCGCAAGGCAACCTATCAGGAAATTGCAGCGAAAACAGGCGCAAGCACCGCCACCATCAGCCGCGTCAACCGCTCGCTGCACTATGGTGCTGATGGCTATAATTTTGTGCTTGCCCGGCTGGACGAAGAAGTTTAGAGGTAACGGATGAATCTAGATATGCTCAATCCCCAACAGCGCAAGGCAGCCGAGACACTCAATGGCCCTGTGCTTATTTTAGCCGGTGCCGGCAGCGGCAAAACACGCGCGTTAACCTACCGCGTCGCCAACCTGATTTCATCAGGTGTAGAGCCGTGGCGCATTTTGGCGATCACCTTTACCAACAAGGCCGCGCGTGAGATGCAGGAACGCATTGTGGAGCTCACCGGCGACAAGGCCGAGGATGTATGGGTGTCAACTTTCCATGCCATGTGCGCCAAGATTCTGCGCCGCGACATCGAAAAGCTGGGCTACAGCCGATCCTTCTCCATCTATGATGAGGACGACCAGAAAAGCGTGCTGAAAAACACGCTGAAATTTCTGGATATCGACGATAAATCCTTCACCATCCGTGAGCTGAAGTCCAAGATCAGTGATGCGAAAAACCGCTTGCTGACGCCGGACGAATGGTTTGCCGAATCCGCGCGGGATTATCGCTGCCAGCAGATCCACGATATTTTCACCGAATACGAAAAGCGCCTGCGCGCCGCCAACGCGCTGGATTTTGACGACCTGCTCATGCGCACGCTTGAGCTGTTTGCCGATCATCCGCCGGTTTTGCAAAGCTACCAACAGCGCTTTTCCCATGTGCTGGTGGACGAGTATCAGGACACGAACTATGCCCAGTACCAGCTGGTAAAGCTGCTGACACAGAAAAGCCGCAACCTGTGCGTGGTCGGCGACGACGACCAGTCCATCTACTCCTGGCGCGGCGCCGATGTGCGCAACATTCTGGAGTTTGAGAAGGATTACCCCGACGCAACCGTGATCAAGCTGGAGCAAAACTACCGAAGCACCTCCAACATTCTGGACGCCGCCAACCAGGTGATCGCCCACAACCAGGAGCGCAAGAAAAAGCGCCTGTGGACAGACGCACCCGCGGGCGAGCTGATCAGCCTGTTCTGCGCGGGCGACGAGCGCGAGGAAGCCGCCTGGATCTGCGACCGCATCCAGCAGCTGCATCTGGCGGATGAGCCGTACGAGGGTATCGCCGTGCTGTACCGCACCAACGCGCAAAGCCGTGTGCTGGAAGAAATGCTCATGCGCGCCGGCATCCCCTATCGTGTGTACGGCGGCCTGCGTTTTTACGACCGTAAGGAAATCAAAGACATCATCGCATATCTGCGCTGTATCATCAATCCCGCGGACGATATCAGCCTGCGCCGCATCATCAACCAACCCAAGCGCTCCATCGGCGAAAGCACCATCCGCGAGCTTTTGCAGTTTGCCGCAAAAAACGGCATTCCGCTGTACTCGGCGCTGATGGATGTACCCGAAACCCTGTCCGCGCGGCCGCGCAAGTGCGTGCGCGAGTTCGGCAACCTGATGAACGAGCTTGTGTCAATGCGTGAAAGCATGGGGCTTTCGGACTTTGTAGCGCTGTTGATTGAAAAAACAGGCCTGCGGACGCAGTACGAAAGGGATCTGTCGGACGAGGCGAAAACGCGGCTGGAGAACATTGATGAGTTTTTAGGCGCCGTGAAAGAGTTTGAACTGGCGGCGGATGACCCGACGCTGGAAAACTATCTGGAAAACGTCGCGCTGATCACCGATCTGGATCAAAGCGAATCCTCCAGCAAGCACATTACGCTGATGACCATCCACTCCGCCAAGGGATTGGAGTTCAACACCGTGTTTATCGCAGGGCTGGAAGAGGGCGTGTTCCCCAGCGCCAGAAGCGTGATGGAGGACAGTCGGCTGGAGGAAGAGCGCAGGCTGTGCTATGTCGCCATTACCCGCGCCATGAAAAACCTTTACATCAGCTATGCCACCCAGCGGATGCTTTATAATCAGCTGAATATGAACGCCACCAGCCGCTTTGTCGACGAGATTCCCAAAGAACTGGTGGACGACGCCTGGATATCCAAGCGCGAGCAAAGCTTCCCCGAGGACGAGGTAAAGCCGCAGCCCATGTCCCGCCAGCCGGAGAAAAAGCAGCCGCAAAAGCCGTTGAAGTTCGGCGTGCCCCAGATCGTCACGCGCGGCGTGGGCATCGGCGCCAGAAGCTCGGCCCTGGGCATCAAGGGCGTCAAGAAGGGCTTTACACCTTCCGCCGCCAAGTCCGTTCCCGCCAGCGCGCTGGCCTCGCTGTTTCAGGTAGGCGACCGCGTAATGCACAAAAAATTCGGTGAAGGCAATGTAATGGGCATCCACGGCAAGGGCAGCGACGCCCGCATCGTGATCTCCTTTGCGGCCTACGGCACCAAGGAGTTTGCCCTCAGCATCGCGCCGATTGTGAAAGTGAACGATTAATTCCATTCGCACCATTCAGGGACGCTTTACAGCGTCCTTTTTTAAGAAGGAGAAAGCCGCCATGGCCGAGCCGAAAAACCGCATGGATGCGCTGATTGAAGAGCTTAACGCCGCCAGTAAAACCTATTATAACGGCGAGCAGAGCGGCATGAGCGACGCGCAATGGGATCGCCTGTATGACGAGCTCAAACAGCTGGAGCGGAACACCGGTATCCAGCGCGAGGATTCCCCCACCCGCCGCGTCGGCGCGGAACCGCTGAAGGCGTTTAAGCCGCACCGCCATTTGAACCGGCTGTGGAGCATGGATAAGGTGCAGAGCAAGGATGACCTGCACACATGGCTTACCCGCACCGTAAAGCTGTATGCGCAGTATCGGGAGCAGTATCCGTCGCTGCCGCCAATATCCTATGGCGTAGAATATAAGCTGGATGGGCTGACCATCAACCTGACCTATAAAAACGGCATTCTGGTGCAGGCCGCCACCCGCGGCAACGGCGAGGTGGGCGAAGGCATCCTGCCGCAGGCCCGCACCATCCGCACTGTGCCGCTTGCCATCCCCTACAAGGGTCTGCTCGAGGTGCAGGGCGAATGCATCATGCGGCTGAGCACGCTGGAAGCGTACAACAAAACCGCCGATGAACCGCTGAAAAACGCACGCAACGCCGCCGCGGGCGCGATCCGCAATCTGGATCCCGGCATAACCGCCGCGCGGAAGCTGGATGCGTTTTTCTACCAGATCGGCACCATCGAAAACCCGCCGTACACCGATCATCCGGGCATGATCGCCTTTTTGCGCGATAACGGCTTTCCCACCATCCCGCTGAGTATTGTTTCCTCCGCCAAGGCGCTGGAACAGGCCGTGGACGCAATCGAGGAGCAGCGCGAAACGCTGGATTTTCTCATTGACGGCGCGGTGATCAAGGTATGCGATCTGCACACGCGCGAGCTGATGGGCAACACCGAAAAATTTCCACGCTGGGCGGTAGCCTATAAGTTCGCCGCCGAGGAGGACATCACCACACTGCTGAAAGTCACGTGGCAGCTGGGACGAACCGGCAAGCTGACCCCGCTGGCCGACCTGACGCCGGTGGATATCGGCGGCGTGACCGTGCAGCACGCGACGCTGAACAATTACGGCGATATCCAACGCAAAAAGCTCACCGTCGGCTGCAAGGTGTGGATTCGCCGCAGCAACGATGTCATCCCCGAGGTGATGGGCCGCGTAGGCGAAACGGAGGCCGGCGAGCGGGAAATCCTTCCGCCCACGCACTGCCCCGCCTGCGGTATGCCGCTTACCCAGCGCGGTGCGCACCTGTTCTGTATGAACCGCAAAAGCTGCAAGCCGCAGGCCGTGGCCCGCCTGGCGCACTTTGCCGGACGGAATGCCATGGATATCGAAGGCTTTTCCGAAAAAACCGCCGACCAGCTCTACGATCAGCTGGGTGTCCGCGATCCCGCCGATCTCTATTTACTGACAGCTGAGGCCGTGCTGCCGCTGGAGGGCTTCCAGCAAAAGCGCGCCGAAAACCTGATCAGCGCACTGCAGGAAAGCAAACACTGCGTGCTGGACGCATTCCTGTTCGGCCTGGGCATCCCCAATGTCGGACGGAAAACCGCGCGCGACCTGGCCGATACCTTCGGGTCGCTGGATAAGCTGACCGATGCCACCGAGGAGCAGCTGATCGCCATCCCCGACGTCGGCGCGATCGTCACCGCCAGTATTCTGGAGTTTTTCTCCTTTGCCGAAAACCGCGAGATGATCCGCCGCCTGCTGGATGCCGGCGTGACGCCCGTATATGAGCGCAATGTCGCATCCGACAATCTGCTGCACCAAACGGTGGTCATTACCGGCACGCTGCCCACGCTGTCGCGGCAGGAAGCCGAAGCCCTGGTGGCCAGGCATGGCGGGCATGCCGCATCCTCCGTGAGCAAAAAGACCGCTTTCGTGGTCGCGGGCGAAAAGGCGGGCAGCAAGCTGCAAAAGGCGCAGGCACTGGGCATTCCGGTGCTGACCGAAGCGGAATTCCTGCAAAAAATCAGCAACGGAGCCGATGCGCAGCCTAAGCAAGACGCGGGCGATGACTATTCGTCGCAAGTAAACCTGGAAGATTTTATAGATTTTTGAGTATTACACTCTTTCCCCCAATAAATCCACGACCGATGATAACCGTTCTACAGCAGTATGGCATCGTCTGCAATCAGCACCGACCTCAATAAGGAGGGTTTCGCATGCGATTTCTTTCAAAAACGCTGTTCCGGAAATTGTGCGTTTTGCTTGGGTTTGTCGGCATGGTCATCGTCAACTGGATGGCCGTCGTCGGAAAAATCAACGGTATTACGACCGCTGCCGTATCCGACAATCATCTTACGATGTTCACACCCAAAGGCTATACCTTCTCTATTTGGGGCGTGATCTACCTGTTCCTGTTCATCTATGTGCTGTTTCAGCTGTTTGCCAAAGACGGTAATAACGACGGCCCTCAGGTAAAAATCGCGTTTTGGTTTGTGCTGTCGTGTATCGTAAACGCCGGCTGGCTTTTTGCCTGGCATTACGACAGCATACTCCTGTCATTTCTCATAATGGGCCTGTTGCTGTACTGCCTGCTGCATATCATGCTGCTGATTGAAAAGCGCGACCCCGCTTCGGGCGGTACCCTGAGCCTGGAAATCCCGTTTGGCCTTTACGGCGGATGGATTACCGTGGCCACCGCCGCCAATCTCTCGGCGCTGCTGATGGACGTAGGCTGGGCGGAGCTTGGCCTGTCCGAGTTTGTGCTGGTCATCATACTGCTGGTCGTTTCGGTGGTCGCCGCCGTTGCCATCGCGGGCGAAACGCGCAATATTGCCTATCCGATCGCCGTAATCTGGGGCTTGTTCGGCATTTTCTCCCGCTATTTCTCCGCTTTCCAGTGGGATATGCAAAGCCAGGCCATGTGGATTGTGCTTGCCATCTGTCTGGGCGTGCTGATTCTGACCATCCGTTGGCTCGTTCTCATCATCCATAAAGTCATGTAATCCCGCCCATAGCAAAAGCCGCCGCAGCCATCATCGGCTGCGGCGGCTTTTGCTGCAATATGCGCTCATTCCTGCACCGCATACGTCGTATAATCGCCGTCGATGCCAAGCAGCGTAACATGCAGCTGTTCGTCAATCAGATAGGTCAGCTTCACCGTCGCCACGGGCGCGGCATACGGCATAAAGGCACGGGTGCTGCGGAAGGTAACGACCACCGTGCCCGCGGCCGTGCCGCTGAATATCCAGGTATAGATCCCGTTTTCGGCCGTCTTTGCATTCCCCGCGACAGTGTATTGGCTATCCGGCGTCAGCAGCCCGTCCCCATCCGTATCTGCCGACCACCAGTATCCGTTGGCGGCATCCTGCCACAGGCAGACCACCGCTTTGTCCGGCATATACTGCTCGGGCAGCCCGTCGGTTGCCAGCAGAGTCAGATTTTGCTCCGCGTTTACCGCAAAGTAAAGCGTAACCGCTGGATCATCGGGATCGTCCTCCCAGCTGCGGGTGTAGGTGAATGTGACGCTTGCCTCCCCTTCCCATTCGGAGATCCACTGCACGGTGGCCGAGAGAC
>DAOPIR010000026.1:0-3015 GCA_035399245.1 Candidatus Limiplasma sp.
AGGGCACGCAAGCGGTGGGCCCGGACCACGAGAACGGGGCCCAGCAGCAGCTCGCGGCGGGTGTAAGGCGGCGTGTCCGCGGCGGCGGGTACGGCGCGCATCAGCACATACATGCGGCCTTCCGAGCGTACCACCTGCTCGCCGTTGAGACGGTAGCCGATGGCCTGCAGCGTTTTACGGACGGTATACAGATTGGTATGCGCCCCCAGAATCAACGTAGCGCCCTGCAGCCTGTCCTGTCCGCGCAGGAGGATGCCGCTGAGCGTTTCGCCGCCCATGCCGAGAATGCAGATGGTATCCGCTTTCCGGTCGATGGATTCCAGCCCGTCGGCAACAAGGAACTCCGCCCTGCCGGTCAGTCCGTGCCGCTGCAGGCAATGCACCGCTTTTTGCAGGGATTTATCACTGATGTCGGAAGCAATCAGGTGCTTGGCACGGTTTTCTAAAAGCAGCATCGCGCCGAGCCGCCCGTGGTCGCACCCGATGTCAGCGATGACATCGCAGGGTTCCACCCAATCGGCTGCCGCGCGAAGCCGTTTGTCCGTTTTAAACATTCGTGCCGTGTTGGTGCCCGGATTGCTTTGCGCCATGATTGCCCCCTATACTTGTTCCAATCTTTTATGCTGTAAGGATTGCGTAAGCTGTGCCCGCATCAGGAAGAAAACGCAGGTGCGGCTTGAAGCCGCACGAAGTGTTTGCCACCAAGGATGCGGGGGAAAAGGCGACGCAGATCAATAGCGCAAAAGGTTGGAACCAGTATCACTCCAGATAGTCCTTCAGTTTCTTGGAGCGGCTGGGATGGCGCAGCTTTCGCAGCGCTTTGGCTTCGATTTGACGGATGCGCTCGCGCGTGACTTCAAACACGCGTCCAACCTCTTCCAACGTTCGCTGATGTCCGTCGTCCAGCCCGAAGCGCAGGCGCAGCACGCGCTCTTCGCGCAGTGTGAGCGTATCCAGCACCGCCAGCAGCTGTTCTTTCATCAGCGTAAAGCTTGCGGCTTCGGCAGGCGCGGGGGCCTCGTCATCGGGGATAAAGTCGCCCAGATGGCTGTCCTCCTCCTCGCCGATCGGGGTTTCCAGCGAAACGGGTTCCTGCGCGATCTTAATGATCTCGCGTACCTTGCTTTCCGAAATATTCATGACCTTGGCCACTTCATCGGGGGTAGGCTCGCGGCCGTATTCCTGCAGCAGCTGGCGCGATACGCGGATCAGCTTGTTGATGGTTTCGACCATGTGCACGGGAATGCGGATGGTGCGCGCCTGATCGGCGATGGCGCGGGTAATGGCCTGGCGAATCCACCACGTGGCATAGGTGGAAAACTTGTAGCCTTTGCGGTAATCAAATTTATCCACAGCCTTGATCAGCCCGAGGTTGCCCTCCTGAATCAAGTCCAGAAACAGCATACCGCGGCCGACATAGCGCTTGGCAATGGACACGACCAAGCGTAAATTTGCCTCGGTAAGCTGCTGCTTGGCGGTCTCGTCGCCTGCTTCCATGCGCTTGGCGATTTCAATCTCTTCCTCGGCGGTCAAAAGCGGAACCTTGCCGATTTCCTTTAAATACATGCGCACGGGATCGTCCACGCTGATATTTTCGGGAACACTCAGGTCGATCTTTGCGGGTTCGATAACCTCTTCCGCCGGCACAGGATCAAATTCGTTGACCACGTCAACGCCCATGTTTTCCAGCGTTTCATAAATTTTGGTTATCTGGTCGGCGTCGATCTCCAGCTCCATCACCTGGGAGGCGACTTCGTCGCGGGTGATCGTTCCTTTTGTTTTGGCGTCTTCGTAAAGCTCGTTGAGTTTCAACTTGATCGCCTCTGGCGAATTGTTGCTCAACCTCATCACTCCTTCACGGATTCCTATGGATTCAAGCGCCTTGATTAAAGGATTGAATTCATATCAAGCGGACTTTTGCGGGAAAGTTTCAGCGCTTTGAGCTGCTGCATAATCTCCAAAGACCGCTGCAACTGTGCCTGTTTTGACGGGTCTTCATTGGATATGTTCTGCATGCGCCGTTCGATTTCCTCTAGTTCTTTTTCCAGTTTACGTCGTTTGGTCTGTTCAAAGCATTCCTGTGCCATGCGCATGGCATGGTCGTCGTCAATTTCGATGTTCATGATTGCGCCGACGGTCTGGCGCAGCGTGTCAGTCGCCTGTTCGTCCAAAAGTGCGCCCAGGCTTTGCCCTTTGAGCAGCGCTTCGGCAATCAGCCGTAATTCGGGATCGTCGAAGTCGTTAGTAGATACTACATCCTTTGGCAGTTTTCCTGCCGAAAGCAGCGAAAGTACCGTGCAGGCCGTCATATCCACGGATTTTGCGTCCGTTGCGCTGCGGCGGAAGGAAGCGCGTTTGGGTCGGGTATAGGCCGGCTGCGGCTCCCGGGTGGCGCCCATTTGCTGCAAAAGCACGTCGCGTGTGTAGCCCGTATCTATGGACAGCTGCTTTAAGTGGTTTTCCAGCTCTACGGGTTCGCGCACGGTTTTCAGGATTTTGGCACAGGATTTGGCGTACTCGGTGCGCCCTTCCTCCTGCGCCAGGTCGTATTTGTCTTTCTCCCGCAGCAGGCGATAGGTGACGGGGGAAATCGGTTTCAGGCTTTCAAAGGCTTCCACGCCGTGCTCGCGGATATATTCATCCGGATCCTGCCCGCCGGGGATCACCAGCACACGGGTTTTAATCTGCTGATCTTTCAGGATATCCAGCCCGCGCAGGATGGCGTTTTGCCCCGCAGAATCGCCATCATAACACAGATGGATTTCCGGTGCAAACCGGCTCAGCAGCCGTCCCTGCTCCGGAGTCAGCGCCGTACCCAGTGTGGCGGCCACGCCCGATATGCCAAACTGCATCAGCGCAACCACGTCCATGTACCCTTCCACCAATATTACCCGCTTGAGCCCTTTTTCCTTGCGCAGCAGGTTGGCTGCGAAAACGTTGTAACGCTTGTTGAAGGCCGGGGTATCCGCGGTGTTGAGGTACTTGGGCTGCGCGTCACCCATGGCGCGTCCGCCG
>DAOPIR010000026.1:3025-20522 GCA_035399245.1 Candidatus Limiplasma sp.
GAAGCCGAGCACATTGTTGTAAGCGTCGATAATGGGGAAGATTGCCCGCTGGAAAAACATATCGTATGTGCGCTGGTCACGCTTGCGGATCAGCCCCGCCGCCAGCAGCTCGTCTTTGGTAAAGCCTTCTTTTTCCAGCGCCTCGCCTACACGCAGGTCCCCCGTTGCCGCGCCCAGACCAAAGCGGCGGATCACGGCGTCGGTCAGCCCGCGCTTTTTCAGGTAGCTGAGAACGGGTTCTCCCTGCGGCTCCCACAGATTGTGATGGTACAGGTGGGCGGCGGCCTGGTTCGCCAGATAGATCCGCTCTTTCAGGGAACGCCGCTTTTCGTAGCCCGGATCGTTCTGCACTTCCGGCAGGGGCATGTGCAGCTGGTCGGCCAGATAGGCGACCGCTTCCTGAAAGCTCATATGCTCGATGTCCATAATAAACTGGATTACACTGCCGCCGGCCTTGCAGCCGAAGCAGTAATACAGCTGCTTTTGGGCGTCTACGCTGAACGAAGGTGTTTTTTCATTGTGAAACGGGCACAGGCCGGTATAGCGGTGCCCGGTTTTTTTCAGCGGTACATAGGAGGATATAATCTGCACGATATCCGCGCGCATGCGCAGTTCATCCAGCCATGCCGAAGGATATCTGGTCATGAAACACCTCTACAGTCTTTCGCCGTATGTAAACGCTTTCCTGCCGAAGGAATAAAAAAGGAAAGCCGCCTAAGCATCGGCTGTATGTCAGGATCGTACAGAAAAATTTTGGGGAACATACCGTTCCGTAAACAGGTCAACGATATAGCTGTCGGTCATACAGGCCAGAAAATCGCACACACCGCGCTGCGTGCCATCGGTATCGGCAACCGCCATATATTCCTCCGGCATTTGCTCGGGGTGCTGGCTGTAATAATCAAACAGCGTAGTCAGGATAAAATCGCAGCGGCCTTCCTCCTCGGCGCGCCAGCCGTCGTGGTATACGCGCGCAAACAGAAAATCACGCAGCTTGTCGGACGCCTCCGCGATCTCCCGCGACATCTCGATACGCTGTGTTGCCGAAGCGTTGCGGATAATATCGATAATCATGGTGTTAATGCGCTCGCGGTGGGTTGCGCCCAGCACCTGAATGCAATCGGCCGGCAGATCGGATGGCTTGAGGATACCGCCGCGGATAGCGTCGTCGATATCATGGTTGATGTAAGCGATGCGGTCGGCGCGGCGCACGCACCAGCCCTCCAGCGTAGCGGGTTCCCGCGCGCCGGTGTGGGTGAGGATGCCGTCGCGCACCTCCTCGGTCAGGTTCAGGCCCCTGCCGTCATGCTCCAGCACATCCACCATGCGCAGGCTCTGCTCGTTGTGGCGGAAGCCGCCGGGCATCAGGCGATCCAGCGTAGCCTCGCCGATGTGCCCAAACGGGGTATGTCCCAGATCGTGTCCCAGGGCGATGGCCTCGGTCAGGTCTTCGTTGAGCTTCAGGGCGCGGGCCAGCGTGCGCGCTACCTGCGCCACCTCCAGCGTGTGCGTCAGGCGCGTACGGTAATGATCGCCCTTGGGGGCGAGGAACACCTGCGTTTTGCGCTTGAGCCGGCGGAAGCTTTTGCAGTGGATAATGCGGTCGCGGTCGCGCTGAAATACGGTGCGGATTTCGCACTGCGGCTCGGGCTTCAGCCGTCCCTTGGAGTCCACGCTTTTCACCGCCAGGGGAGACAGCCATGCCTGCTCCAGCTCTTCCCATTGTGTGCGGATTTCCATCGCTGCCTCACCTCCCTTATAGTAGGAATATTTCGTGTTTTTCCGCCCGATTCCTGCAAAAAGGAGGATTCACGTATACCGTGAATCCTCCGAATTGAAACGAATGCTATGAACGCAGCACCTCAACGATCCCCTGGCTGCGCGCTGCGTAGCCAGGATGAGTCAAGGGCGTAGGCCTTATCAGGGTTTCAGGGGCAAAAGCTGCTGATGCTCCTCTCTATCGTATCACCGCGCCGAACTGGTAGGCACAGCTGCGCTGGATTTTTTCCATGGCTTTGGTGATCTCGGGTTCGGTAAGCGTGCGGTCGGGCGCGCGGAAGATGAGGGAGAACGCGACGGACTTTTTGCCGATGCCAAGCTGCTCGCTGCGGTAAACATCGAACATCTCGATGCTTTCCAGCAGATCGCCGCCCGCGCGCTGCATGGCGGCCATCAGCGGGCCGACAGCTACGGTTTCCTCCATCACCAGCGCCAGATCACGCGCAACGCTGGGGAAACGCGGCAGCGGTTTCAGCGGGCCCATCGGCACGGCGTTTTTAAGCAGCAGCTCCAGATTGATCTCGGCGATCACGGCGCGGCGCGGCATGTCGAAAGCCTCCAACACAGCCGGATGTACCTCGCCAACCTTGGCAAACATCACGTCACCCCTGCGCAGCACGGCACAGCGGCCGGGATGATAGTAGGCGTCCGCGCCGGCTTCCGCCGTGTAGTCGATGCCCTGCGAAACCAGAATGGCTTCGGCGGTTCCGCGCAGGGTGTAGAAGTCCACGTCTTCGCCGTAGCTGCCCAGGCAGAGCATTTGCGTTTCCTTGGGCAAGCCTTCCTCCGTGGGATGGTGCGGATCAAACACGTTGGCGGCTTCGTACAGGTTTACGGCCTGCGTGCCGTGGTTCATGTTGAAGGAGAGGGTTTTGAGCATGTGCGGCGCAAGGGTCGGGCGCATCACGGAGCTATCCTCCCCAAGCGGGTTGAGGATTTTCAGCGGATCCAGCCGCGGATCGTTGGCCGGCAGGTTCAGCTTTTCAAGCTGCTGCATGCTCATGAAGGAGAAATTCATGATCTCGATATAGCCCATCCCGTGCAGGATGTCGGCCACCTTGCCTTTCAGCTGCAGCTGCGGGGAGATGCCGCCCTGCGTGGTTTCGCCGTGCAGGTGTGTGCAGCCGATGTGCTCGTATCCGTAAATGCGCAGTACCTCTTCGCAGACGTCGGCCTCGCCTTCGATATCCGCGCGGAAATTGGGGGGGATAACGGTGAGTGTATCGCCGTCCAGTGTAACCTTGCAGTACAGCTTTTCCAAAATCTCTACCATGGTCGCGGCCGGAATCTCCACGCCGCTGCGCTCGGATATCCGCTGTACGCTGGCGGTCACGGGCGGCACTTCGACGGGATTGGGATACAGGTCGATACAGCCGTTGACCACATCGCCCGCGTCCAGCATATCCACAAGCATGCAGGCGCGGCTGATGGCATCCATCGTGGTGGCGGCATTAACTCCGCGCTCAAAGCGGCCGGACGCGTCGGTGCGCATACCCTGCGAGCGGCTGGTAAGACGGATGGCCGCACGGTCGAAGCTCGCGCATTCGAACATGACCTCGGTGGTCTCCTCCGTGATCTCGCTTTCTTCGCCGCCCATCACGCCGCCGATGCCCGTGGCGCCCTGCGCGTCGCAGATCAGCAGATCGTTGGGCGTAAAGGTGCGCTCCACGCCGTCCAGCGTGGTCAGCTGCTCGCCGTCCCTGGCGCGGCGCACGATGATCTCGCGTCCGCGGACACGGCTTAAGTCAAAGGCATGCATCGGATGGCCATATTCGATCATCACGAAATTGGTGATATCCACGATATTGTTGATGGAGCGGATACCCGCGCCGGCTAAGTACTTGCGCAGCCACTTGGGCGAGGGCGCAATGCGCACGTTTTTGATCACGCGCGCGGTGTAGCGCGGGCACAGATCGGGATCCAGCACCGAAACCTTGACTTCTTTGTTGATGTCTCCGCCGGATTCCTTAACAGTGTTGACGGGCAGGATAAAGTTGGTGTTCAGCGCGGCGGCGGTTTCGCGCGCGATCCCCAGCGCACACATGCAGTCCGGCCGGTTGGCAAGAATTTCAAAATCGATAATCGCGTCGTCCAGCCCGACAATCGGCTTGATGTCCATGCCCACGGGGTACTCTTCGTTGAAGATCAACAGGCCTTCATCGCCGATGTTGGGGTACAGATCCGGTGAAATGTTCAGCTCGGGACCGGAGCAAAGCATGCCTTCGCTGGGCATGCCGCGCAGCTTGCCTGCCTTGATGGTATGGCCGCCCGGGAGCAGCGCGCCGTCCAGCGCGACCGGCGCCAGAATGCCCGCGGCTACGTTGGGCGCGCCGCAAACGATGTGCAGCGGCTCCTCCTGCCCGACGTCTACCGTGCACTGGGACAGATGCGTACCTTCCACCTTTTCACAGGTAATCACGCGGCCTACGACCACGTTTTGAATTTCCTCGCCCGGGCGCTCGATGCCCTCCACGGCGGTGCCGGTCATGATCATGCGCTGGGCATATGCCTCGGCGGAGATGGGTACCTCCGCGTAATCCTTAATCAAACTCAACGGTAATTTCATTCGTTCGCCCTCCTCTATCGCAGCTGGCCCAGCAGCCGTGCGTCACCTTCAAACAAGTACCGAAGGTCGGGAATGTTGTAGCGGCCCATGGCGATGCGGTCCAGCCCGATGCCAAACGCAAAGCCGGAGTACCTGGTCGAGTCGATCCCGCACATCTCCAGCACCTTGGGGTTGACCATGCCGGAGCCGAGAATTTCGATCCAGCCGGTGTTCTTGCACACGCTGCAGCCGGTGCCCTTGCAGGCGGGGCAGGTCAGATCCACCTCGGCGCTGGGCTCGGTGAAGGGGAAAAAGCTGGGGCGGAAACGGATGGATACGTCCGGCCCGTACACATGCTTGGCAAACGCCGTCAGCGTGCCGCGCAGATCGGCCATGGAGATATGCTCGTCCACGACCAGTCCTTCCATCTGGTGGAACACAGGGCTGTGGGTGGCGTCCAGCTCGTCGGCGCGGTACACGCGTCCGGGACATACGATGCGGATCGGCGGCTTGCGCGAGAGCATCACGCGCGCCTGCATGGGGCTGGTGTGTGTGCGCAGCACGATGTTGTCGTCAATATACAACGTGTCCTGCGCGTCGCGCGCCGGATGGTTTTTGGGAATATTCATCAGCTCGAAGTTGTAGTGATCCAGCTCTACCTCGGGACCCTGTACCACTTCAAATCCCATGCCCGTAAAGCACTCGATCATCTGGTTCATCACCAGCGTGATGGGGTGCGAGGTGCCGACCTTCGGCAGCTTGCGGGGCTCGGTTACGTCAATGGCTTCCAGCTTGAGCGCTTCTTCGCGCTCTGCCGCTTTCAGCTGTACCGCGCGCTGGTCAATCAGCGCCTGCAGGGTTTTGCGGGCCTCGTTAATCGCCGCGCCCATGATCGGCCGCTCTTCGGCGGGCAGCTTGCCCAGTGATTTAAGCAGCGCCGTCAGTTCGCCTTTTTTCCCCAGCACCTTAACGTGCAGGGCTTCCAGATCAACCGAGTTTTGCACGGTTTCCAGATCGGAAATAACCTGGGATTGAATTTGTTTCAGGGTTTCCAGCATGCTGTTTCCTCCAATCAAAAAGCCTTCGCCTCATGCTTGCGCATGGGACGAAGGCGTATCGCCGCGTTGTACCACCCATTTTCCATCTCCGGCGCTGTGAACGCATCGGAAATGCTCTCGCTTGATCACGGGGTGTGCTGATCCCCGGCTTCGCTTACTGGAATATCGTTGGGCGAAGCGGCTCGGGAGGGAATGATCCGCCGGCGGAATGGAAAACTTGCAGCAGTTGTTTTCCTCTCTGCAATCCGCTGTGGTGCGGGCTTTGGTCTCCGTCATCGCTATTCGGCTTAAGGCTTATGCCTGAAACCATGCCTATTATAGCATGGCGCAAAGGCCGTTTCAAGCGTTATTTGCTTTCAGGCTCGGCAGGCGTTTCCGGCGCGGCAGGTTCTTCCGCTTTGGGCGCTTCCACCTTGGGGGCTTCTGCTTTTGCCTGCACGGGTTCTGCCGGCGCGCTGTATACGGGCTCCGCGGTTTCGGTTTCGTAGTATACGTCTTCCAGCTCTTCACGGATGGCTTTGGTATCCGAAGCTAAATCGCCGAAGGCCCGCAGCAGCAGCGCTACCAGCCACGAAATCAGCGAACCGAAAATCATCACCAGGAAACCGGCAATGATCGCCAGACCGCTGCCGGAACCGGTGGTGTTGATCTGATACAGCGTGTTCGTGTGGTAGTTGGTGTAGTGCAGGGTAGCGGGAATTTGTGCGTTGGCTCCGAACCAGATGATGAAAAAGCCTGCGATAATGGACAGCGCAATCCCGACAAACAAAACCACTTTGGCCCAAACGGCAAGTTTATTGCTTGCGTTGTTTAACATAATATTACCTCCTTCATCGCCAAAACAGGCCTGTTAGCCTGCTTGGTGATACCTGTATTATAATACTATTTTACCGGAATGCTGTGAACGATTTGTGAATTTGTTGTGATATATGGTTGCGATAGCAGTCTGTATATACAAAAAAGCAGCTTTTCGAAGCTGCTTTTATGCGATAAGCGCGGTCGTAAGCCGAGTTCTGTCGTTGAACGATCATCTGTCTGCCCGGAGCGTTGCCGCCGCGGTGTAGCGATCGCTTTAGAGGCACGACGGGCCGCCGTATTGCCTCAGATCGGATCTTGCATCAGGTGGGGTTTACATCGCGCCTCCGTTGCCGGGGCACGGGTGAGCTCTTACCTCGCCTTTCCATCCTTACCCGAACGCCGGTCTCCCAAGGGAAAACCGTGTATTCCAGGCGGTTTCTTTCTGTTGCACTTTCCTTGAAGTCGCCTTCACCGGCCGTTAACCGGCACCCTGCCCTGCGATGCTCGGACTTTCCTCATGGCAAGCCATGCGATCGTTTGGCCGCCTTATCGTTGTGTATGGGAAAATGCTGACGAAATCCCCATTTTCCCGGTAAATACTGATTGCATCCCTGTGCATATCGGCGAAAAGTTCAATCGCTTTCATACAGGCGCCTCATCATCATTTCCCTTGGAAGAATAGCATTTTACAGGGTAGGTGTCAATCCTGTTTGGCTCTGTGCGCCGCCCGCCTTGACGCACCCGGAAAACAACGTATAATATGGAGGATAACATAACCAAAGAACCGTGAGGATGATAACGCGATGCCAACCTACCGTCATTATTGCCGGCCGCCGCTGGTGGATCCCGTATATGTAGCACTGCCGGATGGGGCAGTGCATGTGGAAGGGCGCCTGCAAACGCTTGTGGATCAAGTGCTGGCGCTGGCCAATCCGGACAAAGTACTGCCGCTGGACGCGGTGCTGGCGACCAAGCTGGGCGAATATACCGATATGCCGCCCGCGCCTGATATTGAAAGCGCTGCTGCGGCGCTGCCGGACCGGCTTGCGGATTTTACGCAGGCTATGCGAGCCGCGGTGATGATTGCGGTGGCGGAGAAAAATAAAAATGCAATGCTTGCCTGCATACGCGCCATGCATACGCTGGAGGACAAGCTCGCCGGGATTGACGAATATACCCTGATGCCCGCAGCAGCCGACCTGGTGCGCTGCATCCAGGAGCTGTACCGCCGTACGGGGCAGGCGTTTCTGCTGGACATGATGGAGCGTGTACGCTCGCAGGTGCCGGACGTATCGGGCGTGTTTCACTCGTTCCCGTTCTTAAAGGCATTTGTGCCGGAACCTGTGCCGGATGATGCGATGGACGATACCTCCCGGTATTTCCGGCGGATGAAGATGCTGGGTACCGGCCGGATGATTGCCGACGCGCTGGCGCTTACCGCGCTGTTTGCCATGTATTCCGGCTCGGCACGCGACGCGGGCGCATCGGGTACGGGGCTTACGTCGCTGGAACGCTTTCACGGCATGCCGACCGGCATGTTTACCGCCGATCCGTATCTGGCGGGGCGCGAGCCGTCCGCCGCAACCGATCTGCCGTCTATATGCGCGATGCTTGAGGCACTGTACGATCTGCTGTGCGCCGGCGGTGATTTTACCGTGGCGGAGCGCATGGAAATCATCACGGAAAACGCGCTGGCAAATGTTTTTGCCAAAGACGGCATATATAAAAAGCAAGTAGTCAACCGCGAAGCCAACGAACCGACCTGCGAAGCCCAAGCGCCTTCCCGCGCCGATATCCGCGCGCTGCTGCAGGCGATGATCGCCGTTCGCCGCTGCGTATGGATGGTCAAGGGCGAAGCGGAGCTTGCCATGCTGCTGCCCTACGACAGCGTGTGCCTGACGAAGATGAACGGGGTGCCCGTTCGCGTAGCGGCAAAGACGGACCAGAGCGGCAGCATCCAGCTTGCGGTGGAAACCAAGCATCCGGTATTGTTTTCGCTGTCCGTCCGCGTGCCGGCTTATGCCGACAGCGCCCGCATAACCGTCAGCGGCCAAAAGCCGAAGATGGTGGAATGCGGAGCCATGCATACCATTAGCCGTGTATTTCAGACCGGCGATAAGATATCGCTGGAGCTTACCTGCAAACCGTATATCAAAACCGGCCACCGCGGCAGCGTGAGCGTGCTTTACCGCTCCCTGCTCATGGCACTGCCGCTGCCCGAGCCCGATGCCGCATGGCAGTATGCACTGGACGACAGGGCAAAACCGGCGGTTGTGTGGACGGACGAAAAGCCGGGTGTGAAGATCGACGCATGCGTCGCCCCAAGCTGGACGGTGAAAAACGGACGTATTCCGTCGCCACCGCAGGGGCTGCGCATGGAGGAAGCCTACGAGCTTACCCTGCTGCCGTATCAGGATACGATCGGCCGCGTAGCGGTATTCCCGCGGGCCGGCCATGAATAAACCCCTTATCGGCCTTGCCCCGATGGCGGGGTTTACGGATCGCACCATGCGGGCGCTGTGCTGCCGGATGGGCGCGGATTATACCTGCACCGAGATGGTCAGCGCCATCGGATGGATGAACGCCAGGGAGAATGCTCCCGTTTATCATTATCTGCTGTCCACCGCGCCGGAGGAGGCAAACACGGCCATCCAGCTGTTTGGCAAGGATCCGGTGCTGTTGCAGGAAGCGGCGGCGCGGGCAACCGAGCTGTACCGCTTCACGAGCATTGATCTCAACATGGGCTGCCCAGCCCGCAAGGTAACTACGGCCGGCGAGGGAAGCGCGCTGATGAAAACGCCCGATCTGGCAATCCGCCTGATGGAGGCGGTGAAGGCGGGCACGCATTTGCCCGTTACGCTGAAGATGCGGCTGGGCTATGATGCAAACAGCCTGACCGCGCTTACGCTGGCGCAGGCGGCCCAGGATATCGGCCTTGCTTGGGTGTGCATCCACGGACGCACGCGGGAGCAGATGTTTGCGGGGCAGGCGGACCGCGCGGCGGTTGCCGCCATCAAGCGGCAGGTGCGCATTCCCGTGTTGTACAACGGAGATGTTACATCGGCTGAAAGCGCCCTGGAAGCGCTGGCGGAAACAAGCTGCGACGGTTTGCTGATTGGCCGCGCGGCGATGGGCAATCCATGGCTGTTCAGCGAAATCGCGGACGCGACAGCGGGCAAGCCCGTGCAATCTCCCACCAATGCGCAGCGCCTTATGATGATGGAAGAGCACATCGACCGCATGGTGGCCTTTAAGGGCGAACACATTGCCATGCTGCAGATGCGCGCACATATTGGTCACTATATCCATGGGCTGCATGGCGCGGCGGAAGTTCGCCGGCAGCTGAACACCGTTTCTACCACCGCGGAGCAGAAAGCAATGCTTCGCCGTATGCTGACAAAGGAGAACCCATGAAATTCAAACGCTTAATCGCCGTACTCTGCCTGCTGCTTTGCATTACCACCGGCGCGTCCGCCAGTCTGGCTTCGCTGGATACGGCACTGGCGCCGCTGCTGGAAGGGCAGGACGCTGTGAGCATGTCCGTATCCATGCAGCTGAAAACGCTGATGCCGTTTGACGATACGCGGATTGACCTGATCAACCGTGTGCTCAAGCATGCGGTGCTGGATCTGCATATTGCCTCGGATACGGATAGCTATACAACCGGATTTCAGATATCGCTGGGCGATACACAGCTGATGATGATGGCCGAGCAGTACCAGTGCGGCAATTATATGCTGCAAACAAGCCTTTTACCAAACCGGATGCTGTTTTCCACGCAAGCATCACCAATGGACACACTGCTTGCGGCTGCCGACGCGGAGGATACGGCTGACGAGGAGGAGACGACCCTCAACACCTCTGATGTTGAAACGGCGTTTGACATGCTGGCGGCCGTAGAAGCGCTCAACGGCTATTACCGTACGCTGATAGACCAAACCGTGCCGCTGACCGAGAAGAACACGCCGAATTATGCAATCGAAAATATCGGCAGAGGCCGCATCAGCTATGTGGCTAAGCTGACTACCGAGCAGAGCGAAGCGCTGGCGGAAGAGCTGCACACCATGCTTACCTTTGGCATGGATGCGGATTACTGTCAGGAGCTTTCGCAGGTTACCTTTGCCAAGGGGTTTGTGGTCGCGCTGTACCAAAACGAGGATGCGGAGGACATCTGCGTATACATCAAGGGTACCGTGATCTATCCCGACGGCGACAGGCGCACGCTGAAGTGGCAATGGGCCTTTACGCCGGACAGGGAAACCCAGACCTTTACCTTTGAGGCCGCGCGCGAAAGCGGCACGCGGGATTCCCGTGTGATCAATGCGATACTCAAACGTACGGAAGATGAAACGTCCTACACGATATCGCTGGAAACCATGACCAACCTGCGGCGCTCGAGCCTGAACGAGACCAGCACCTATACCGTGGAGCTGGGCGGCGCGCTGGGCGATATGCCTACCTGCGCGGGCAGCCTTACGCGCGTTACCGGCGCAACCTTGAACGGGGAGGACACGGGGGAGACACAGACCGATATAGCGGTAGACCTGTCGCTGCTGGAAGCAAGCGGCGGCGCGGAAATATCCGGTACGGGCAGCTATATGCACAGCAAGGATAATACCGTGCAAACCGAGCTGGAGATCACCTTCACATCGGCCGCCGCCGCCGCGCTGGCCGCCGCCCAGGCACAGGAGCAAGCGGAGGAGGAGACTTCCTCGCCCGTGGTAGTCTCCATCATCGCTGCCGATCCTGCTCAAGCACAGCAAAATGCGGAGACACCGACCACAACCGCGGAGGAAACCCAGACCGAGCAGCCGGAGTTTTTAGTCGGTACGGCGCCGCTGGGATTGTATGATTATGAAATTCCGGCTGATATGACCACCATCAGCATGGATACGACCGAGAGCAAGGTGCACCAAAGCCTGATGAACGAGGCGGTGCAGCGGCTGGCCGGCAATCTGGTAACGGCGATACTCGATCTGCCCGCGGAGGACCGCGCGCTGCTCAGCGACGGGATGACCGAGGAGGATTACGCAATCTTCCTGGCGATGCTGGATTAGTGCCGGGCCCTGATGGACAAGCACAGGAAAATGGAGTAGAATCAAGGGTGATATCGCGGTGAATTGGGGAGTGGATGCGGGATTGAGCACAGCAGGCGAAGCGGATCGGCCAACAGCTGGAAAGCATGAGAAACTGGTATTCACTTCGGTACGCGATGTGCTCTCGCCCAGCGTGGCGCTTCCCCCGGGGCTGACGATGAACGCAAGGCAGCAGATGGACGGCCTTGCCATGATGCAGGCGTTGCCCGACCATTGCGTGACCGCCGCGTTTTTTGATCCGCAGTACCGCGGAATTCTGGATAAGCTGGCCTATGGCAACGAGGGTGTTAAGCGCGGCCAGGCGCGCTGCTCGCTGGAGCAGATGACGCAGGATACCATTCGCCGGTTCATTGTGGAGATTGACCGCCTGCTGATCCCAAACGGGCATCTGTTCCTGTGGATGGACAAGTTCCACGTCTGTACGGGGTACGCCCATTGGCTGGAAGGTACGCAGCTGGAAACCGTGGACATGATTACATGGAACAAGCAGCGTATGGGTATGGGATACCGCACCCGCAGAATGTGCGAGTATCTGGTAATCCTCCAGCGTCCGCCAAGGCGCGTAAAGGGCGTATGGAAGGCACACACAATCCCCGATGTGTGGGATGAAAAGGTTAAGGCACAGGCAGGTGTACACCCCAAACCCGTCGGGCTGCAGGGAGAGCTGATCGAGGCGGTGAGCAATCCCGGGGATCTGGTGCTGGACCCGGCCGCAGGCTCCTTTTCGGTGCTGAAAGCCTGTGAAATCAAAGGACGAAACTTTATCGGATGTGACCTGAACGGGTAAGCGGTTTGCCGCAAGGAGGTTGGCACATGAAACGATGGATACTTCGCATGCTGGCTTTGGGACTTACATTGATGCTCTGTGCAGGCGCAGCCGCGGAAACAACAGATGATATTTCCTATACTATGGCGGAAAAGCTGATGAAGCAACTGGAGGCCGGCAGCGGTTTTGCGGGCACGCTCACCATGACCGCCACCGCGGCGGAGGGACGCGAAAGCGAGGCCTTTTCCACGGTAAAGCCCATCACGCTGGACTGGACCTATATCAACGTCCGCAGCGATGACGAAACGAGCGAAGCGCGCGTTTCCCTGACGATGAACAGCAACGACTATCAGCAGGGAAGCGCGGAGGCCTCCCTGCGGGATGGCACGGTGTATTTTACCAGCTCTTTAACGGGTGACGATTGGTATGCGGCGGCAACCGATACGCTGCCTTCCGTGGCGGGCGGCGAAGCGCTGGCCGCGCTGCCCGACGCTTCCGATCTGGTACAGCTGCGGGGCTTGCTGCCTGCATCCCTGACGTTTTTTGCCAATATGACCGGCTACTTTGTCGGCGGCAATTTTGACGGCCTTTCCGAGTCCATGGAACAATATACGACCAAAATCGATTTCTGGCTGGAGGGATACCGCGACAGCGTACAGATGGATACCCGCGAGGACGGATCCTCCATCATGGAAATCGAATACTGCATTCCCGCCGCCGCGGTGAAATCGCAGCTGAAGCAGCTGCTGATCGACCTGATGAACGACGAGGCACTGCTGGCCGAGCTTGCGGCCCTGATGCCGGAGGATCAGGCGGAGCTGTACTTATCGCCGTCGCTGCAGCCCTATTATTTCTACGCCGTCAACGAGCTCCCGCTGGAGGAGGATCTGGTAATCCGCCGCGAGGTAAGCTTTATGGGCGAAACGGTGGAGCTGTCCGTAACCATGCCGCTGTACGACAGCGTAAACGGCAGCATGACCCTGCAGTATATCCGCACACAGGATGGGAACGATATGCCCTATGAAAATATCCTGCGTTTGACCGGTGAAAACAGCAGTGCGGAGCTTTCTTACCGTACGTATGAAACCATTACCGGCTCGTCCGTATACCAAGGCACGCTGCGCGTGGAAGGCACGGACGAAAACGGAGAGAAGCTAAAGACGCTTTGGCTGTCGTTTGATGTCTCCGGCTCATCCGTGACCACCAAGGATCTCAACGGATATGAAACACTGAACCAAAGCCTGAAGGTTTCCGTTGCACCCGGGGAAATCGGCGACGATGAAAACGCACAGGACTATGTGACAATCACCAAGGCGGATCTTGCGCTGGATATGAGCTTTTCCAGCCTGTCCGCCAAAAACTCACCCACGGATGTCAATATAACGCTGACGCTGGGCGGCGAGGATATGGCGCAGGAGATTGCGCTGGAGTTTTCGGGGACAACCACGGCCAAGTGGACGCCGGAAACCATCGACATTTCCCGGGCCGTAAGCCTTGCCGATATGACGCAGGAGGACCTTGCCGCGATGCTTTCACAGGCGGGAATCAAGGCCAGTCTGCTGTTCCTGCCCTATGTCAATTTACCGCAGATTTCAACCGATACAGCCGATTAACCGCCGGCTGTATCGGCCTTTTCAAAATACAAGCAAAGTACAGCACACCGGCTTGACACTTTGACAGCGGTACTGTATACTCCGCTATATACAGCAACGGCGCTGAGGATTATTTGTTATGTCCGCAGAGGTGTCGTTTTTGTTTATTATCTGCAGCACAAGGACTGCAATCAATCATATCAGGAGGTATCGTACGTGATGAATCCATGCGAACGGTTCGGGGAAAGTGTATTCAACGACAGCGTGATGCAGAAACGCCTCCCCAAAGAAACGTACAAAGCACTGAAAAAGACCATCGAAAAGGGCAGTCAGCTGGATCCCGATGTAGCGGGCGTCGTTGCAAACGCTATGAAGGATTGGGCGCTCGAACTGGGAGCCACGCATTACACCCATTGGTTCCAGCCCATGACCGGCTTCACCGCCGAAAAACACGATGCATTTATCAGCCCCAAGGCGGATGGCAGCGTACTGCTTGAGTTCTCCGGCAAAGAGCTGGTTCGCGGCGAACCGGATGCCAGCTCCTTCCCCAGCGGCGGCCTGCGCGCCACCTTCGAAGCCCGCGGCTATACCGCATGGGATCCCACCAGCTTCGCTTTTATTAAGGAAGGCACGCTGTGCATTCCTACCGCGTTTTGCAGCTACGGCGGCGAGGCGCTGGATAAAAAAACGCCCTTGCTGCGTGCCATGCAGGCACTCAACAAGCAAGCGCTGCGTGTGCTCAAACTCTTTGGCAACGACGATGTAAGCCGGGTGTTTCCCACCGTCGGCCCCGAGCAGGAGTACTTCCTGGTTGATAAGGAAGACTACAAAAAGCGTCCCGACCTGATCCTGACCGGCCGTACGCTGTTTGGAGCACGTCCTCCCAAGGGCCAGGAGCTGGAAGACCACTACTTCGGCGCTATCCGCAGCCGCGTGGATTCTTTCATGAAAGAGCTCGATACCGAGCTGTGGAAGCTTGGCGTATTCAGCAAGACCGAGCATAACGAAGTGGCACCCGCCCAGCATGAGATGGCACCCGTGTTCACCATGGCAAACCTGGCAACCGATCACAATCAGCTTGCCATGGAAACCATGAAGCGCGTGGCCGATAAGCACGGCCTGGTGTGCCTGCTGCATGAGAAGCCCTTTGACGGTGTAAACGGCTCCGGCAAGCACAACAACTTCTCCATTTCCACCGATACCGGCATGAACATGTTCGACCCGGGCGACACCCCCAATGAAAACGCCCAGTTCCTGCTGTTCCTCGCATCGGTGATCGAAGCCGTAGACGATTATCAGGATCTGCTCCGTGTGTCCATCGCATCCGCGGGCAATGACCACCGTCTGGGCGCCAACGAAGCACCGCCGGCGATCATCTCCATCTTCCTTGGCGAAGAGCTGACCGACGTTGTGGAATCCATCGTTAACGAAAGCGCCTACACCAAGCACGAGCATGTGAAGATGCTTCTGGGTGTTGATATCCTCCCGCCGATCCCCAAGGATACCACCGACCGCAACCGTACCTCGCCGTTTGCCTTCACCGGCAACAAGTTCGAGTTCCGCAGCCTGGGTTCGGCGCAGTCCATCTCCACGCCCAACACCATCCTGTGCACCATCGTTGCCGAAAGCCTGCGCAAGTTTGCCGATGAACTGGAAGGCGCGGATGATTTCACCGCCAAGCTCAACACACTGGTTCGCAAGGTGCTCAGCGCCCATATGCGCATCGTGTTCAACGGCAACAACTACGATCCTTCCTGGGTTGTGGAAGCCGAAAAGCGCGGCCTGTGCAACTATCGTACGCTGGTTGATTCGGTGCCCTGCTATATCGCCAAGAAGAACGTCGACGTGCTGGAAGCCCATGGCGTGTTTACCCCCACCGAAGTACACAGCCGCTACGAAGTGAAGCTTGAGAAATATGTCAAGGTCATCAACATCGAAGCGTTGACGGCGCTGGACATGGGCAAGCAGCTGATCCTGCCGGCGGTTGTGGAGTACAGCAAGGACCTCAAAAAAGCCACGCTTGGTTTTGAGGACGAGCTGCTGGCGCTCCTGTCCAAGGAGGCGACCGCCATGTACAAGGCGCTGCAAGCGCTGGACAAGGCTATCGCAGGCCAGGATGAAGAAAAAGATGTTCTTGAGCAAGCAACGTATACCCGCGATGTGATCCTAGCCGCCATGGCAGAGGTTCGTAAACATGCGGATGTACTGGAGCTCAATGTGGCCAAGAAATACTGGCCGTTCCCCACGTACGGAGACATCCTGTTCTACTAATATCCAATTACTTTCCCCCGCGGTGAACCTTACAACGATGTAACGGTTCCAACCTTGATAAAAAACAAGCCATCATGCGTTCGGCAATGAGTTCGCTCATCGCCAATCATCATCGCTCAATGACGAGCGCATGACAGGCTTGGTTTTTTATATCCAAAATTAAGGAGGAGAAACAATGCATTTGTTAGTAACATTGGCTGAGGAATTAGCAGGCGACACGGCAACGGCGGCAGCAAGCGTTGTGTCAACAATCTCGTCAGTAGACTCCGTATGGACGCTATTGGCCACTGGTCTGGTATTCTTCATGCAAGCAGGCTTTGCCATGGTGGAAACCGGCTTTACCCGTGCGAAAAATGCCGGTAATATCATCATGAAGAACCTGATGGACTTCGCCATCGGATCGGTCGTATTCTGGATCATCGGCTTCTCGATTATGTTCGGGGATTCCGTTGGGGGCCTGATTGGCTCTGTCCAGCTTCTGATCTCGGGTGATATGTTCCATCCCGACAACATTGGACTGTTTACCTTCGTGATGTTTGAAGGCGTATTCTGTGCGACGGCTGCAACCATCGTCAGCGGCGCTATGGCAGAGAGAACCAAATTCATCAGCTATTGTATCTATTCTGCGGTTATCTCGGCGTTCATCTACCCGGTAAGCGGCCACTGGATCTGGGGTGGCGGCTGGCTGAGCCAGTTGGGCTTCCTCGATTTCGCCGGTTCTACCGCGGTTCACCTGGTCGGCGGCGTGGCGGCCTTCATCGGCGCTGCAATGCTGGGGCCCCGCATTGGCAAGTATACCAAAGACGGCAAGTCCAAGGCCATCCCCGGCCACAGCCTCACGCTGGGCGCGCTGGGCGTGTTCATCCTGTGGTTTGGCTGGTTTGGTTTCAACCCCGGCTCCACCCTGTCAGCCACCGGCGACAATGCCGTTGCGATCGGCGACATCTTCATGACCACCAACCTTGCGGCAGCTGCCGCAACCGTAACGGTTATGATTATCACCTGGATCCGTTACAAGAAGCCTGACGTCTCCATGACCCTGAACGGCTCGCTGGCAGGTCTCGTGGCCATCACCGCCGGCTGCGCATTCGTCAATCCCGTCGGCGCGTTCTTCATCGGCGTGATCTCCGGCTTTGCGGTAGTGTTCGGCGTTGAGTTCATCGACAAAGTCCTCAAAGTGGACGATCCGGTTGGCGCAGTTGCAGTTCATGGTGTGAACGGCGCTGTGGGTACCCTGTGCGTAGGCTTGTTCGCAGTAGACGGCGGCCTGTTCTACGGCGGCGGCTGGCATCTACTCGGTGTGCAGGCGATCGGCGTTATCTCCGTTATCGCTTGGGTTACCGTTACGATGCTGATCGTATTCACCATCCTCAAAAAGACCATCGGCCTGCGTGTGTCGGCCACCGAAGAAATCCGCGGCCTGGACGTGGAAGAACACGGACTGATCAGCAGCTATGCAGACTTCATGCCGATGCTCAGCCAGGGCGAAATCCCGCTGGGCGACGAAGTGGAACTGCCCAAGGAAGCCGTATCTGTGGAAAAGGCAGTGCCCGTGGTTGTTACCAAGTCGGATGTTGTGCCCACTGACGGCA
>DAOPIR010000027.1:0-20309 GCA_035399245.1 Candidatus Limiplasma sp.
CTCCTCGTAGAAGGCGGCGAGGTCGCGGTGCAGGCGGCCGCCGAGGAAGACGTTACGATTCAAAATGAAGAAGCCTATGAGATGTATCTCGCCGCAGAGGACAACACCCTGCCCATCTGCGAGCCCGGCGAAATCACCCTGACCATTTATGTGGAGCTGGACGAGTACGCCGCCAACTTCTATCAATCGTATGACGAGCATCCGGTCGTGAAGAAAGTGGAAGAGCTGACCGGTCTCAATCTGGAGTTCATCCATCCGCCGACGGGCGACGACGGCACATTCTTCAACATGACCATCGCCTCCGGCGAGTATCCCGACATCTTTATTACCAATGATTTTCTTGACAGCTATCCCGGCGGCATCGAGGGTGCCGTGGAAGACGGTGTGCTGGCGGACAACGATACACTGATCCGCGAATATGCCAAGAACTTCCTCTATTCCCTTGCGCAGGCCGACAAGGATACCTACCGCAACACCGTAGACGACGACGACAACCTGACGCTTGGCGCCTGCTTCATGTGCGATTACCTGCTGGGCAACAGCAATATGGGCGTTATTGCCCGCAAGGACATTCTGGACGAGTACGGCCTGGAAGTCCCCGAGACCGTGGATGAGATGACCGAAGTGCTGCGTACGCTGAAAGCCAACGGCATCGAAGTGCCTATGGCGCTTGGCACGCTGGACGATTTCCGCTACACCTGCTCCAACTTCCTCTCCGGCCCCTTCGGCGTGGCGATGAACGGCTACCAGGTGGATGACGAAGGCAATGTGTTCTACAGCCGCGCCAACGATGGCTACAAGGCGTATCTGGAGCAGATGTCCGCCTGGTATAACGAAGGGTTGATCGACCGCGACTTCGTCAACCGTGACGTAAGCGACGCCCTCAAGATGTTCTATAACGGTCGCACGGCCTTCTGCATCATCGGTAACTGGCAGACCACCGAGATCATGTCGCTTGGCGAGGCGGAAAATCCCGACTTTGAAATCTATCCCGTACGTGTGCTGCGCCTCAACGATACCGAAGAGGAATTCCACCTCGGCTCTCCGCTGGCGCAGGGCGGCATCGGCGATATGCTGATTTCCGCCACCTGTGAAAACAAGGTTGCGGCCGTAAAATTCCTGGATTACCTCTACGATATGGATCTGGCGGAGCTGGCTTACTTCGGCACCGGCGAGCAGGAAGACGGCACCTCCACCTATGTTGTCGGTGACGACGGCGAGCTTGCTTACGGCGATGCGATCCTGAACAATCCCGACTGGCCTTATGAGACCATCCGCCATAAGTACACCCTGCAGATTTTCCAGCGCCAGCTGCTGGAAGGACCGGAAAGCTTTGAGTATTCCAACCCGATGTGCCAGACCTGCTGGGACGAGTGGGGCTATAAGACCGACGGTTCCTGGCGCCTGCCCGACTCCATCTCCAGAACCGTGGACGAGGATACGGTATACACCAACAATCAGGTGGATATCGAAACCTACAGCGACGAGATGATCTACAAATTCATTACCGGCTGCCTGAGCATTGAGGATAACTGGGACGAGTTTGTATCCACCATGTACGACATGGGTCTGGCCGAAAACGAGCAGATTCAGCAAGCCGCATATGACCGCTGGCTGGCACGCTGACCCTTTGAAACGATAGACACGCGCTAAGCAGCCGGCCGGAGGAGAGAGCTTTCCTCTTTCCTCCGGCTTTGCTTTTGAAAAACACCCGCAGCCAACCGGCTTTCCCGCACAGCGAAAGGAGACGGCAACCATGATTGCAGCCGCCCAACGGAAACCCAAAAAGCTGAAACATAACGGATATTTGATGAATATCGTTCAAAATCCAATCCTATACTTAATGGCGCTTCCGGTGATCGCCTACTATGTGATTTTCTGCTACCTGCCCATGTACGGCGTCGTGATCGCGTTTCAGGATTACGTGCCCGCGCGCGGCATTCTCAACAGCAACTGGGTAGGCTTGAAGCATTTTGCTTCGTTTTTTACCAGCACATATTTCCCGCGCCTTATACGCAACACGTTGGCGATCAATATCAAGGAGCTGCTGTTTTCCTTTCCGGTTCCCATCTTGTTTGCGCTTTTGCTCAACGAGGTACGCAGCACCCGCTTCCGCCGCATTTCGCAGTCCATCACCTACATGCCGCACTTCATCTCCACTGTGGTTATCTGCGGCCTTCTGGTGGACTTCACCAAAAGCACAGGCGTGCTGACCAACATATTTGTTGCGCTGGGCATGGATCGTGTGAACATGCTTTCAGTGCCGGGGTACTTTCAGGGGCTATTTATCGGCAGCATCGTGTGGCAGTCCTTCGGCTGGGATTCGATCATCTACTTCGCAGCGCTGACCGGTATTGATCCCATGCTTTACGATGCGGCCCGTGTGGATGGCGCCGGCCGGTTCCGGCAGGCGATCCACGTTACGCTGCCCGGGATCGCACCCACGATCGTCATCCTGATGCTGCTGCGCATCGGCTCAATGATGAGCGTATCGTGGGACAGGATCATCCTTTTGTACAATCCCCTGACCTATGAAACGGCCGACGTGCTGAGCAGCTATGTATACCGTATCGGCCTGACCAAGATGCAGTACAGCTTCGCCACCGCTGTGGGCTTGTTCAACTCGGTGGTCAATATCCTGCTGCTGATCGCCGCAAACCAGATTTCCAGACGCGTAAGTGAAAACAGCTTGTGGTAAGGGGGAGTGAGAATGACTGCGATCGCGAATAAAACCAGCCGGAAAATACGGTATTCCTTCGGAGAAAGACTGTTCAATATCTGCAACATCCTGTTTATCCTCCTGCTCGTCGGCGTAACGGTATATCCGCTGCTGTACACGCTGTTTGCTTCCTTCAGCGACGCACGCGAGCTGCTAAAGCACGAGGGCGTTCTGCTGTCGCCGCTGCAGCCGTACACCCTGCAGGGTTATAAAATGACCTTTGCCAATCCTAATATCCTGAGCGGATTTGTGAATACCACCCTGATGGTGGTCAGCGGCACGGCGATCGGCGTATGCATGACCATGCTCGGCGCCTACGTGGTGACCCGTAAAAAGTTTAAGATGCGCGGCCTTATGATGAAGGCCATCATCGTGACGATGTTCTTCAACGGCGGCATCATCCCCACATTTTTTGTGGTGCGCAATGTTGGCCTGTACAACAGCTTCTGGGCGATGATCATCCCGACGGCGCTGAACACCTATGACCTGATCATCCTGCGCACGTTTTTTATGAGCATTCCGGACAGCCTGGAGGAATCGGCATTGCTGGACGGGGCAAACGACCTGGAAATCCTGTTCCATATCTTTCTGCCGCTGTCGCTGCCGGCTATTGCGGTAATCACGCTGTATTACGCGGTTGATTACTGGAACTCGTGGTATCCGGCGCTGCTGTACATTCGGGATCGCAAGCTGTACCCGCTGCAGATGTTCCTGCGCGAGCTGCTGATCCAGAACGAAAGCGTGGATACGCAAAGCGGCAAGCAGCTTGTATCCGAGGTGTATACACGGGAACTGGTGAAGTACTGCACGGTCATTGTTTCCACCGTGCCGATCATGATCCTGTATCCGTTTTTACAAAAATATTTTGTCAAGGGCGTTATGATCGGAGCCCTGAAAGGATAACGGAGGAGTGAGCGAATGACGCAAAAATCGGAAACTGTGCAGCGGGCGCTGCATGCGGCCGAAACCGTGTACAACGCCCTGCAGCGGGCGGCGAAGCCCGGAGCGACGGAGCGCGACCTGGAAGCCGCCGTGCGGGCTGCCGCCGGAGGACACGAGGTACAGTTCGATCTGCTGACCGGCCCGCGAACGGCGGAGATCGAGGGCGGAGCGACCGAACGCGTGCTGGCGGCGGGTGATCCGCTGCTGTTGGACCTTTGCCTGAAACAGGATGATTGCTGGTGCGACGTATGCCGCACCTATTTTCTGGTTCATCCGGCGGCCGAAGCTGCGCAGGCATACGAAACGGTGCTTGCCTGCGTCCGCCATATCGCCGGCCTGCTATGCCCGGGCGAAGAAGCCGCAAGCCTGTATCGGGCGGCGGAAGCATTTTTTCGGAACAACGGGCTGCAAGGCAAGCTCAGGCACCACACGGGGCATGGTATCGGCCATACGCCGTTTGAAGCGCCGGTGGAGGTGGCGGACTCGCAGGATGTGCTGCACGAGGGCGATATCGTTACCGTGGAGATCGGCGCGTATTATGACGGCAGCTTCGGCATCCGTCTGGAGGACGATTACCTGATTACGGCGCAGGGCGCGGCGCCGCTTTGGGAGTATCCGATGTCATTGCAAAGCGCAGTTATATAGAATTCTGTTCGAGGTAGGATGTGGAAAAATGAAAGCAATGCTGTGGGAAGGAACCGGCAGGCTCCGGCAAATTGAGATGCCGGAGCCGGAGTGCAAGCCGGATGACCTGAAAATCAAGGTTCACAGCGCAGGGGTCTGCGCTACGGACGCACACATCGTTCATGGAACTTTCTTCAACGGCGATCCGCCCCATGTGCTGGGGCATGAGATTGCCGGTGAGGTGGTTGCTGTGGGAAATCCGGCGCTCAAAAGCTGGGAGGGGAAGCGGATCGTTGTGGAAACCGCCGTGGGGTGCGGCGTATGTGAGCACTGCCGCAGCGGCAACAAGCACCTGTGCGAAACGGGCGGTGAGATCGGCTTTCCGCCCTATCAGGGAGGGTACGCGCAGTATGTGTGTGTGCCGTGGACGTGCGCGCACGTCATGCCGGACAGCATGTCCTACGATGAGGGCGGGATTTTGGAAGCGGTTGCCTGCCCCGTGGGCGCGATCCGGCGTATCGGGCTGGCGTTTGGCGAAACCGTGCTGGTACAGGGCGCTGGCGTGGCGGGCCTATCCTTTATCCAGGCAGTGCGCGCCGCGTCTGCCGGCAAGGTGATTGCGACCATCACCCGGGAATGCAAACGGGAACAAACCCTGCAATCCGGCGCGGATGTTGTGGTCAATGTGAAAACGGAGGACCTGAAACAGCGTGTGCTGGAGGAAACCGGCGGCAAGGGTGTAGAGCTGTCCATCGACGCCGTCGGCGCGGCAGATACGCTGACAGACGCCGTAATACTGTGTGCGGCGCGCGGCAGGGTGCTGCTGTACGGGCTGCCGGACGAGCAAAAGCTGCCGCCGTTTCCGGCAACCCGCATCATTATGAGGCAGCTGACGGTGTTGGGTGTAACCAACAACGAGATGGCATGGGAACCATTGCTGCAAATGGTCGCGCGCGGCACCATCCGCATCCGCGATTTTGTTACGCACCGCTATACGCTTTCACAGCTGCCTGAGGCGATCGAGGCGGTGTCCCGACGGCCGGAAGGGCTGATCAAGGCGGTCGTGCATCCGTGGGAGTAAAC
The DNA here is from genome assembly GCA_035399245.1 of Candidatus Limiplasma sp. Lineage (GTDB taxonomy): Bacteria > Bacillota > Clostridia > Christensenellales > Aristaeellaceae > CAXXOK01. The sequence continues at coordinate 5,369 of DAOPIR010000027.1, forward strand.
AGAGGATAAGAAAGGTGGGCTTTTCTTGAAAATTACAGACATACAGGCATATATCGTCCGCCAACCGGAAATTTCGCTGATTGGGGACGGCACGCAGGATTCCGTGATCATCCGCATTGATACCGATTCGGGAATTTATGGCGTAGCTGAGGTGGATTCCGCACCGTATCTGGTAAAACAGGCCATCGATATGCCGGATTCCCACAGCGCACAGCGCGGCATGCGCAACGTGCTGATGGGAATGGACCCGATGGAGACCGAGGTTATCTGGGACAAACTGTATGAATGCACGTATTATTACGCGCGCGGCGGTGCGGGCATGCACGCCATCAGCGGTATCGATATGGCCCTTTGGGATATCCGCGGCAAAGCGCTGGGTGTACCGGTCTATACGCTGCTGGGCGGTGCGTATCAGCGGCGCGTGCCGGCATATATCAGCATCCTGATGCCCTCCACGGAGGATGAAGTAAAGCGCCTGGTGGATTACCACATGGTAAAGGGATACTCGGGCATCAAGTTCGGCTGGGGTAACCTGGGCGACGATATGGCGCATGATCTGGCGCTGATCCGCGCGGCACGCAAGGCGCTGGGGCCGGACAAGCTGCTGATGATCGATATCGCCATGAACTGGAAGGAATACAAGCCGTCGCTGGACGCCTGCCGCGCATATGAGCAGGAGGGCGTTTACTGGGTGGAAGAGCCTTTCCGCGTAGAGCAGCGGGCCGATTTTGCGCGCCTTCGCCAGGCAACGTCGCTGCATATTACCGCAGGCGAGGAATTAAGCGCCCTGCAGGAGTTTGAAGCCTATCTGCGCGAAGGCTGCGTGGATATTCTCCAGCCTGACCTCAGCCGCTGCGGCGGGCTGACCATAGGCAGAAAGATACTGGATCTTGCTAAAACACATCAGGTGCCCATCATACCGCATAACTTCAAGAGCGGGCTGCTGATGTCGGCAACGCTGCAGTTTATCGCGGCGCTTCCTAATGCCAAGTATCTGGAATACTGCGGCCAGGAAACCGTGCTCAGCCGCAGCCTGGTGATGGAACCCGTAACGGTGACCGACGGCTATGTGGAAATACCGGATCGCCCGGGCCTCGGCGTGGAGCTGAACATGGATACTGTAAACAAATACCGGGTAAAGTAAGATACAGCAGATATAAAAAAGGTCCGCTCCGAAGGGAACGGGCCTTTTGTGATGTACGATGCTGTGCTTACCTTGCCCTGCGCTCCAGCACGCCCGGGAAGGGCCTAAACGGGGTGTGCGGCTCCTGCTGGTACCAGTATGCCACAGAGGAGATATCATCCTGCCGTTCACGCAGCCCGCGCTCGTCCCCGCCGATTTGCTGCAGCGTTACCCGCAGATCCTTTTCAAACACCACCGGATCGGGAATGTGAAAGCGGTACAGCGCGCGCATGAGCGGGCACTCGCTCATAAAAAATTCGTTTTGGATTCCCGTATCCCGACTGTAAAACGGGTAGCCCATATAGGGTGTGCTGTAGGTCTTTTCCTGCATGCTGCCCGGCTCGTGATATCCGCCAAAGGACCATGCCCCGCCGAAATAATCCTCCATTCCCGTACCGCAGATGGTGGGATACTCCCGGTCACCATCCAGATAAAACTTCATTTCGCCCTCGCCCCACCAGCCGCGCTCCAGCGTCTGCAGCGCAATGAAGGTACCCACATAGTGGCCCTGTCCGTGGACATCGTCCACAATGACATAGTCCTTGCGCAGCTGCGTCAGAGGCTCGCGCCGCCATTGCGCGTGAAACGTACCGGCATTGGGCATGGGCTCGTCCAGCTCGATATAATCAATCTGATAAAACAGCCCCGGCACATCGCCGCTATGCTGGTTTTCCACGGTGATCACGGCACCGTCGGAAAACGGCATGGGGAAATAGCAGTTCAGCCCTTGCTTGGGGATAACCACGATCGGCTGGGAATTGACGAGATAGGCGCGGCCGAACCCATTGAGGAAAAAATCCCCCAGCGGCGTTTCAACCGACGGCGTTTTTTCACCGTTCCAGTACATGCGCAGCACCAAATCGCGGAACACATAGCGGCCCGCGTCGGTGCGGTCCGGCACGGTAATCCAGATATGGGTAATCATTCCGGGACCTTTGATATCCGCCAGCGTGGCTGTTTCTCCCTGCGGCACGGCACGGATACAGGGCGATCCTTTACGGGAAGGGCCTAGATCGCCCGCGGTTTTGCCGCCGCCGCCTTTCTGACCGTTGGGATTTTCCTGTGTGATCGCGCGGGACCGTCCCGGGCGAAGCGTGGCCAGACTATCCAGTGAAAAAGGTTTGAGCAAGAAATTACCTCCTTAATTTACAGGGAATACAGGGATAACGCGAGTTCCGTGGTGATGGTGCCAAAGGGCGGAAGAACAGGAAGGCTGCCTTCAGCTGCCGCCTGCTTGTGCCCGTTTACCCGATTGTTGGTCGGCTCCAGCCCCAGCACATAATCGCCGCTGCGCAGGCAGACCCATTGCTGCAAAAGCGGCAGCGAGGCAGCGCCATAGGACAAGCTGCACCCGATGCCAAGTGCAGGATTTTCGGCATTCAGCCGGCAAATGCCGTCCGTATCGGGCAGGCGGTGGTTATAGTCCTTTTCCTGCGCCGTGGGCAGGGGCCCGCCAAAACGCGTAAATTCTGCCGGATCCCGGGGCGTATATTCACCTGCGGCATAGGTTGCGGTGTTCGGCGGAAGCTGCAGCCGCAATGCTTCGCTGAAAAACGGATACCCGAGATTGATGTGGTAAAGCAGCATGTAGGGCTGGGGCTGCGGCGTTTGGTTGGTGATCGTATCGCAAATTTGAACCTCGGCGCGGTCCAGCGGAAATATCATTTCCCGACACAGCAGCAGGTTTTCGCCAAACAGCGAGCTTTCGCGCATCTCGCCGCGCAAAACGATGGCTGTATCGGTTTGGATAACGCTGCGCCGCGCGGCGGCCTGCAGGTGTATACGCCCGTGCGTCGGCTGCATATCGTCACCCGGGCCGACGTTGACAAGCCCGCAGGTATAGAACATTCCGCCGGAAAACCGGCCGGAAAACGGCGCAGACAGATCCTCGCGCTCATCGGTTCTGCCCAGATATGCAAGCGGTACGCCCCGGAAGCCGAGCCGCGTGATATCCATGCAGCGATCCCAGGAAACCGAAGCGGAAAGCCCGTTGGGCAATGCAATCTTTTGGCAGGCCAATGTCCGTCCGTCGCCCTGGCGTATGGAAACCTCTTCGTTTTCGATCAGCTGTTCCGCCCGGGCGGCATACCCGGCGCGGATGGCCTCGGAGATATTGAGTATCATCGGCTTATCGGCTCTCCTTTTTGCGAAATCTGCCGGGCGTGGTGCCTTCGATCCGCTTAAAGGAGCGGATAAACGAATCGGCGCCGTAATACCCGACGCGCTGGGCAATCTGGACAATGGACAGGTTGGGCTGGTTAAGCAGCAGCTCCTTGGCGGCCTTGATGCGCATGTGGTGGATGTAATCCAGCAGGCCGATGGTTGTCGTCTGCTTGAAAACGCGGGATATGTAATCCACGTTTTTCTCCAGCTTGTCGGCAATCGCGCTGACGTTGAGCATCGGGTTTGGATACTCGTTTTTCACGATTTCCAGAATATGGCGCTTAATGCGCATCTCCGTGCTTTCGTCCTCGTAGGTGTCGATTTCCTTTTCGGAAGCGGATTGATGCTCACAGAGCTTATGCACCTGCTCAGTCAGCTGTTTGAGCAGATTGTCGGATTCCTCGGCCGATCCGCGCAGGCAGGCGTGTGTCAGCCGGCTCATGGTGTGCTCCACGGATATATGCATCACTTTGTCCACCGCCTGTGTGGAATAGAACAGTACGGATTCACCCTCGGTGGGATTTTCCGCCGCCACGCGCGCTTCCGCAATCAGCTCCGAAAACGCCTGCCCGTTGAGCACGGGAAAATCGTGAATGGCGCTCACGGCAATCTGGCAGTCGATGGAAAAGCTGCTGCGCAGCATTTGCAGCAGATAGGTAAAGGAATTTCGCAGGTATGCCAGATGCTGCAGCTCGTCGGAGGAGAGATTAATCAGCACCAACAGCTCCTTATCGTTGTACAGGGGCAGCGCGGTATAGAACTGCGACCCTACCGTGCTAAAGGAATCGTGCAGCTGTACCATCGTTTGCTGGTAAGAGGTCTGCGTGTCTTCCGCCTCGTCTGAAAAATCCACGAGGGTCACAAGGCTCAGCACCCACGCGCTGCCGATGGTTGCCAGCTCCTCACGCTTGAGACGCCTGTCCAGCACCGCTTGATTGCCCGTCTTACGCATGTTGCCGATCAGCTGCTGGTCATCCAGCAGGTGCCGTGTATACTTGGCCCGGTCCATCCGCAGCCGTTTTTCGTCGCTGGCTTCCATAAGCGACAGCTTCAGCCGCGTGAACTCGTCCACGTCCGGATCGTCCACATCCGGCTGGGCCAGCGTGCTCAGATAGGCGATCGGTTTGAAGTTGCGGACGGTTGTCAGGTACGTGATGATCGTACAGATCAGGAAAGACAGCAGCAGCACCGCAAAGGCCAGGCTGCTGCGGGCCCGCAGTGCGCTGTTGATGTTTGCCAGCGGAAGGACGTTGATGTACAGGCTGCGCGTCAGCTTGGAACGGCAATAGGTATACAGCAGGTGATCCTGTATAAAGATGCCGCTTTCCGAAAGGTCTTCGGGCAGGGATAGGAAGGTTTGCGCCGGATCGGGCGAATACAGCACGCTCCCGTTTGCGTCCACCATGCCTATCCATGCGCCGTCCGTTAAATCACTATCGTCAAAAACATCCTGCAGATAGGTGCTGCTCAGGGCGACCATCAGGTTGCAGGTATCGGTATCAAACGCGGATGGCAGCGTTTGCATGTAGTATAAAATCGTATCGCCGTTTTGGTTGGCCACGTTGATCCACTGGCTGGAATAGGTCTGCGTCAGCATCGCCTGCCACTGTGCGTCGTCTGCCGGAAGCAGGCCGGAGTCCTCCAGCGTATAGAGCGCGTCTTCCAGCGGCAGGGCGCGCACGGCATCCACATACAGGTTGCTGGTCGGCATATACAGAAAAATCCGCGACAAAACCGTGGGATCGACCGCAAGGCTGCTGAGTACCTTGCGCAGGCTCATCAGCAGCAGGGCGTCGGATGGGGTAATATCATCGTATGCTTTTTTGCGCAGAAGGTTCAGGTTGGCATTGTTCAAAAGGGTGGCGGATATGGTGCGGCAGCGGGAAAACTCAAAGTCCATGGTTCTGCGCATATAGTTGACCTGAGATTCGTTGATCGCATAGAGTTCTTTGGTTAAAAGTTTTTGGTTCGTGTATTGCATATATCCGAAAACCAAACTGATCGGCAAAACGAACGCGGCCAGGAAGGACAGAAGGAATTTGCGGAAAATATGGCTGTGAAAAAATGCAAACATAGGCTTCACTACGATCGTCTCCTTCCCGGAAGGTCTATGTACAGGCTGCCGCCGCAGGCATGGCGCACAGACAGGGACAAGCAAACAGGCGGCACGCCTGTCACCCCAAGCTGATGCGGTGTTCTCAAGACATTGAAAATTCAACTGTCGCCCGCCATTGCGCAAATACTGCCCGGGGGGCGCTGCGTATCCAGGCATAGCAGTTGGAGTGCGGGTATCTTTCCGCTTCCATTATACATATTTGTTCCGGATGCGGCTATAGACGAAATCCTACATACCTGCTCACAGGCCGCCGCAATACAGATATCGTCGATTAACTACGGAAAGTGCGTTCTCCGATCCCTGAAAAACGCGATGCAAAGCGGCTATATTTGATTGACACTTATTGACGGCCTTGGATATGATTTGAGTAGGTATCGACGAAAGGAAGGAAACAGAATGAAAGCAACCCCTCTCGCATTTGACCCTGTCAGGTATGCCAGAATTCGCGCGTATAACGACAAAACCGGAAGAGACATGAAGGCTGAGCCGATCCCGCGTGACGAACGCGGCATATACACCTGTACGCCGCTGGAAAAGGGCGGATGGCAGTTTGGCATGGAATGGGATCAGCCACGGGACATTCGGGGTGTCCGGCTTACTTTTGCCGAAAACTCGCCCATACCTGCTGACTGGCATGTGGAATATTGGCACTATTCATGGCCAAACGAGCAGAAGGACCGCCGCGTGGGAGCGCATAAGGGCTGGCTGCTGACAGACGACGCCTTCCATGGCCGCTGGTTAGCCGCCTATGGGGAACAGACTACCGGTGCAGGCGGCTGCGAGGTGATATTTGATCATATGGATGTCAGCGAAGTGCTTTGCATTCAGGGTGATTATCCAGACAGGATGGTATTGTCCGATGACTACAACGCCATGTTCCGCCGCGCACTGAAGCTGCGCATTGTTTTTGAAGGCGAGGCCGCACCGCGTATTCAGGCCGTTTCGCTGATCGGGGACGCCACGGTGTGCGAGGCCGCCTGCATGGTATACCCCAATGCCACAGGCAAAGGAAAAGCGGGCGGCACTGTCCAAGCGCAGAGTATCTGGAACGGCGAGCTTGTGTCGGGCCAGGGGCATATTTTCGCACCGGCACATCTCGTGTACTTGCGTACGGAAGGCGCGAAAACAGACGGTGACCGCACAGTGATTACCTTCCGCGTCGATGATACCGGCTTTGGCGTGCGTGCGGAAGACATCGAAAAGGGGGTGTATATGGAGGATTTCGACCTGCTGATCGCGCCCGAATCCATGGGCAACAATCCCGCGGAAATCGTCGGCAAGCTGACAGCGGGAAAACAATCGATTTTCGACCGTGTGCCGGAGCATGCGGAGCAGTCCGTACAAAACGCCATGCAGAATATCCCGCCCATGCAAAAGACCATGCAGCCAAGGTACGGGCGGTACGTAATGATGGGCTGGCTCGGCGTTCGGCAGAAATTTGCGCTGCGCTACAACGGCGACATATTTGCCAATAAGATCAACCAAAAGGTATCCGCGCGGGATACGAAGGATACACACTGGGCGGGCAACGAGCTGCACTTTCGCCTTGCCAGCGGGGATCCGCCCTGCCGCCATGAGGGGAATGACGACACAACGCAATCCGCGCCTGATGCACGCGTGCCCGTGTATGTGACCGAGTGGCTGGACCGCGATATCGAATACCGGCAAACCACCTTTGCCACCCTGATGGACGCCGGATGCAAAACCATTGTCGGGGATGAGGACATCATGGTGATGAACCGCGTAAAGATCCGCAATGCGTCCTCGGAACCGCGCAAAGCGCAGCTGATGATTGAAACCTACCCGGGCGAACAGCTCTGCCTGCAGGGCGACGCCCTGCTTGCCTGCGGGCGCGTGCGTCCCGGTGATACGCCCGAGGTCGACTGGACCGTGCAGCCTTATACGGACAGATATCTGCGGGCGCAGGTCCGGTCCGGCGGCAAAGGAACGCTATCGTGTATTCCGTTCACGGCGGCAGGGACCACGTCCGAGTCCATGCAGCCGCAGTTTGGCTTTGAAGGCTACGACCGCAATCCCGTCCGCCAGCCGCCGTCCTCCTGTGTGGCGACGACGCTTTTGTACGAGGTGGAGCTGGAGCCTTATGCTACGCACGGGATCGACTTGATCATGCCGTATCCCTCGCTGGCACGGGAAGCGGACTGGGATGCGCTGCGCTTGCGAAGCTTTGACACGGAGCTGGAACGGGTGCGGAATTTCTACCTGGGCTTTGCAAATCGCGGCGCGCACCTGACCCTGCCGGAAGAAGAAAAGCTCAACGACTTTGCCAAAGCCGTGCCGTGGCACGTGGCGCTGTCGGTGATGCGGGATCTGCGCACCGGTCTGTACATGGTGCCCGCGGGCACCTATGGCTACGGCGCGTGCGGCAACGAGGCCTCCCTGCAGATACGCATGCTGGATATGCTCGGCTATCACGACGACGCGGAAAAATACCTGGAAACCTTTGTCGTCAGCCAGGGCACCGGCAGCATGGACGGGAACTTCGCCTCCAACAGCGGGGCGCTGGTGGCGAACAACTACGGCGGATATTCGGACAATATTACCTCGTCGTTTGCCTACAACCTTGATCATGGCTATATTCTCGCCTGCATGATCGACCATTACCGCCTGACGGGAAACCATGCCTGGCTTAAGCGAATCGCTGCAACGCTGGTGCGCGCGTGCGATTACATTTTTGAAGAGCGCAAGGCAACCATGCGGCTGGAAGACAACGGCGAAAAGGTCAGTTATTACGGGCTGATGCCGCATGGCCATCTGGAGGACAATCCCGAATGGCGCTGCTGGTTCTCGGTCAACGCGCAGGCCTGCGGCGGCATCCTCGCGGCGGCGCAGGCACTGCGGGAAATTGGCCATCCGGAAGCGGAGCGAATTATGGCGGATGCGAAGGCATATCAGGACGATATAATGGACTGTGTGGCCCGCGCTACGGCCAACTCGCCTGCCGTACCCAACGGCAAGGGCGGATATATGCCCCATATTCCCACACAGGCGGAAATCCGCGGCCGCGATTGGGGATGGTTCCGCGAGGTTGCCTATGGGCCGCTGCACCTTACATCGTGCGGGCTGCTGGCACCGGATGACGCAAAGACGACCTGGATCCTGCGTGATCAGGAGGACAACCTGTTCCTTTCCCGCGATTACGGGCGCGCGGTAGACCGGGAAAAATACTGGTTCAGCCGCGGGGGCATGACCATACAGTCAAACCTTTTGTTCAACGATCAGGTATATCTGGAGCGCGGCGAGAGCGAACGCGCGATCCGCATGCTGTTCAACGATTTCGCGCAGAACCTGTACCGGGATGTGAACTGCTTTACCGAGCATCCGATTACGGATTTCGGGCTTGGATTTGGTCCCTTCTTCAAAACGCCGGACGAGGCGCAGTTTATCGTCAATCTGCGCAACCATCTTCTGCGGGAAAAGGGCAATGCGCTTTGCCTGCTGCAGGGCGCGCCCAGAACCTGGTTTGACGCCGGAAAAACAATCCGGTTTGAGAACATGGCTACGTTCTTTGGACCGGTAAGCTGCAGCATGCAGGCGGAAAAAGACGCGATTACGCTGAACGTTTCGGCGAGCTGGCGCTGTGCGCCGGAAGAAATCGCACTGTACCTGCGCACGCCGCAGGGAAGGACGCCTGTGCAGGTGGAGATCAACGGTGCGCCGCTTGCCGGCACATCGATGGAGGGCGATATCCTGCGCCTGCAAACGCCGCCCGAAGCTTTTACCCTGAAAGTGGAATATTAATCCCATCAGGCCACAACCGCCGTCCACGATCTGTGGACGGCGGTTATTTATATACGGCTGTCTTTGGGTAAAATCTGGCTGAAGCACAAAAAATGCCGCCCGGATTAACCTGGGCGGCAAGGAAAGGAGATGCGTGCAACCGGTATCGTGAAAGGAGTTAAGCCGTTACAAAACTGGCTTTGAAAACGCGGCACCCGTGCGCCGGGATCTCCAACGGGCAATGGTCGGTAAACATGCCGGCTTCTTCGCCGCTGAGTATATCATGAAGCTTCAGCTTAATGCCGGAGGTGTAGGGGAGACCAAAATCGGCAAATATGCAGTCCACTTCATCCTGTTCATCGCTCAGGTTGGCATACACCAGCGCCACGGTGTGATCGCTGAGGTGCTTGAGGAAGCAGAAGCGAGCGCCTTCACGGCTGACCATGTAGGGCGAACGGCATTCCTCATCCTGGTTGATGGCAATCAGCTCTTTATTTTGCAAAAGGCTGCGCATGGACGGCGACATCGCGCGGATATCGGCGCCGATAATCAGCGCGGAGCCCATGCAGGCCCACAGCGCGAACTGCGTAACATACTCCTGCTCAAGGCGTGCAACGTCCACGCTTTCGCCGGAATCGTTCAATCCGACATGCCCCTTGCCAAACATGCCGACGGTTAGCATATCCATATCGTTGAAACACGGCGCGGCGCTGCAGTGCAGCAGATCCAGCTGGCTTTGGGCAATGGTGGCGGCGGAGGTGAAATTATCCATAATATCGCCGGTTGAACGGTAGCTGTTTACACCGGCGGAGCGCATCCACAGCTCCGGCGAATGCAAGCCCCAGTTGCAGGCGGCAAAATAGATATCCCGACCGCAGGCACGCAGCGCCATGGACATGGTTTGATACCGCTGGCGGCAATTAGCGGTTGAAGGGAAATTGCAAAAGTCGTATTTCAGGTAGTCCACATGCCACTGGGCAAACTGTCGGGCATCGCTGAAATCATGGTCAAACGAGCCGGGATAGCGCGCGCAGGTACGCGTGCCGGCGCAGGAGTAGATACCGAATTTCAGTCCCTTGCTGTGCACATAGTCGGCCAGCGCGCGGATACCGTAGGGAAATTTTTCGGGATCGGCGACGAACAGGCCGTTTTCGTCACGATCCGGCAGCATCCAGCCGTCGTCGATGATGACATAGTCGTATCCGGCATCCAGGTAGCCCAGCGATACCATGGCGTCCGCGGTTTCGCGAACCAGTGAATCTGTCGGCTGCGGGCCGAAGGTGTTCCAGGAATTCCATCCCATAGGCGGTGTCTTTGTGTACATGTTTGTCTCCCTTTCCGTTTGTTTTGCCGACTGGCCAAGGCGGCGATATGTTTTGATATGGCGAGGTGCGAACGAACAGTGAAAAATTACTGCGGATGAACCGAAATCGGGTTTGTCCAGGCGCTGTTGCCGGTTTCGTCGATGATCTGGCAGCGTACAAAGGTTTCGCCCTGCTGCGCACGCAGGTCATATATGCTTTGCGTAAGCCCGTGACCCATACGGCATCTGCCTTTAACCCAGCTTAGGTTACTGTAGAAAATAATGGAAGATACAGGGGAGCATTCCAGCCGAATTTCCTTATCGTCCACAGAATAGCGGTAGATCTCCGGACCCTGGGAGGCGTAGAAGCGGCCGGTATCCAGCGCTTGCAGCAGAGATGCCTGCGTGAGGGATTCCATTTGCGCCATGATGTAGCTGCGGCAGTGCTCCCCGCCATAAAAATGCGCGTCGTCCACGGCAACCAGCGGAAGTATACACCCGTGTGCCGCAGCGGTATCCAGCACCAGGGAGGAATCGGCGCGCAGGCAATTATGGGGCGCTGTGGACATGGAATTGTAGATTTCTGCGCCGCTTAAGCCGTGCAGTCCGGCAATGGTGCCGGGGGTGAGCAGCGACCATGCGGGGTGTGCCAGCAGCGCGCGTCCGCCGTCGCGCCGGATGGCGTCAATCGCGGCCTGCGGGCCGTGGGTAATATCCAGCGAATCTCCCAAAGCCTTGGACATCCCGATGCCAACGATATGCAGCTCTTCCGCGGGCAGCTCATAGGCCAGCTCGATGCCGGACAGCAGCAAAAGATCGCCGTCGCGGTACGTGTCCTGTACGACTGTATTATGATCGGTTATGGCGATAAAGTCATAGCCGTGCTCGCGGTAGAGGTCGGCGGCCGCCTGCGGAGACAGGGCGCCGTCGCTGCATGTGGTGTGCATGTGCAGGTTCCCTTTGAAAAACGGCAGTTTTCCGGAAAAAATATCCATGGCTTTATCCCTCTCATAAAGGGCTGAACAAGGTGCAGCCCATTTCCCGGTATTCCTGGATCTTCTGCTCGATTGCGGCTTCCGGCACGTGCAGACGACGTGCGAGGCAGCCAATACAGAAAAACTGCGTAGCGCCCCGGCTGATCAGGCGCTTGGTAATGGCGATTTCATCGCGGCGAAGCGGCGAAGCGCAATCCGCACAGCGAACCACAGGAACAGTACCTTGGCATACAGGACGCTTCACACGTTTCACCTCCGGTATCATACCATGCTCATTCCATTATATCGGGGTTTTTCAGAATTTCAATTTTGAGTTTCTTGCATTGTATCGTGTATTTCTGATTCGTACGGTTTTTTTCGGCATCGGACGATTTCTGCACGCCGTATGTCGGAAAGTGACGCTTGCACACCGGCAAGGGAGCTTTATACTTTGAACCGTAGAATAGATAAAATCAGCAACATGAAAAGGAAGGGCTGCTATGAAACAACTGCGCGGCGCCATCGGCGTTACGGTAACCCCGTTTGACAGGGACTGGCAGGTGGACCTGCAGGTGGTGCGTACCCAGGCGGAGCGCCTGTCCGACAGCCGGATAACCGGCGTATTTCCCTGCGCGTCTACCGGCGAATTTCCGCATTTATCCTTTGCCCAGCAGCGGGCGATTTATATTGCAACAAAGGAAGGCATCGGAAATGATAAAACGCTGATCGCCGGTGCGTGTACGCCAAACCTGCGCCAGTCAATCGCCTGTGCACGGCTGGCGGGAGAGCTGCGCTACAATGCCTGCGTGGCCTGCCCGCCGTATTACTATCCGCATACGCAGGAGGAAATCTTTGCGTTTTATCAGGAACTGGCGAAGGCCTCACCGGTACCGGTGATACTCTACCACGTGCCGTTTTTTACCAGCGGCATTGCTATGGATACCGTCAGCAAACTGATGCGTATTCCCAATATCGTCGGCATCAAGGATTCATCCGCTGATATGAAGCGCATTTCGCACTTGTGCCAGCTTCACACCCAGCGGGAGGATTTTCTGATTTACACCGGCACGGACGATTGCCTGCTTCCGGCGCTTGCCGCCGGTGTGGACGGCAATATGACGGCGTTTGCCGCATCCGTACCGGACTGGGTAACAGATATCTATCAGGCGTTTGGGGAGGGTAAGCTTGCGCAGGCCGCCGCGTACCAGCGGCGCATGATGCCGCTGCTGGCGGTTGCGGACGCGCTGCCGTTCCCGCTGGGATATAAGCTGGTGGCGCAGGCCCATTATCAGCTGCCGATGACGCAGCGCGTCCATCAGCTGGCACCGGAAGAAACCGTGGAAATTGCACAGCAAAAGATTGAAAAGCTGCTGCGTGCCTGAACTAAAGCCGTTCCGATACATTAAAGAAACGGCTGTCGGAAGCGGGATACAGGATCAACGCATAACAAAGCCCTGCAACATGGGAAACAGGTTGCAGGGCTTTGCATATAAGCGGGGCTTTGACACCATCCGGTTAGGTGTATTATACTACGGAAAAGGATTGCTCAGCGCGCTCTGACACACTGCATTATACTGTACGGATCGGATCGGCTATAAAGGAGAATGGGCCTATGTCATTGGGTATCGTAATTAAATCCCCCGAGGGGCTGGTGCTGGCGGCGGAAAGCAGGATTACGCTTGGCGTTAAAAAGAAAAGCGCAACCGGAACCGACACATCAAATTGCTACTTCGATCATGCAACCAAGCTGATCAGCTTTGCGCAACCCAATGAATATATCGGGGTTGTAACGTACGGGCAAGCTGTGATCGGGCAAAGCGAGCAAAGGACGGCGGCAAGCTTTCTGCCGGAGTTTGAGAGCACCCTGCCTTCCAACCGGCTGTCGGTTGAGGATTTCGCAAAACGCGTCAGCCAATTTTACCTGGATCAATGGAAACGATCCATGCCGCCCATTGAGAAGAGCGTGAATATTCCGGATATGACGTTTGTTGTTGCCGGATTTGACGAAAACGATATCTACGGCAAGGTATTTGTGATCGATATCCCAAGGCGGCCGGTTCCGCAGGAGCGTTCCGCGGGCACGCAATTCGGCATTACCTATGGCGGACAAATTGAGTACATTCACCGATTGTCACAGGGATTTGATTTCAGACTGCCGCAAACGCTGACCAATGAGCTGCAGCTTAACAAGCAGCAGCAGCAAAAGCTGAACTCGACCCTCGGCAAATATGCATCGATCGTGCCCTACAATATTCTTGCCCTGCAGGATTGCATTGATCTGGCAAAGTTTTATATCAACACAACGATTGAGGCCCAAAGGCTGTCGGTGGGCACAAGGGGCGTGGGAGGCGAGATTGATATCGCGTTTATCAGGCGCGGCCAGAAAATCAATTTTGTCAACCGTAAAATGGAGCATTTTTAAACTCTGCCGATTCATCCCAACATGCCGCGAACCGAACAAAGCCCTTGAAGCATATAGCTTTCAAGGGCTTTGCGGTATACGGCTGGGTGCTGCTTGAACCAATCAGAATAACTCCGCCCAAACCGCAACGTTGGTGATATCAAACATAATGGGATTATCCAGCACCACTTCCGTGCCGCCGTCAGCGCTTGTGGAAATGATACGCTCGCCCAGCGAGCCGGCAGTGAAGATCGCCCCGGCGGTATCGGTAAGCTTGCCTTCGCTGATCAGGTTGGCGGCATACACGGCCAGATAACCCAAATCAGAGGGATTCCACAGGTACATCCACGGACAGACGCCGGAAATGATATGCGTCTGCATATCGGACGGCAAGCCAAGTCCCGTTACCTTTACATCCGCTCCGGCGGCGGTGATGGCGTCCGCCGAAGCCAGCAGCCCCACGGAGGTGGGGGAGATGATCAAATCCAGATCCGGATATGTGTCCAGCAGATCCATAGTTACCTGATACGATATGTTGTAGTCATCCTCGCCATAGGCGATTTGCAAAAGGGTAAGTCCCGCATAATCCTCGGGCTTGTCGGCAAGCTCCTTTTCCATCCAGGAAAGCCAGCTGGTCTGGTTGGGCGCGTTTTTGGTGGTGGTCAGGATAACAAACTGTCCCTTGCCGCCCAGGATGGAGCTGCCGGCTTGGATTAATACGCGGCCGACGACATCCGCCGGCGCCTGCTCGATGTGCAGCATCCTGTCTTCGGGATACACGGCCGAATCAAGCGAAATAACGGTAATGCCCTGTGCCAGCGCCTGCTGCAAGGCGGCAGAAAGCTCGTCGCGGTTGTTTGCCGCAATGCAGATAGCCGCTACGCCCTGATCGATCAGGTTCAATATAGCCTGCTGCTGCGTGGGTGTGCCCTCTGCGTCGGGGCCGGCGATCACCGGTGTTGCGCCGATTTCCGCGCAGCCCTTTTGAAATCCGTTGTACATCACCAGCATATAAGGATTGACCGTATCCTTAACAACCAGGGCAAATACCGGCATAGGCGCT